>JAGCCZ010000034.1 GCA_017651425.1 Bacteroidales bacterium
CGTGAGGGATTGAAGCGGGAATGATTTTGGCGGGAATGAGTGTCGTTGCCAGTCGGAGATTCCGCCACCTCCTATCGTCGGCGGCGGAATAAGCCAAAATCATTAGAGCGGAAAGCCCGACGGCGCGGCGGCATTTGATGGTGTGTGCAATTATGGATGCATTTCCGCGCCGCCGCGCCGGCACGCCCAAATAAAAAAAAGAATGCAAAAACCCGTTGGATTGAAAAAAAACAAAAAAATCTGCTTTCTCAATAATTTATTGTATTTTTGCACCCCCAAAAAACAACACATACATACGTATTATGCGTCCAGACTTCAGCAATGTTGACTTCAAGAAAGTCACTGGTAATCAAGAAGATTTCAAGAAATGGGAGCAAGAGCACCATATTAGTGCCGATTGGTTGACCGCGGAGCAAATCCCCGTCAAGCAGGTATATGGCGCCGACGACCTCGCCGGCATGGAGCATCTCAACTACACCGCTGGCATCCCGCCGTTCCTGCGCGGACCCTATTCCATGATGTACGCCTTCCGCCCGTGGACCATCCGCCAATACGCGGGATTCTCCACCGCCGAGGAGTCCAACGCCTTCTACCGCCGCAACTTGGCTGCCGGTCAGAAGGGCCTCTCCATCGCCTTTGACCTGGCCACCCACCGTGGCTACGACTCCGACCACCCGCGCGTGGTGGGCGACGTCGGCAAGGCCGGTGTGGCCGTTGACTCCATCCTCGACATGAAGATCCTTTTCGACCAGATCCCCCTCGACAAGATGTCTGTCTCCATGACGATGAACGGCGCCGTGTTGCCCATCCTGTCGTTCTACATCGTGGCCGCCGAGGAGCAGGGCGTCAGCATGGACCAGCTCTCCGGTACCATCCAGAACGACATCCTCAAGGAGTTTATGGTGCGTAACACCTACATCTACCCGCCGTTGCACTCCATGAAGATTATTGCCGACATCTTCGCGTTCACCTCCAAGAACATGCCGAAGTTCAACTCCATATCGATTTCCGGCTATCACATGCAGGAGGCCGGCGCCACCGACGACATCGAGTTGGCCTACACGCTGGCCGACGGTCTCGAGTACCTGCGCGCCGGTGTCAATGCGGGCATGAGCGTCGATGATTTCGCCCCTCGGCTCTCCTTCTTCTGGGCCATCGGCATGAACCATTTCATGGAGATTGCCAAGATGCGTGCCGCCCGTATGCTGTGGGCCAAGATCGTCAAGCAGTTCAATCCCCAAAATCCGAAGTCCATGGCGCTGCGCACGCACTGCCAGACCTCCGGCTGGTCGCTCACCGAGCAGGACCCGTTCAACAACGTGGCCCGCACCTGCATCGAGGCTATGGGCGCTGCGTTGGGACACACCCAGTCGCTGCACACCAATGCCCTCGACGAGGCCATTGCACTGCCCACCGACTTCTCCGCCCGTATCGCGCGTAACACCCAAATCTACATCCAGGAGGAGACCAAGGTCTGCAAGAGCATCGACCCGTGGGCCGGTTCCTACTATGTGGAGTCGCTGACGCACCAGATCGCCCATCGTGCATGGAAGCACCTTCAGGAGATCGAGTCCCTCGGCGGCATGGCCAAGGCCATCGAGACCGGCATCCCCAAGATGCGCATCGAGGAGGCCTCCGCCCGCAAGCAGGCCCGCATCGACTCCGGTAAGGAGGCCATTATCGGCGTCAGCAAGTACAAGCTCGACAAGGAGGCTCCCATTGAGACTCTCGAAGTTGACAACACCGCCGTGCGCGAAGCTCAGCTCAAGCGTCTCGCCGAGCTGCGTGCCAACCGCAACGAGGAGGAGGTCAAGGCCGCCCTCGCCGCCATCACCGAATGCGCGAAGACGGGCAACGGCAACCTGCTCGACCTCTCCATCAAGGCCGCCCGCGTGCGTGCCTCCTTAGGTGAAATTTCCAACGCCCTCGAAGAGGTGTTTGGTCGTTATAAAGCGAAAATTAATTTGATTTCAGGCGTGTATAGTGCAGAACAACAGGACAACGACAAGTTCAAGAAGGCCGTTGCCCTTTGCGATGAGTTCGCAAAAAGAGAGGGTCGCCGCCCCCGTATCATGGTGGCAAAGATGGGTCAGGACGGTCATGACCGCGGTGCCAAGGTGGTTGCCACCGGCTATGCCGACATCGGCTTCGACGTCGATATGGGCCCGCTGTTCCAAACCCCGGAAGAGACGGCCAAGCAGGCTGTCGAGAACGATGTCCACATTCTCGGCGTCTCCTCCCTCGCCGCCGGCCACAAGACCCTTGTGCCGCAGGTGATGGAAGAGCTCAAGAAGCTCGGCCGCGAGGACATCATGATCACCGTCGGCGGTGTGATTCCCCCGCAAGACTATCAGTTCCTCTACGACCTCGGCGTCGCCGCCATCTTCGGCCCCGGCACTCCCATCGCGGATTCAGCCCTCGCCATGCTTGAAATCCTTATGAAAGAAGAATAGTTCTGTTTTGCCTATATAATATTTGAAGGAGGGGAGCGCGGCATGTGCTCCCTTTTTAATTTGCTAAAACACTAAACTATTAAATTGATAAGAATGAAATGTAGATAGGTGACCGCAGATTCCCATTGCTCTTGTTAATTTAATAATTTAACAATTTAATAATTTAATAATTTGACAATCATGATATTGCATACTCTCCGCCATACCTTGCACACGCTCGCCGAGCCGTCGGGCGAGGAGGTGCGCACGCAGGCGTTCCTGTTGGAACAGCTTCGTCCGTTGAATCCCACGAAAATCCACACGTTTGAGAACAGTCGCAACATCTTGGTGGTGTTCGATTCTGGCGTGCCGGGCCCCACACGGCTTTTGCGCGGCGACTTCGATGCGTTGCGTGTGCCGGAGACCATCGGTGTGCCGTATGCGTCTCAAACCGCCGGTGTGTCGCACAAGTGCGGTCACGACGGGCACGCCGCCATCCTGTTGGGCGTGGCACAGCTGCTGCACACGAACCCGCCCGAGGAGGGCAGGGTGCTGCTCTTTTTCCAGGCCGCCGAGGAGACGGGCGAGGGTGCCCGTCTGCTGTTGGATACGGGCATCTTGGAACAGTACCGTCCCGATGAGGTGTTCGCGTTCCACAACATTCCGGGCGCACCTTTGGGACAGGTGCTCTGCAGGGCGGGGAGTTTCACCTGCTCGGTGGTCAGCTGCGACATCGTGTTGACAGGCCATACGGCACATGCCGCCGAGCCCCTCAAGGCGTTGTCGCCCTACCCGGCGGCGCGTGCCATCACAGACCGGCTGTTGGCGCTCAATCGCTATGAGATGTCGGCGCCAGACTTCCAGCTGCTCACGCTGGTGCAGTTCCGCGTGGGTGAGGTGGCCTACGGGGTCGCCGCAGGCGATGGGGTGCTGCGGTTCACGCTGCGCGCCAAGAAGGATGCGCAACTGCAGGCGCTCAAGTGCGAGCTGCAGCAGATTGTGCAGGAGGAGACGTCCCGCACTCCGGAATTACAATATGATATAGTGTGGAAAGAGTACTTTGCCGCCTCTGAAAACAGGACCGAGGCAGTGAACAAGGTGCGGCAAGCCGCCAAACAGTGCGGACTGGAATATGTGACCAAGGAACAGCCCTTCTCGTGGGGCGAGGACTTCGGCCTGCTGACGCAGCATTTTGCAGGGGCGCTCTTCGGCATCGGCTCCGGCACGGAACAGCCGCCATTGCACCACCCGCACTTCGACTTTCCCGACGAGTTGCTGCCCATAGGGGTGGAGATGTTCAACGCCCTGCTGCAGCTTTCGGGACAGCATCACGCATGATCACCTCTCCACCAGACTTTCGGTCATGGTTGACGAACTAAGAAGTTAAGAAACTAAGAAATGAAGGGTCTCCCCTTTCTGTTCACTAATCACGGAAATCCAACCACTAACCGCACGGGAACATCGTGGATTCCACTAACTCGCAGAAGATGTGTCCGAGGAGGATGTGGCTCTCCTGGATGCGCGGGGTGTCGGTGGAGGGCACGTTGAGGAGAATGTCGGCGTAATCCTTCATTTGGCCGCCGTTCTCGCCTGTCATGGCGACAATATGGAGCCCCATCTCCTTGGCAACCTTGAAGGCTTCGAGGATATTTTTGGAGTTGCCGGAGGTGGAGATGCCGACGATGACGTCGCCCTTTTTGGCGGTGCCGCGCAGCAGGCGCGAGAACACTAAATCATAGCCGTAGTCGTTGCCCACGGCGGTGAGGTAGGAGGTGTTGCAGTGCAGGGCCTCGGCATTGAGCGGGGGACGGTCGTAGTAGAAGCGGCCTGAGAGCTCCGCTGCCAGGTGCTGGGCGTCCGCCGCGCTGCCGCCGTTGCCGCAGAAATGGACCTTGCCGCCGGCCCGCAGCGATTCGACCATCACATCCGCCGCCGCCTGTACACGCGCCATCAGCGCCTCGTTCGACAAAATATGTTGTTTTACATCGATACTCTCCAGTATGGATTCGCGAATTCTTGCATTCATATTCAACATTTTTTTCGCGGGCAAAAATACAATAAAAAAGGGAATAATATACCTGATGGCCCAAATCAAGTTTCTACCGAACTCTTGCCCCTGTCGGGGCTGTTCAAATAGAGTTAAGAGTTAATAGATAAGAGTTAAGAGTTAAAGCTGACGGCTAATGGCTGTTGGTTGTTAGCAGGAATCAATTTCTTAATTTCTTAACTCCTTAATTTCTTAATTTCTTAATTGTCAACGCCAAAGACCAGTGATCAATATCTGTATAGCTAAAAAATAATTTTTCTTCAACCTTATATTAAGTATTTATTATATCTTTGCATTTTTAAAACAAATTATTATGAAATCGAAGATACTGGCAATTTCTTTATGCGCATTATTATGCGGAAGGGTGGCTGCGCAAGGGACATCCGACACCCTGCTCGTGGCCTTTTACAATGTGGAGAACCTCTTTCATCCGACCGACGATTCGCTGACGGCGGATGATGACTTCACTCCGGAGGGTTCCTATCATTGGGGTTACAAGAGGTATTACCGCAAGGTCAGCAACATCGCAAAGGTGCTGATAGCAATGGGACGGGGAAATCCGCCGGCCATAGTCGGGGTGGCCGAGATTGAGAACGACCGTGTGCTGCACGACCTGTGCCGCCGTTCGCCCCTGCAGTCCTTCGGATACCGTTTTGTGCATCACGACTCGCCCGACCGGCGCGGCGTCGATGTGGCCCTGCTCTATCGCGACAGCCTCGTGACCGTGCTGCACGAGGAGGCCGTCCCCGTGGTGTTCCCCTTCGAGCCGGACACACGCAACCGCGACCTGCTCTATGTGCTTGCACGCCTGCCATGCGGCGACTCCCTGCACATCATCGTCAACCACTGGACCTCGCGCTTCGGCGGCTATGCGGCCACCATTCCCAAACGCAACTATTATGCCGACGTGGCACGCCACCTCGTGGACTCCATCCTAACCCTCAATCCGACAGCGAACGTGCTCCTCATGGGCGACTTCAACGACTATCCCACTGATGAGAGCATGGAGAAACACCTTAGGGCGCAAAATCCATTGAAGAGCACCGCTTTCGCGGAAGATACTCTCTTTAATCTGATGTACCACTTTGTGGCGCAAAACAACGTCGGCTCCCACAAGCACGAGGACTTCTGGGGATGCCTGGACCAGCTCATCGTCACAGGCAGACTGCTCAACGGACACGGCCGACTGCAAATAGCCAACGGCATGCCCCATGTTTTTGACGCCGACTTCCTGCTCGTGCCGGACGAGAAATACGGAGGGGTGAAAAACTACCGCACTTTCCTGGGACCACGTTATGTCGGCGGCTTCGCCGACCACCTGCCCGTGTATGTCAGAATTGTGTGTGATTAGGGAAATGAGGCTTTGCGAATTGACAGTTCAGGGTGTTATACACAACAAGGCCCCGCGACAAATCGCAGGGCCTTGCCTGATATGATGTTTTTGAGAAGTGTCCTATTCTTTAACCACCTTGATGGTTGCGGTGCCGGACGTGCCGGAGATTCGTGCCAAGTACATCCCTTGCGCACAGCCGCTCATGTCGATGTCGGCATGTCCATCCACGAGCATGGAAGTCGCCACCTGTCTGCCGCACATGTCCAGGACGATTACGGTGCCATCGGTCATGCTGGTCTCCACCCGTACTCTGCCAGTAGTGGGGTTGGGTGACGCCATGGCCGTGATAGCCGGTCTTTCCTCAATGCCCACGACGGAGCGAGCTCCTACCTTCACATCGTCCACATAGACACCTTCTGCATCATGCCCGATGCCCACAAATGCTATCTGGTATCTGTCAGAAGGATTAGGCAGGGTAATGTTCTCAGTCTCCCAATCGTCTGTGGGTAAAACGTAATTTCTCAAAAGTTGCCAGTCCTCCTCGGTAGAGCTTCTGTACCAGACAGCCATCTCGTCCACATCCATAACGCCTTGCGGCTGCTTGTGTCTGAAAGCGAGTATGGGGTCGGTTACCGAGCTGATGTCCATGGGGGCGGAGGAGAGTCTCGCCTGCCCACCTAACCAGATGAAAAAGGCGGAGTTGTTAGGGTAGAGATAACCCGGGTCCACCACCCAGGAATCGATTCCCGACAGTATTTCGTTATGCCAACAAACGAACTCCTCCGAGGATTCGAAATCATCCATGTAGGGATTGTTGTCCGTGACGATAATCACGTCGCAAAGTGTGGTGAAATCGATGGACAGGGACCACTGCGACTCATCGCCATCTCCACAATTGGCCTTCACCTTGAACGAGTAGGTGGTGTTCGGAGTCAGGCCGCGGATCAGGCAGGGCTGATTGGCGACAGTTGTGTCAACCCCGTTCAATTCAAGGGTCCAATTGACCTCGTTGCCCGTGGTTGACCAGTTGAGGAGAGCGGAGGACTCTGTGATGTCGCTGGCTTCCAAGTTGATGGGACGGGAGCAGCTCAAGGATGAGGCAACCTCGATGTCGTCAATGAAAATCATGAAGCCACCCATGAAACGGCCCAAAAAAGAAATTTGGTAGGTGGAGGATAAATTAGGCAAATTGAAGGTTGATTCATAATAAGTGCTGTAATCGCTGAAGCTGAAGGTGTCCAGTGCATGCCAGCTGTCAGAGGCGGAGGAACGATAACATACTTCAAGAATGTCCGCATCATACAATCCCATCATGGCGTATGCGAATGCCAAAGTGGCTTCGCTCACGTTAGACATGTCTAATACCGGGGATATCAACCGGGCTTCATCACCTATGGACTGGGCTGAGAAAGCGCACACGGTCGTTTGTCCGCCGGCGAAGGCTGACCAATGGCCGCCATTGGTCGAGTCCACGGTCCATTGGCTGAAGCCATTTCCTTCAAAATCCTCTGTGTAAGGTT
This sequence comes from Bacteroidales bacterium, assembly GCA_017651425.1. GTDB lineage: Bacteria > Bacteroidota > Bacteroidia > Bacteroidales > WCHB1-69 > F23-D06. The sequence continues at coordinate 7,333 of JAGCCZ010000034.1, forward strand.
GCCCGTCCAAGACTGTGATTACTTGGGCTTTTGTGGGAACGGCTGCGAAAAAGAGGCAAAACGTGGCTAAAAAAAGAATTTTCTTGAAAAAAATGTCAATTTTCATGTCTTTGAATTTTTCTTTTGTGAGTGTTAATTGCGACCGCAAAAATAACTAAATATTAGATGTGTTCGTCGTTTTCTCCCCCGAAAAAAACGAGAAAGTACAAATTTGTCGTTTAGGCCTATATGTGGAGGTCCTGTGCTTGCCGAAAGCCCCGTATGGATGCATTATCTCACTATTATCTCGTCGGTCATGATCCACGCCTTCTCCCCTGCCGCTGCGTGCCACTCCGGCAGCTTCTCCACCGGCTCGGCCTCGATGCGGATGTATTTCACCCCGCCGCTCGGGATTTTATGGCGCAGGATGCAGACCCGCGGCTGGTCGTTCTCCTTCAACACCGGGTCGAAGGGCAGCGCGACCTCCTCGGGCTGGCTGTACTTCTTGCCGTTCTTTGAGTACGACACCGTCACCCTCTGCGGCATAAAAACCCATTGCGACGGGTGGTGTGCGAAACTCAAGGTTACTGTCAGCGAGTCGGATGTCCATTCCCCCGTTTCGTATTGTACCTTCATCGGTGTTCCGAAATAGCCGAACCAACCTTCATGGAAGTCGGCGGGGTTGCCGATTTTTTCGTCCACAAGGATCGTGTCAGCATCTTTGTCGTAAGGAGTTGTGGGCTTGCTGAGAAGCGTGATAGGATTCCAAGAACCTCTTCTTACGGGAAAATTGATGCATCGACCAAACAAAGGATCCATGTTCTTGGACTGATCCACGAAGAAATCTTCAAAGAACACATTCTCACCGAGTTGCAAATGCAATTCCATAGAAACAACACGGTCTTTTACTAAATCTCTTTCGGCGACACCCGGACCGCAAGTGGCGGTGCCTAAGCCTGCTTGGTCATAATCTATATTTAAAGTATAGTGCCCTGCTCTTTTGAGTTCGTTAGTATGTTTGGCTTGCTCTATATTCTCATCATCGTAAGGATAAATGCTGAATTGAAAATCCTTCAAATGCCAAGCCGAAAGTCGGGCGGAGAGCATCCGCTGGTGTTCTTTGTTGAAAAGCGATACATACCTCGTCCCCATTCGGTTGCCCGCCGCCTGCGGACGCACGTAATGGTGGAACAGGTTGTCCGTTGGTGCTTCGTAATGGCCTAAGAAGCCGCACGCTTGACGGTCTTTGTAGGTTTCCTGCGCATATCCTACCCATTCGGTGGTCACCAACTCGTCCGACACCTTCATCTGCACTCCGATTTTCGGGAAGGAGGGTACCCATTCGCTCCTGACAATCTCATAGTTGACGCGAATGTCGCCGCTGGGCTTGACCTGATAGTCCTCATACACGCTGAAAATAGATTCTCCGTTTTCGTTTTCCACATTCCGGTACACCGTGATGAGAAAATCGTCGCTCCATCTGTCGTGCATAGACATATTTGCCACTTCCCAAGTGAGGTTATCTAACCCGATTCTGCGCCAAAGTAACGCACCGTGACCATCGACCTCGTCGTTGTCGGTGGGCGGGCGCCAGAAGTTGAGCCGCGGACCATCGACCACCACGGGCTGGCCGTCTTTCTTGATAGTGGTGATATGCACGTCCTTGTCAAACACAATCTCCACTTTCCCGACGTTTACAATCAGTGTGTCGTCTTCCCAATGATACTGCACGCTGTCGGTGAAGAAGCCGAAGTTGGCAGCTTGCGGTTTTCGCGTCGGTACGGGCAACTTGAACTGCTCGTAAGCGACCACTTTTTTGCCCATAGGATTGCGCCAGTTTTTAGGATTAACATCGTGACCTTCTGTCAAATAGAAATCCAGCAGCACATCTTGTCCCGGAACCACAGAGCCCAAAGCCTTGATGGTATCGATGATGGATGGTTCTTGGTAATATTTTCTTGAAACCGTGAAATAACCCGTGTCGTGCGGGGCAACATTTATGTGTCTCGAAGGGGGATCTTTTGTGGTGATGAGTCCAATGTTGGGTTCTAGTTTCCCAGGAACATATAAGAATTCGTCGGGATGGGCAGGCGGTTCATGCGCTACGTCTGTGCGGAGACGATACCATAGTGCGTATTCGTTTAAGTTGCTGAAATCGAACCGGTTGATGATGCGGAATTTCAATGAATCCCAATCCACGACCTCAATCTTGATGGGCTGATAGACTTTCCGCACCTCGGCCAACTGCGGGTGGGGCTTCCGGTCGGGACCCACCAAACCATTGATGCAGAAGTTGCCGTCGGAGGGCATATTCTCCCCGAAGTCGCCACCGTAGGCGTAGAACTCCCGGCCCTGCGCATCTTTCGTCAGCAGCCCCTGATCCACCCAGTCCCAGATGCAGCCGCCCTGCAGCTGCGGATACTTGTAGATGGTGTCCCAGTAGTTGGAGAGGCCGCCGCAGCTGTTGCCCATCGCGTGCGCGTACTCGCACATGATGAACGGGCGGGTCTGCGGCTCGCGGGCGTAGCGGGCGAGGTAGTCCGCCGAGGGGTACATAATGGCCACGATGTCGGTGTTGCGGTCGTAGAGGGCGCGCTCATACTGCACGGGGCGGCTGCTGTCCTTGCCCTTCAGCCAGTCGTAGGCGGCCTCGTAGCAGACGCCGTTGCCTGACTCGTTGCCCAACGACCAGACGATGATGCACGGGTGGTTCTTGTCGCGCTCATACATATTACGGACGCGCGCCACCGTAGCCTCCTTGAAATCAGCGCGTTTCGCCAACGACTTCTCCCCGTAGCCCTGCGCGTGCGACTCGGCATTGGCCTCGTCGATGACGTAAAGACCGTAATAGTCGCACAGGTTGTAAAATTCGGGGTCGTTGGGGTAATGACTGGTGCGTACCGTGTTGATATTGTTGGCCTTCATCAGCAGGATATCCTGTTCCATACGCTCTTTGGAGACCACGTGGCCCGTTTTCGGGTCGTGCTCGTGGCGGTTCACCCCGCGGATGGTCACTGGTACACCGTTCACCAGCAAAAGCCCGTTTTCGATTTTGATATTGCGAAAACCAACATAAATTGCCGCATCATCAATGGTATTTCCCTTGTCGTCTTCCAAGGTTAACCAAAGGGAATACAAATGGGGGTGTTCGGCATTCCATGATTTAACATCTGGGACAAACATTCGAAAATGAAGGGTTTGTTTGCATGAATTTTGGAATTGGATTTCCGTGGATTTCCGTAGGGGCGAATAATTATTAGTCCCTAAATTTTCAAGTTTTTCCATTTCCACGGATACATGGAATGTGTTGTTATAGGAGAAATTTTCCAGATTCTCCACAGTCACCTCTACATCCAAAATCCCGTTTTTGTATGTGGAATCCAAATCCGCCACCACCTTGTAATCCAAAATGTGCGTTTTGGGTTGGACGTAAAGGGTGATGTCGCGCTCGATGCCGCTCAGCCGCCAGAAATCCTGGCACTCGAAGTAGGAACCGTCACTCCATTTGAAGACCTGCAGGGCGATGAGGTTAGCTTTCCCGAAGTGCACAAACTCAGTGATGTCGAATTCAGAATTGGTCTTGGCGTCCTCGCTGTAGCCTACAAACTGGCCGTTCACCCAAAGATAGAAACAGGACTTCGCGCCACCTACATTAAGAATAACCTGCAGTGGTTCGTCATAATCGTCGGCTATATATACCCATCTTCTATAGCTACCTACGGCATTCCCTTTCACGGGCACCTTCGGTAATTGGCTGTTGTCAAAGTCGTTGGTGGTGTTCACATAGACGGGCACGCCGTAGCCGTTGAGTTCCCAGTTGCCCGGCACGGGGATGGTGCCCCAGCCGCTGTCGTCGTAGTCGGTTCGGAAGAAGTCGGTCGGCCGCTCATCGGCATTGGGCGCATAGTGGAACTTCCACAAGGGAGAGAGCCCCCAATCAATATAATTGATAAAATTTGAACTCCTGTTATTGTCTGGGATATTGGCCCTCGGGTAGAGCTTGTTGACCTCGAACACGGCGGGATCCTGCCACTCGGTGAAGGTTTGGGCGGAGAGGCCGAGGGCGGTGCAAAATATGATAAGGGATAAGAAGAACTTTTTCATAGGGTGTGATTATTATTGCTAACATGTTTTTCAATTAGAGCGTCTTATGCGAAGCAAGGTCTCCCGACTGGCAAAAAATGAGATGAGGGCACCTATTATTATCGAAAACCATCCCAAAGGTTTAGTCACTTGCGATATCCTTTCATTGTAGAATTGCTGTACTGGCACTAATTTCCACGTCTCTTCCACAGACGCATCCGTAAGTTGACCTGTTTTCATATCCAACACAAAGTCTTTCTTTGTCCAATGGTTTGAAACGTCATAACGCCAGCCATAAACTTTGTCTCCATCCATATATAATTCACCCACCTCATCCACAACGCCAAAATTCCGTCCATTGACAATATCTCCTACACTACGGTCAGTGTCTGTATGACAAAACAAAGCGTATCTATGTTTCAGCGGGGCATCTTCGCCCATCGGATCCATGCCGACAATCCATAGGGAAATCGTATTTACCAACAAAGAGCTTATAACAAAGGTCAGAATAGCCACACCTGGAATCATCACAGCCGCATATCGTTTTCTGGCATTTTCTTTTTTCCCGATGGAGGAAAACATTTTTGCGACAGCAAATAGCACTGCCACAACCGCAACTATGACGACAAGCAATATGACGAAAGCATTAGAGACCATATATTTTCAGTTTTAGTAGAAAATGCAAAAATACATTTTCTCATTGTAGATAGTTCACAATCTTGTGGACCACAAAATTGTGAACCCAATGCAAAATGTATTATATTGATTTACAGGTTCTTATATAAAAATTACTCAATGAAAACCGTCATATTCTCAATTTGCCTGTCCCCGATAAAAGAGTGGACCTGAATTTCTCGAAATGTGACGGAGGCGCGGGGTGGAAGCTTACGGATAACCTGTTGGACGGACTGCGGGATTGTGTCTCCTGTACAAACGGTATCCACCACCACCTTGCCTTTACGGATAATGGTTATCCTGAAGGATTTCACCTTCCATTTAATATCGTAAACAAACCCTTCGTGCATAGGTGCTCTTAATATGGGGTATTTCAACATCTCTTCCGCTGTGCAAAAGGTTTTGTGGGGATTGCAGACATTTGCACCGAGGACAGGAAAGGGATCCGGCACCTTATACACCCGGTATTTTGAAGAGCCTATCTCATTCATTGTTTTGGTGTCGAGAATGGAAACTGTCACCAATTTCCCTATCATAGAGTCTGGCGTAATCAGATAATAGCGGTCACCCTCCTGCTCGATGCGTCCGGCGGAAGCAACCACCGTGAGGTTTTCAGAATTACCATCGCTATGGAGAACCAAAGGGCAATGGTAATTGGCATATATGATTGCCGCCCGCATAGGCTCGACATAAGCGCAGTTTTGAGCAAAAAGAGCTGTGGTCAGAAACAGGACAAATATTAATAAAGGGATTTTTTTCATGATAGGGTTATAAGTGGTAAATAAAAGGGTATTATCATTCTAATGGTGTAAAGATACATCTTTTCAATTTGAACATCTAATTCGTCGTAGGGTCACCCAACTGGCTAAAACAGCGATAATGGCACCTACAACTATCGAAATGCAAAATTACATTTTTCCGTCTTAATTTTATGAAAATCTGCGATTCTTCCAGAAAAAATCTTCAAATCTTTGTAAAAAAATCTGCGATTTCAAATATCTGTACATCTACAAATATTTGATAATATGTGTGTTAATAAACAAAAGAGTGTTGCGTTGAGATTGTGAACAGGAGTCGTTATATGCAACTTCATCGGTGTCGGATTCAAGGCTTTTCCTTTACGATTTTCCCGCCGCCGTGAATGGTAACCTTCCCCAGCTCGGATTTTTCAGTGAGGTAGGCGGTCCCCGTCACGGTGGCTATGATGTTGCCCACACCGCCGTGCGTGATGTGCGCGTTAGCGACTTTCAACAGCAGGTGGACATTTCCGACACCGACACTTTCCAACGTCATCTCTTCCGCTTTGCCGTTCATCATCTTCAAATTGCCCGTACTCAGGATGCGCAACTCCAACCTTTTTGCCAAAACATTTTGAATTATGATGTCTCCCACGCTTTTGTTCTGGAGAATCAATTCATCGGTGGGGATGCTCATCAGGTTCACCGAAACGTCGCCAGCTCCCATATTGTTGACGATTAATGAATTGCTGACGTGGCTCCCCAAAATGTACACGCCACCTGCGCCGGAGTTGTTGATGAGCAGGGTCTGTTGCCGGATGGGATCGGGAGATGAGACCTTGATGTCACCTGCACCCTTGTTGTGCAGTTCCAATGACCCTTCGATTTTCAGGCATTGGAGGGTGCATTCGCCCACGCCCGAATTGATAATCGTCAGGTTCGGCTCGTTTCTCTTTTCCACCTTTACATCACCTGCGCCAAGCAGGGTCAATTTCTCCAAACGGGTCAGCCGTATCTCCATCCGGATATTGTCTTTTTTTCCAAGAGACGTATTATTATCCATATAGATAGACAGTTTTCCGTCAGAAACTACAACGTGGGTGTGCTCAATGAATTTGTAGTCATTGGCCTCGATGGTCACTTCGTTACTTGTGGCGCATTGTTTTATGACCACGTCCCCAACGAAGTTTATGTCCACGACAGTAAAGGGCTCCAAATCGGCATAGATACGTGATTGCGCTGTTAGCACATTGATTGACAATAAAATCGAGATAATTAAAACTGCTCTTTTCATTGAAATGATTATTGATGACGTTAGACTTGAGACGTAAGACTACGGGATAAGGTCGCTTTTTTTATGTGTCACGGGCACCACCTCTTTTCCGGACAAGTCAATGAAACCGTAGAAGTTTCCTTTCCGCACTAATGCGCAGCCGTCGCGGTAGAAACCGAACTTGCAGATTTCGCCGTACTGTGCGGGGACCACCTCTTTGCCGGAGGAGTCCACAAACCCCTTGAACCCGAATATCTCCACCATTGCCCAGCCGGTCCGGTATTCGTCAAACGGCTGTATCTTCGAATATTTCGGATATACCACGATGTTTCCTTTTTCGTCTTGGAGACCGTAGTAGCCGTTGCGCTCGAACTTCCTCAGGCTATGATACGAAGGTAGGGACGTTTTACGAAACTTCTCTACAACGTTGGATGCGGACGTTTCGGGCAATGGTGAAACAGATGATTCGGTTCCTATTACTTGCTGGTCAGGATATGGGGGTTCCGGTAGAGACGCGCCATTACACGTCCCTACGACGGCGGTATCGGTATTAACGATTGCGGTATCGGTTGCAACACACGTGGTTGCCACCGTCTCCTGCGGGGTCGGGGCTGCGGGTGTGGGTGCGGGTTGCGACTGCCATGCAACGACGGAGCCGGTCACGGCAGTGGCAACCACACCTGTGGCGATGGCAGGTGCCTTGGCGGCAGAGAGTGTGAGCCAAAGGGAGGACTTTGGAACGGCAGCCCAATCCAGCGATGCCAATGGGGAGGGTGTGACAGGAGCCACTGCCATTTTTTTCAGTTTGGCAAGACAAAGGCGATCAATGGCGTGACTTTGACGCGTAATCATCATCAGTATAATCATAATGCCTGATTTTTTGGTCGATTGTTTATCTTTCAGAATTTGCTGAAGCTGTGTTCGTGCCTCCGACAAATATCGTTTTGAACTCCTTATGCCAATCTGGAGTTTGTCGGCGATTTTCTTATGGGTTTGTTTTTCAAAGACATAAAGATTGAAAACCACCCGTTGGCGTTCGGGCAGGGCGCAAATGGCATCGAGAATTTCCGATTCGGTGACATCTTCGGAGCGCGGAGACGCGCCGTGGCACGTCTCTACGATGACGGAATCGGGGGCATCGTCGATGGACAAAAAGTGCGGCTGCCGGCGCAGATAGTCCAGCGTGTTGTTCAGGTTGAGCCGCATCAGCCATCCCTCGAAACTGCCGAGGTGACGGTAGCTTCCCGATTTCTCGATGGCTTTGAGAATCGCGTCGTGCGCAAGGTCTTCTGCCACCGCACGGTCGCCCACATAACGGAGGTTGACGCCAATCATCTTGGCGATGTTCCTGTGATAGGTCCTTTCCCAAAAAGTCTGTGAGCGCATTCTCTTCGTTTTTGATTGATGACGCAAAAATACAAAAAGGGGCCAAAAAAAAAGGGAATTATATACCTGATGGCACAAATCAAGGCTTTTGCATCTTTTTTTTGATTTGGGCGTGCCGGCGCGGCGGCGGGAATTATGTCACATTCGCACACGCCATAAAATGCCGCCGCGCCGTCGGGCTTTCCGCTCCAATGATTTTGGTTTAAAATCCACCACCATTCCGCGAGACGCGAAGCGTCAAGCGGAACCTCCGTCTCGCCAGGGGACGCATTCCCACCAAAATCATTTCCGCTTCAATCCCTCACGCAGGCTCGTCGAACCCCACACCCGTTTCGCGGCGAGCAACGCACAACCTCGTCTCAATGTTATCCC
>JAGCCZ010000035.1 GCA_017651425.1 Bacteroidales bacterium
GATTGTTTACCGCGATGAGTCTGACATGCGCATCATCGACGGCATCACTGGCAACAACAAATCCTCCTTCGTCTGCAAAGCCCCCACCGCCACCGACTATCCCGCCATTGTGGATTTGGACAAAGACGGCCAAGCAGAGATCATCGCCTCATCCAGTACATACGATAACGACCACGATATGCACGCCAAGCTGGTGGTCTTCAAAAGTCCAGCGAATGTCAGATGGGCTCCGGCCAGGCAAGTTTGGAGCCAGCACGCATACAATGTTATCAACGTCAACAACGACCTCACCATACCGGCAGACAACTTCAATCCCGCCACCACCTTCACCGACCCGCAGGGCATAGTGCGACGGCCCTTCAACAATTTCCTCCAGCAGGCTACCACCATCGACCAGTATGGCAGACTCTTCATGTCATTAGCCAACGTGTCCATCGACGGCCAACCCCAGGTGACCGTTGAAGGCGATGTGATGACCCTTGATCTCACAGTCTGCAATACAGGGACGATCGACTTTGCCGCGCCCCTATACATCTCGCTCTACACCCATCTGGGCGAATGTGTCCAAACGGACGAGTTTCCCCAGAGCCTCCAACCGGGCGAATGCGCAACCCTTCAGCTGGCATACGACCTGAACGGGCTCAAAAATTTTAACGACCCCTACCCTTTGGACTTGGTCGTGAACGACAACGGGCAGGGTACGGCGCAGTATGGTGGACTGCAGGCCGAATGTGATATCACCGACAACCATTTCCGTTTCGACGGTCGGCCGTGTACCATCACCCTGCCGAATGTCATCACACCCAACGGTGACGGTTTCAACGACGTCTTCACTCCGCGGTTGGAGGGCGACTTCCTCGGTTTGACCATGGAAATATACGACCGTTGGGGCAAGCGGGTTTACCGACAGGAGAGCAACGACTCGCTCAGCTGGGATGCCGAGGGCGTCTCCAACGGGGTGTTCTACTGCGCCATCGACTACTACTGCGCCACCTCCGGCAGGAAGCGGCAGCATGCGAATACAAGTGTGACGGTGGTGCGGTGAGCACTCAATATTTTTGCCATTTTATGATTTCCATTTTATGGAAAAATGTATCTTTGCCGCCTGGAAAGTCTTTCGAGAATAAGGAAAGTTTGCACTATGAAATACCCTATAGGAATACAGAATTTTAAGAGCCTGCGCGAAGAAGGCTATGCATATGTGGACAAGACCCTGCGCATTTATAACCTCGTAGGGGGAGGAAAGTATTATTTCCTCAGCCGCCCTCGACGTTTTGGCAAGAGCCTGCTCCTTTCAACACTGAAGGCGTATTTCGAAGGCAAACGCGAACTTTTCAAGGGCTTGGCCATAGAGCAGTTGGAGAAAGAGTGGAGGCAATATCCCGTGCTTTATCTCGACCTCAATGCCGAAAAATATACAGAAAAGGACTCGTTGATTTCCATGTTAAATCTGTCGCTGTTAAAGTGGGAGTCTCTTTATGGTAAAGGTGAGGGGGAGACCACTCTTGCCAGTCGATTTAAAGGGGTGATTTTTCGGGCCGCAAAACAATCTGAAACCCAAAAAGTCGTCATCCTGGTTGATGAATATGACAAGCCTCTCCTGCAGGCCATCGACAATCCTTCCCTTCAGAGCGATTATCGCAATATCTTGAAAGCCTTTTATGGCAACCTGAAGAGCTGCGACGAATACATCCGTTTTGCCATGCTAACCGGTGTGTCGAAATTCTCGCATGTGAGTATTTTCAGTGACCTCAACAACTTGGCTGATATTTCGCTTGACGGGCGGTATGCGGATCTTTGTGGCATCACCTCCGATGAAATTGACCGTTGCTTTGCAGAGGGAATAGACAATATAGCCAAACATACGGAGACCACGGCGGAAGAGGTCAAATATCATCTGCGTCAGATGTATGACGGCTACCATTTCTCCAAAGAGATGGCTGTTGACATATACAATCCGTTCAGTCTGCTCAATGCGCTGAGTTCGGGCAATATTGACAACTATTGGTTTTCTACGGGCACTCCGACATTTTTAGTAAAGTTGTTGCGTGCCGGCAACTACGACTTGCAAAGTTTTTCTACAGCAGAGTTGACCACGCGCACATTAGCCAGCAAGGAATCCATCTACGACGAGCCGGTAGCGTTGTTCTATCAGACAGGCTACCTGACCATCAAGGGTTATGACAAGGAATTCTCCAGTTACCGTTTGGGGTTTCCCAACCGCGAAGTAGAGGAGAGTTTTTTGCATTTCCTCCTGCCGAGTTACGTAGGTGGCAGCAGCGACCGGTCGGATTCCTGTCTCGAACATCTCGTCAAAGACCTTCGGCGTGGAGACATTGAGGGTTTCATGCAGCGTATGCAGTCCTTTTTCGCCGGCACCCCGTATGAGCTGATAAGGGACGTTGAGAACCATTATCAGAATGTGATGTTCACGGTTTGCAGACTGATGGGGTATTACACGGTGGCGGAATATCACACCTCAAAAGGCCGAATCGACATGGTGGTGGCCACGCAGCAATACCGTTATGTGTTCGAGTTCAAGTTCGACGGCACCGCCGAACAGGCCCTCGCCCAAATCGAAAGTCGCGAATATGCACTGCCTTTCATCCAGGATGAGAAAGAGATTGTGAAGGTGGGGGTGAATTTCTCGTCAGAGACCCGGAACATTGAAAGCTGGGTTGTAAAAAGGTAGCTGAGAACCGACGTTTTGAACAAACCTTGGCACGTCGTGTTGTGATTTTTATTATGAAAACTCGTTTGAGCCTCGCAACCAAGTATAAGAAAAGGGGCTTTATGAAGAATTAAAGAAGAAAATTACGACAGAATATACGGATTGTTATGATGTGATAGGCTGGAACAATTCGCTAATTCGTGCAATTATGTGTAATTACACGTTGAACGGTTTATATCGCCGTGTATTATTTGCTGTTGGAAATTTGGTTGCGGTGCCAGTGAGCGGGAAAAAGTTGTATCTTTGCCGCGTTGAAAAAGGTCCCGAAGAATTTGAGGGTTGGTTAAAATATGTTTTTATAAAATGCAAGGAAAATTCACTTTTCTACTGTTAAGTGGCGGAGTTGGTTTACGGATGCACAACGCCATTCCAAAGCAATATATGTTGCTTGCGGGTAAGCCTATAATCATGCACATTCTTGAACGTGTTGATAGAATTGAGACCATTCATGAGATAATAATAGTGTGTGTTAAAGAATTTGAGGCCACAATAAGTCTAATGGCCAAGCAGTATTCGATAAGCAAGAATATTCGATATGCACCCGCCGGAATCACCAGACAAGAATCTGTGCGTAACGGATTGGCTTTGGTAAATACAGATGATGTCATTATTCACGAAGCCGCACGCCCTTTTGTTAAGGTTGAAGATTTTGAACGACTTATCAGCATTAAGGAACGTAACGCGACATTTGGTTCCAGCATACCTTTTACCGTGCTGAAAGGTCATGATTATGTAGAGGGTTTAACTGATCGGAAGGAACTGGTCAACGTGCAGTTGCCGCAGAAGTTTGAAACTTCCTTATTAAAGAATGTTCACGAGAAAGCCGCCTCTGAAGGTCGTGAATTCACCGAAGATGCCGGTATGATATTCTTTTACCATCCTGAGGTTCCGATCAAGATAGTAGAAGGCATGGACTATGACATAAAACTTACCACTCGCATAGATATGCTTGCTGGTGAGCAAATATACAACGAGGAGTTTAGTAGAAGGAAATAAGATTATGGCTACATGTGTTATTACCGGAATAGGATCTGGCATTGGCAAGGCGACAGCCATTATGTTGGCACAAAAAGGTTTTTTCAATAAGTACGCCCTTATAGGGCGCAATGACGATGATATGATTCAGACCAAAATGGAAATGGCAAAATACATGCCAGAAGAAGCATTGTGTCTTTATCATATTGACCTTTCCTACCCTGAGAACATCCCTCAATTGGTTGAAAAAATTGATGCAGAACAAGGAAACATTATGGCATTATTAAATATTGCTGGCTATACAGATCCCCAGCCCTTGCTTTCTACATCATTGGAAAGCTTTGAACTAACATACAAAGTAAATGTGTATGCTCCTTTCATGTTTATGCGCGAATGTGTGAAGTATATGAGAAAAAACGGGGGTAAAATTCTTAATGTTGCCTCGACAGCAGGCATGACTCCGAGACCTGGATGGTTGAGCTACGCCTCTTCAAAGGCGGCAGTTATTTCCATGTCGGAAACACTCACTTCTGAACTCTCGGAATATGGCATCATGGTTTATTGCGTGTCTCCTGGACGATGTGCTACCAAATTACGTCGTCGATTGGCACCAGATGAAGATCCAACCACCATTATGCAACCTGAAGAAGTCGCTGAAGTAATTTGCAATCTTATTAACCCACAAGAACTGTGCCTTGACGGACAAAACATTGTCATTAGAAAACAAATGAAAAGATAGCACAGATGCCATTAATAAGCACTCTTGATAAATTGAATGTAGAGTATCCATTCGCATTTGAACTGCGAATTCTTTTTGAATATCACAATATCACACACACACCATTGCCTTTCTGTACAAGCGTTGGATCAACAAGAATTTCGCTCAGCGCATTGGTTTCTGACGTGCATTGCAGGTGGTGGATGTTAAAATCAAGAAAAATTGATGGTTGTACGTGATAGTTTTAGTATAGTTTTAGCTTGTTTAATCTTATAACCTGCTTTCATTGTTGTTTGTCAGAAATTAAAAATGGCTTTCAGTGATTACCAATATGGGGATAAAGTATAGAAAATTAGAAAAATGAAAATAGAACAATATCATGTCTGTTATTAATAAAATCAAGGTATTAAAAGGAATTTCGTTCTTAGACACTCTATACAAGTCCTTCGCTTTTCATGATTTTTTCATTGCCCTCTTCCCATCTTTCCAGAAAAGGGAAATCCGACGAGTCCGGAAATTGCAAGAAAGATGTAAAGTCCAATATTCTCTCAAGAAAAAATTCTCGGTTGTCTTTTTCTTACAAAACGAATCTGTTTGGAAATACGATTCCCTATACAAACTAATGGAAAAATCCGACGAGTTTGAACCTACAGTAGTCGTGTCCCCCTTCAACGTACATTTGTTCTATGACAAGGCAGAGTGCCTCAATGTGATGCAGAAAGCCGTGTCTTTTGCCCAGGAACAAAAATATAACTATTTATGCGCATTCGATTTCGAAAAGAAAAAATGGGTCAATGTCAGGAAAAAGCTGAATCCAGACATTGTTTTCTTCTCCAAACCCTACAAAGACACCTTGCCCCAATATCACATTTACAAATTCAAAGACAAACTCACATTATACGCCCCTTATGGAATTACCTGCATCGATATCTACCGTACAAACTACAATCTCCCATTCAATAATTTACTATGGAAGTTTTTAGTGGAAACGAAGTTCCAGAAAGGGTTCGCCGAACAGTATTCTTTGTGCAAGGGTGACAACGCTCTCGTGGTTGGCGCACTGGCTACAGAGAAACTGATGGATCCGAACTATCATCCCAAAGATGTTTGGAAGCCCCAAAACCGACCGAAGAAAAGAATCATCTGGGCCCCGCACCATACCGTGGACTACCTGTTCAATTTTTCTAATTTCTTGGTATATTGCGACCTGATGCTTGAATTGGCGAAGAAATACGAAGACAGGGTGCAGTTTGCCTTCAAACCACACCCTGTTTTGAAATTCAAACTCATCAATTTGTGGGGGAAAGAAAAAACCGAAACCTATTACAAAAAATGGGAAGATATGGAGAACACTCAGCTCGAGCAGGGTTATTATATGGATCTTTTCAAGACCTCCGATGCCCTGATTCATGATTGCGCCTCCTTTACGGCCGAATACCTATACACCAAAAAACCGACACTGTTTATGGTACGGGATTCGCAAGTGCTATCTCATTGGAATCCTTTTGGAAAAAAATGTTTCGACATGCACTATCATGCGGAAAACATGGAGCAGATAGAGGATTTTATCAACCATGTCGTACTCGAAGGGGACGACACCATGCGCGAGACCCGAGAGTCGTTCTGCAACGAGTATTTGCTGCCAAAAGACGGGGTGATGCCATCACAAAAAGTCATAGATTATTTAATGAACGCTTTAAATAAGAAATAATATGAACATTTTATTCATCAACAATTACAACTGCTCCCCAGATATCTCGGGAGGTGTCAATAGGGTTATTTACGCTTTGACGCGACGCTTCACGGAAGACCTTGATTACAACTGCTTCTTTGGCTATTTCAATGATATACCATCGGATAAAAGACTTGCAGAATTTGCTGGAAGAATAAAGTTGCAATCCCCGCTCAATGAAAATGAATTCAAACAATTCTTGTGTGAAAACCGCATTGACATTGTGGAAGTGAACTTTCTTAGGAAAGAGAACTTGTTCACCCTCGCTTCCATGTATAAAGTCACAAAAGAACTTGGCATCAAACTTGTATACGAACTTCACATGTATCCAGGTTTTGAAGTTGAAACTTATGGAACGTTCGAACGAGTGATGTTTAGCATCTCTCATCACGGAAATACTAAATTGGAACTCTACCGATGGTTCATCTCCCTATTCAAACCTGTTGTCAGGCCTTTTTCTGATTTGCTCGTACGAAAAAAATACCGGCTTCCCTACGACAATTGCGACAAGGTGGTGCTTTTATCCCAATATTATTTGGATGATTATTGCCGGATTGCTGGTCTGAAAAAGACCAAAGAGGTGGTAGACAAATTCACCGCTATCGGCAATGGCCTGCCATTCAACCAAATCATCAACGACGAAGATATTCTTAAAAAAGAGAAAAACGTAGTTGTCGTGCAGCGTTTCGACGATTTTGCTAAGAGGATATCTTTAGTATTAAAGATTTGGAAAAAAATCGAACAGAACAACCAATTGAACGACTGGACTCTGACGTTGGTCGGGGACGGGGAATTCATGAACTACTATCGCTATCTTGAGAAAAAACTGAACCTCAAACGGGTGACCTTTACAGGGCTTCAATATCCTGTCGAATATTATCGTAAAGCTTCCATTTTTCTGATGACTTCTTGCTTAGAAGGGTGGCCTATGGTGATGATGGAAGCCTCACAGATGGGGGTGCCCGTACTGGCCTTTAACGCTTTTGGGGCACTGAAAGACATCATCCAAGACCATTACAACGGGATACTCATTCCCAATAACGACATGGATGCTTTTTACCATTGTCTCGCAAATCTGATGCTGGATGAAGACCGATTGCAGAAAATGCAATTCAATGCAAAGGAGGCCAGTCAGAACTTTACCATTGACAAGTTCATCGAAAAATGGAAGAATCTTTTCGAAGAAATGAAAAACAATAGTACGAAATAATATGAAAAAAATTGATTTCAAGAAGGTTATTAAACAAATCCTCCCTCATGTCGGTGCCATTGCCATCATGTATCTGCTTACTGCCGTCTATTTCAGCCCGGTTGTCTTTGACGGCAAAGGAATGCAACAAGGCGATATGGTCAGTGTGGAAGGCATGACCAAAGAGGTGAAAGATTATCAGAAAGAATCAGGGGAGTATTCCGGCTGGATGAACTCCATGTTCAGCGGAATGCCGACGGAAACGTTATATGGACAACCCGCCTTCAACATTTTCGGAAACATCAACAATATTCTTCGTGGTGGTTTCGGATATCACAATGCCGGCATTTTTTTCACCTATCTCATAGGTTTTTATATTTTTATGCTTTGCATCGGCTCGGAATGGTGGTTGGCCCTGTTGGGTGCCATCGCTTACGCTTTGGCCTCTTATAATGTGATTGTGATTGATGCTGGTCACATCACCAAGGCGTACGCCATGGGGCTTATGGCCCCTGCCATCGGAGGTGTGATTTTAGCCTATCGGAAAAAATATTTGGCCGGCTTTTTGGTGACCATGATTTTTGTGGGATGTCTCATCGCACGCAGTCACCTGCAGATTGATTACTACACAGCCATCACCATCGGCTGCGTGATGGTGGCTTATCTGGTATATTACATCGTAGGGGCGGTTCGCAAGACAGAGAAGTTTTCCTCCTTCGTGAAAGCCTCCGTTCTGTTGCTTTTCGCCGCCATATTGGGTGTTCTCCCAAGCGCGGGTAACCTCTACTCCTCTTACGCCTACAGCAAGGACACCATGCGTGGCGGGTCTGAGCTGACCATTACCCCGCAAAAGGACGGATCCGAAACTAAGCCCAACGAGGGCGGTCTTGAAATAGACTATGCCTACTCATGGAGTTACGGGAAGGCGGAAACATTCACCCTCCTGGTACCCAACTGCTACGGCAGCGGACATACCCTTCTGGAAAAAAGCGACCCCACCGTGCGCGAACTGCGCAACGCCGGCTACGGATCACCCTATCTGCCCACCTACTGGGGTGACCAACCCTTCACCGCCGGGCCTGTCTATGTGGGCGCCATCGTCTGCTTCCTGTTCATCCTCGGACTATTCGTGGTGAAAGGTCCAGAAAAATGGTGGGTGATTGCCGCGGTCATCATCTCCTTTGTCCTGGCATGGGGCCGCCATCTCATGCCTGTCAACGAATGGCTGTTCCACCATCTGCCCATGTACAACAAGTTCCGAACACCGTCCATGGCCCTCACCATCGCCGGCGTGGCCATGCCCATACTCGGCATGTTCGCACTTAAAGATATCTTCAGTGGGAAAATCGACAAACAAAAAGCTTGGAAGTTCACATGGATCAGTGCTGCCATTTCCGGTGGACTTTGCCTGCTGGTCATGCTGCTCGGCAAAACCGTGTTCACTTTCACAGGTGCGGGCGATGCCAGCTTCCAACAACAACTGCTCTCTGCCGGCTTCGACCAAGGCAGGGTGGATTCCATCATGGGCATTCTCGTCAATTACAGGGAATCCATGCTGATGAAAGATGCTTTCCGTTCCCTCGTGTTCATCGCACTTGCTTTCGGTGTTCTGGCTCTCTACTTGAAAAATGTGCTGAAAAAAGAGTGGATTGTTACCGTATGTCTCTGCGTTCTTGTTTTGGCAGACATGTGGCCGGTTGCACAGCGCTACCTCAACAACGATCACTTCGTCTCTAAAAAGAAAGCGGAAACCCCTATCGTGGCTAGCGAAACGGACAATGCCATCCTGCAAGATAAGGACATCAACTACCGTGTTCTCAATCTGGCATCCAATACATTCAACGAATCGCAGACTTCCTATTTCCACAAATCCATAGGCGGCTACAGTCCTGCTAAACTGCGCCGCTACCAAGATATGATCGATTTCTATATCAGCGACCAAATGCAGAATCTCTATCGCGAAATCATTCGCACTCAAGGTAATATCCAAGAAACAAAGGACTCTTCATACCAAGTGTTGAACATGCTGAACACGAAGTATGTGATAGTGCCGGTTGGTGAAGGAAGGACTCTGCCTCTGCAAAACCCGCACCGTTTCGGCAATGCTTGGTTTGTGAATGACGTCAAGGTGGTGGCCAATCCTGATGAGGAGATTTTGGCAATCGCAAATACCGACCTGAAAAATACCGCCATTGTTGACAAACGTTACGCCCAATATGTGGAAGGCAAAGATTTTACAAGAGATTCTGCCTCCACCATTGTAAACACGCTTTGCAAACCGAACAAGTTGAAATACACGGTTAGCACCCCCAAAGAGCAATTGGTGGTCTTCTCCGAGGTGTTCTATGACAAAGGCGGTTGGACGGCCCACATTGACGGCAAGGAAGTTCCACACTTCCGTTCCAACTATATCCTGAGAACGATGGTGGTGCCCGCAGGTCAGCACGAAATCGAGTTCAATTATACTCCATACGCCAGAATGCTGGGTAACAAAATCAGTGCTGCCGCATCAATTGTTTGCATCTGCTTAATCGCAGGATGCGCAGGACTTGCCATCTACAGAAGACGCAAAGCACAAACGGTATAGTATTCTATAATTTGAATATCCTTTCCATTAACTGCCACTTCTCCGCTGAGGTGGCAGTTTTTTCTGCCTGCTGATATTTGGACATATACGCTTCCCATTCCGCCTGACGAGGAAGTTGGGCAAGCCGAGCGTTGTCTTTCTCCCAGTCAAAGTCATCAACGGTATCCATAATCATAAACAGAGTGTTGCCGTGGATATATATTTGCATATCTAGTATGCCGACTTCGCGGATGCCCGCCTTGATCTCGGGCCATACATGGGCATGTTCCTCCACATATTGGGCAATCAATTCCGGATTTTCGCGCAATTTAAGGGTCTGACAATATCTTTTCATAGCGTTTAAGCTTTATTGGTTTCCATTCTGTTCACATAAAGCGCATACAGCAATACCACCAAAAAGCAGAAAGCCGGCACCATATAAGAGGCATTGATGCTCCAATTGTCAGAGACCATCCCTTGAAGGGGTGTTAATATTGCACCGCCCAAGATGGCCATAATCAAGCCGCTGGCACCAATTTTGGCATCTCCAGGACAGCCACCTTGAGACGGATTCTCCACATCGCCAAGCGCTATGCCATAGATGGTGGGGAACATCAAACTCATAAAGAAACTGACAAGTATCAATGCCACTACCATCACCCATCCCGTCCCTGCGGTAAATACAACGATAAGAGTACACAGCAACGCCGCAATTGAACCGAAAACGAGCAATTTGGAGGGTTTACAATACTTCATCAGCCAAGTGTAGATAAATCTTGATGCACAAAAGCCGATGATGCTAATAAGATAAATGGTCGCTGCCGGTTTTTCCAAAATACCCAACTCATTCATCACTATACGAATGGTGAAACTCCACACGCCTATTTGTGCCCCCACATAGAAAAACTGGGCAATGACTCCAAAACAATATTTTCGATTAGAGACCAAGCGTTTTAAGGAAGAGCGCCAATGGTTTTGCGAAGATTCGGATGTGCCATCCTTCCCTTCCGGCATTGATATGCACAGCATCACCACCATGATCACTACCAAGACACAGCCCAAGCCAAAATAAGTTCCTGATATTGAATACAATGAAATATCGCTCAAGATAAAAGCCTGACTGAGCAAAATTCCTGAAATAGATCCCAATGGATTGAATGCCTGTGCAATGTTGAGGCGCCGAGTGGCGGTTTCGGGGTCACCCATACTTAAAATATACGGATTGGCCGTGGTTTCCAAAACACTGCACCCGCATGCGAGCACATAGATGGAGACCAAATAGAAGCCGTACGAAGCGACCTTGGCTGCCGGCAGGAACATCATGGCTCCAAGAGCGTATAGACATAGGCCTAAAACAACACCTGCCTTGTATGAGTGTTTGCGAATAAACAATGCTGCAGGAAAGGCCACGCAGAAATAAGCGCCATAAAAAGCAAGCTGAATCATCGAAGTCTGTGTGTCACTCATCGACATGATGCGCTTGAATGCAGCAAGCAGTGTGTCCGTCATATTATTTGCTAATCCCCACAAGAAAAACAAGGAGGTTACCAAAATAAAAGGAACAAGGTGTTTTTTCTCGATTACTTTCATAACTATCTTTTAATCAAAATATTATATAGTTCTTCGAATATGAATGCCAAACGTTTTCTCGATAGGTTTGTCATTGATAAACACAAAATAACCGCCACCACCAGCCCCGCATAATTTCCAACCCAACACTTGACTTTTGAACGAGTCCAGAACTTCAAGCAACTCCAGGTCAACCATGTGCGGGAACATTTTGATCTGTGCATTAAAACTGTCCGTAGTGGCTTTTCCCCATGCGGTAAGATCTTTTTTCAGCAGGGCTTTCCAACAATCATCAGCAGCAAGACTCAATGCTTTAGCATTTTCGGCGTTGATTTGTGTGTCTGATAGCACATCAAATTGTTCTTTTCGAGGAAATAATTGATACATGTAGATATGCTGTTCAATGAAATCCAAAATATCATCGTCCAACACGGATTCAATATGATGCGGCCAATAATCATTGTCATAGTCCAATCTGTTCAAACCCGGAAAGACGATGCCTATAGCATCTTGACTGCCACTCACATAACTGGTGCCAGGTTTGTTCTCGTACCTGAAAATCATTTTGGCAATTTTTTCAAGGTCATCAACAGGATATTGGTTTCCCCACATTTCAATGGCCGCATTGCGCGAGGAAGTACTCAGTCCGCTACGGCTGTTGAACTGCACACTCGGTTCTATGTTGATAGTGAGAACGGCTCCTGGATAGAATTTGCTCACAAACGGTTGGTCAAGCCAGCCGCCGGCAAGGTCAAGGCGGAAAGGAATCCGACACTGTTGTCGCAGCTTTGTAGTAGATCTTGATGGCAGATTTTCGTGTGGAAGACGTTGACTGACAACATATTCAATCCCTAACTCTTTACAAAGTTTTTCTTTCAAAGGAGATGTTCCATCACTGTTTACAAAAAAGATGTCCGGTTTAAGTTCCTTCATCTCCTCCACAAAATCCAACATTCCACTGCCCTGACTAATCCAAGCATCTTTCACACAGCGAAGGGCTTTAACCATATACAGCCGTTCTTCCTCGGGACATACCGTTTTACGCCCTTTCAGCTCAAAAATGGTCTTGTCGGAGCCAATTCCCACATAAAGGTCACCGTATGAAGCAGCTTCCTCGAAAAAAGCCACATGCCCACTATGAAGCATGTCATAACAACCACTAACAAAAACTTTCTTTGTCATTCTCAAAATTTTGGCAAAAGTAATACTTTTTTCAAAAGACAACATCATTGGAATATTTCTTGTATTTTTGCGGCTGAATTGAAAGAATAATTTTACATGAAAAAAGTAGCTCTCATTACTGGCATCACAGGACAAGACGGTTCTTATCTTGCTGAATTCTTACTGGAAAAAGGGTATGATGTACACGGTATTATGCGACGTGCATCCTATTTCAACACTGGCAGAATCGAACATTTGTATTTGGACGAGTGGATTGAAGACATGAGACAAAAGCGCCAAATCAACCTCCATTATGGCGACATGACCGATTCATCGTCCTTAATTCGTATCATACAATCGGTACAGCCTGATGAAATTTACAATTTGGCGGCACAGTCTCATGTGAAAGTCTCCTTCGATGTGCCTGAATACACAGCAGACACAGATGCCATCGGCACTTTACGTGTCTTGGAGGCCGTCAGAATGTTGGGCTTAGAACACAAAACCAAGATTTATCAGGCTTCGACATCCGAATTGTTCGGGAAAGTGCAAGAAGTCCCCCAATCGGAAACCACACCGTTCTATCCTCGTTCTCCATACGGTGTTGCCAAGATGTATGGATTCTGGATCACGAAGAATTATAGAGAAGCTTACGGCATATTTGCTGCAAATGGCATTTTGTTCAATCACGAGAGCGAACGTCGAGGCGAGACTTTTGTCACTCGCAAAATCACCATGGCGGCAGCCCGTATCGTCAAAGGAAAACAGAAAAAACTCTATCTCGGCAACCTCAACGCCATGCGTGACTGGGGATACGCCCGTGACTACGTGGAATGCATGTGGTTGATTTTGCAACATCCGCAACCTGATGACTTTGTGATTGCGACCGGCGAAATGCACTCCGTTCGAGAATTTTGCACACTGGCTTTTGCAGAGGCAGGAATCAATCTTCGCTGGGAAGGAGAGAATGAAAATGAAAAAGGCATAGATATGGCAACCGGCAATGTGCTGGTGGAAGTGGATCCAAGATTTTTCCGCCCGACCGAAGTGGACCAACTGCTGGGCAACCCCGAAAAGGCAAAGCGACTTTTAGGGTGGAACCCTACCAAGACCCCATTCCCCGAGTTAGTTCGCCGCATGGTGCAATATGACTTGAAAATGTTATAATCATGGAAAAGAACGCTAAAATATATGTGGCAGGTCATCGCGGACTCGTTGGCTCAGCCATCATGAGATGCCTGCAAAACAATGGATATCAAAACATCATTGTGCGCACTCATAAGGAATTGGATCTGCGCAACCAAGCGCAGGTGAATCAATTTTTCGAAACTGAAAGACCCGAATATGTGTTTTTAGCCGCTGCGAAGGTGGGCGGAATACTTGCCAACAACACCTATCCGGCAGATTTCAGTTATGATAATCTGATGATTTCAGCAAATGTGATTCACGCCGCGTATCAATATCAGGTGAAAAAGTTGCTTTTTTTGGGCAGTTCATGCATTTACCCCAAAATGGCTCCTCAACCCATTAAGGAAGAATATCTTCTAACAGGCGCCTTGGAACCCACCAATGAAGGGTATGCTTTAGCCAAGATTTCCGGCATGCAGATGTGCAAATTCTATCGTCGTCAATATGGTTGCGACTTCATATCCGCTATGCCGACTAATTTATACGGTATAAATGACAACTTCGATTTGACCAGCTCCCATGTGCTCCCTGCTATGATTCGGAAATTCCACGAAGCCAAGGTGCAAGGAGCTCCGAATGTGACATTATGGGGAACCGGAAAGGTACTCCGCGAATTCTTGTATGTGGACGATCTTGCCGATGCTCTGTTGCACCTCATGAATCATTATTCTGCAGAGAGCCACGTCAATATCGGCACGGGCGAGGACCTCAGCATCCATGAATTGGCACTATTGGTGAAAGAGGTCGTCGGATTTGAAGGAGATATCGTATATGACACTTCAAAACCAGATGGTACTCCAAGAAAACTTCTGGATGTCAGCTTGTTGCATCAAATTGGGTGGCATCATCAAATGCCGTTGAAAAAAGGAATTGAGACAGTTTACGAATGGTTCAAACAGCAAAATCATGAATAGCGACAAAAAGCCCTTGGTAAGTGTGATCACCATCACCTACAATGCCGAACGCTTTCTGAAAAACACTATGGAAAGTGTGCTGAACCAATCCAACAAAGATTTTGAATACCTGATTATTGACGGCAACTCCAAAGACGGAACCACAAGTATTATTCAGCAATATCCTAATCAGAAATATGATTCTTTCGAGGCTGCGATGCAAAGAGGGGATGAATCTCACGGGAAAGTCGTATGGATTTCTGAGCCCGACAAAGGATTGTATGATGCCATGAACAAGGGACTGCATTTGTCCAAAGGAGACTTTGTTTGGTTCATTAACTCTGGCGACAAGATCTACGACGGCACCACCATGCAGCAAATCGTTGACACGTATGCCCAAAACGCCCCGTGTGATGTAATCTATGGTCAATCGATCATCATCAATGAGGATGAAAGTATTAAAGGGGAACGTCACAAAATCGCGCCGAAAATCCTCTCCAAGAAGAGTTTGTTAAATGGCTTGGTGGTGTGTCATCAGTCCATTTTGGTAAGAAAAGAGATTGCTCCGGACTATGACTTGCAGTATCGTATTGCGGCAGACTATGACTGGACATGTAAAGTTTTGGCGAAATCCCAAAGGAACTGCTATATAGATCAATACATTTCCAGGTTCATGGTGGCTGGTGTTTCATCGAAGCAAAGGAAGAAGGCGTGGATAGAACGCTATCGTATCATGAAAACGCACTTCGGACTATTTCCGACATTATGGGCACACTTGATTATTGCACTCAACTATCCTTTCTCCCGTAATCGTCAATCATGAGGTGAAAACGTACAAACATTTCAACATTAAGAAGAGCACTTATCCTGATTCTCTTGAATTGTCGAGAACCTGTTTGTTGTACCAATTGTTCTCCAAGCGTTTTGTACCGCTGACATTTCCGCACACAGCATTCTGTTTATGTTTGACCAAATAGTATATTGTAAAAAAGAAACCGCTAAAAAAGGCGGAATCATTTTTGGAGGTCAACCTTAGTTTGTCCCGGAGCATCTTTTTAGACCGAATTGAGCGGTGGAGAGGCAAGGAATAACTATTGCCCCAGTCTCTCCAATCTCTCGCACACCATCTGCCAATAGGCCTCTTGGTAGTCTTTTGGAAGAAAAGATTGTTGTATGATTCCTAACCATTCCGGAACCTTCAGATGGAATCTTCTAAAAATATTGGTGATGACCTTGTCGGGAATGTCGGCTTTTTGCATGGCTTGGACAAAATCTGCTGTTTTGATTTTCTTTTTCCGTGCATTGAGCGTCAATGCAAGTTCTTCTTGGTCATCTGGATTCACCAATGCTGAATTCAGCAAGTCGTATGCAGGCGTCAGTCGAAACCCTTCGTCTGTTGGATTATATAACGCAAAATTTTTGAGATGCATGTCATTGTTGCCTGTCAACCAGCAGAAAATCAACAGCTCATAATAACGTGTCAAATCCATTTCTGGGAAAAAGGAATACTTTCGAATCACTTTCGCCACTTGTTCGTATGAACTTTTGTATTTGTATTCTGTCAGTCGTTCTGAAAGCTGACAGAAATCTTCCATGGCTATTTTTTCACCAGACGGAAGACGGTCAATACGACGGGTGATATAGCAAAGCTCTCCGTCTTTCATGCGGATAAGGGAGTGTGGCACAGTTTGAATGCCAAACCGATCGGCCAAACACATAGTTAGCTGCTCCACTTCGGGCAAATATGGAAACCTATCGGTTTGAGGTTTAAGAATGAACCCGCCCCAAAGTCCTACGATGGTCAGGCGGCTATTTCCTTTCTTTTCGTTAAGATGTAGCGAGATTTTGGGCTGGACTCCTGTCAGCGTTGTCTGGCTCTTTATGATTTCCGCTGCCAACGCATCCATATCCGCTCGCGTGTAGTCAAAGGTCGGGGCAGGGGAAACACCAAAAAACTTCCGAGCGCAGGAATCGTGGAAATCCTGTTCGCCAGCCCCCAGTTCTTTATTGCAATACAGACACTTACTCATCTTCTTCTGGAATTTCAACAACACTTAATGCACCGATACAGTCTTTGCAACAAAGCAGCAACAGCGACATCCTGTCCAATCTGCTGATGTCTGCGTTCCGTAGCGCTACATCCAACAGCCACCCTTCGGGAATCAGACCATCGAATGCCGGAAAAAGTACGGGACTTCCGTATGCAAGGTTCGATAGTGGCATTGTCAGGCTGACAGGTTGTGGGCAGCCAGACGACAAATACTCAGGTAGATACTCAAAGCGGTATCCTGTGTCGGTTTCGGTTAAAACACCAGCCAATTGGCTTTTATAAAAGATGTTGGCTCTACGCATGTTCTCTCTTTTGTGGTGTTAATTCATAATCAAAAAGGTTGAGAACTTTATTCACCATATCTATCCGTTGTGAAGTTTTGCCCTGTTCCAATTCGCGGACAAAAAACAGACTGACACCAGAGCGATAGGCCAAGTCCTCTTGTGTGAGGCCGTATTTTTTGCGTAACTCCTTTACGCATAAAGATAATCGTGTCTTCATAAAATTATATGATATCGTCTGCAAAAATACACTTTTTTTTGAATATTATATGCAATAACATATAAAAATCATTTTACCATCGAAATTATATGGTTTTTCATATAAGCACATGATGGTTGTTTATGAATATTTACACTATTTGTTAATTCAAAAAATATCTATCTTTGCACTTAAAATTCGTCGTCATGAAAATCATCATTCTCGGAACAGCACACCCCTACCGCGGCGGACTCGCAGCCTTCAACGAACGGCTGGCCGGCGAGTTCCAAAAGCAAAGACACGAAGTGGAAACATATACTTTCACTTTGCAATATCCGAATTTCCTGTTTCCCGGCAAAACCCAATACAGCCCGGATCCCGCACCTGAAAATTTGACCATATATCGTAAAGTTAATTCCTGCAATCCGTTCAATTGGCTTAGTGTGGGCAAAGAGATTGCCAAAAAGAATGCCGACGTGGTGGTTTTCGCCTACTGGATGTCGTTTATGGCCCCCTGTATGGGAACCATCGCCCGGAAGATACGCCGTAACGGACACACCAAGGTTATCGCGCTGGTCCACAATATGATCCCCCACGAACCGAATATCCTCGACAAGTTCCTGCCGCCCTATTTCGTGAAATCCATGGACGGGTTCATGGCCCTCTCTGAATCAGTGGTGCACGACATTGAACACTTTGACAAACGAAACCGCCCCAAACGCTTCTCTCCACACCCTATCTATGACCATTACGGCGACCGGTTGCCTCGTGAGCAAGCTCTCTCTTTGCTGAATCTGGATCCGGACTTCCGTTATGTGCTGTTTTTCGGTTTTATCCGAGACTACAAAGGATTGGATCTGCTAATCGATGCTTTTGCGGATGAACGACTGAAACAATCCGATATCAAGTTGCTGGTAGCAGGAGAATTCTATGGGGATTCGTCACCTTATCTGCAGAAAATCCAAGACTTACAGATCAACGACAAGGTAGTCTTGTTCAACGATTACATTCCCGACCACGAAGTCAACCGCTTCTTCAGTGCCGCCGACATTGTGGCACAACCCTACAAAACAGCTACCCAGAGCGGCGTCACACAAATCGCCTTCCATTTTGAAAAGCCGATGCTGGTGACCCGTGTGGGCGGTTTGCCGGAGATTGTCCCCGATGGCAAAATCGGCTATGTGGTGGAGCCCGACAGCAAACAGATAGCCGACGCCCTGTCTCGTTTCTTCCGTGAACAGAAACAGGAGGAATTTGAACACAATATTATAGAGGAGAAGAAGAAGTACGCCTGGTCAACCTTTACCAGTGTCTTGTCTGAGCTGATTTAGTACCCGAACACCTTCTCCGCCAGCTCCATCTTCTCGCGTACGGGCACGTCGAACGGGCAGCGGTTCTCGCAGGCGCCGCACCCGACGCATTCGCCCGCGTGATGCTCCAGTTTCTTGTACTCGGCAGCCAGCTCATCCGTCACCTTGCCAGCCTGCTGCGCATCGGCGAGCAGTTTGTTAACCTTTGCGATGTCGATGCCCACAGGGCAGGGGGCACAGTGCTTGCAGTAGGTACACTCGCCCTTGCCCGCATTCTCACAGGCCTGCGCGGTGGTGGCATTCAATGCGGCATTATAGTCTTTCTCCGTCTCGGTAGCCTTTAGGTAATGCAGATAGTCATCCAACTCGTTCGCATTCTTGGCACTGCAGAGGCTGACTGCGACACACGGTTTCGACAACACATAGGCCACGCACTGGTCGCGGGTGAGCGCTTTCTTCAAGGGTGACTTCTCCGCATCCAACAGGCGGTCGCCACCGCCGTAGGCCTTCATCACCGTGATGGCAATGTTGTGCTGGGCGCAATAGTCGTACAGCTCCACGCGCACCGGGTCGATGCCGGGCAGCATATTCTCAAAGGTCTTGGGATCCCACGGACTGTTTCCAGACTGCACACGGTCGAAGGCAGGGTTGAGACTGAACATGATGACCTCCACTAATCCGCTCTTGGCAATGGCAAGGGCCACTTCGGCGTTGTGGCTGCTCACGCCGATATGCTTGATCTTGCCCTGCGCCTTTAAGTCCTTGACATATTGCAGATAATCACTGCCTTGCACAGCCTCCCACTCCTCCATCTTGTCGAAAATGTGCATCATGCCGATGTCGATATAGTCGGTATTCAGGCGGGCCAGCAGGTCTTCGAAGCCCTTTTTGCACTTGTCCACCTCGCGGGTGCGCTCATAGCTGTCGCCGTTCCACCAGCAGCCGATGTGACCCTGGATGATCATCTCGTTGCGGCGGTCGCCGAGGCCGTAGCCGATGTTGCTGCGCACCTTGGGGTTGGCGTCATAAATGTCCATGTAGTTCATGCCGCGGTCGAGGGCGGCGGTGACCAGCTCGCGGGAAGCGGCAGAGTCAATCTCATCGAAACCGCCGCAGCCGAGGCCGATCACGCCCACGCGCAGGCCGGTGCTGCCGAGAGTGCGGTACTCCATGTCGGGGTTTTCCACGAATTTGGTTTCAGACTTTTTGTTGCTGCAAGAGGTCAGCAGCAGCACCGCGCACACGAAAGCAAGGCACGGCAGCAGGATGGTGTGGATTTTTTTCATATTCATTGTTTTTATAATTTTGATAATCAGTAGAAAACTATGTATTACACTGTTCAGACCGACGGTGTGATAAACACCCGCCAGGAGCCGTCGGCATCTTTCTCGATATAGTTTCTTTCTTGCATTTTTTGCAGCATCTTTTGAATTGCAGAGCGATTTATACCCACTTCTTCTTGTAGGTAGGCAAATGTTGCTTTAGGTTCAACTTGCAGTTCGCGGAGAATTTTAGCATAGCTCGACGTCCTGAACACTACGCGCTCCCCATCATACCACCAGATATTTTCATCCTTCTCCGTGATAAACAGCACATCATTTTCCAGCTCTTGGGCAGTTAAATTCTCCATGTGCTTATGGAAGGGCCGTATGTCTTTCAGGGATGCATGTGCCCCGTCATACGGAACTGCACCTACAATCAGGTCAGCTTGATGTAAGGCTTCCAAATAATCTTTCTTCAATCTGCTTCGCACGACAATCATAGGATAGTCATGACGGGAAAGAATAAAGTTAAACATCAATCGTGCAATACGGCCATTGCCGTCCTCAAAGGGGTGAATGCGGATGTATCGGTAATGGAACAGGGTGGCCAACTCCACAGGCGAGAGTTTTCCCTCAGACTCGGCTTGATTGTACCAATCCACAAGGTCGGTCATTAAAGAGGGCGTCTCTTCGGGAGAAGCATATTCAAAACGGTCGCCATAGCGAGTGATTACACTGTTGGGACGAGTCTTGTATTGCCCTGCATGAATGATATAGCTGGTCTGCACTCCGCCAGGCAAATTGCGGTAAACCGTATAATCCTCACGAAGTAATGTTTGATGAAGTGTTCTTATAAAACTCTGTGTCAAAGGATGTTTGTTTCCCGTAGCCTCAGCAATCATCATCTTCAGTCCAACATTACTTGCCTTCATTTCCTCATAGTCGTGAAAGTCAGCCGCACCTGCCACTTTGCCAAACAAGAGCAGCAATTCTGTCTGGCCGTATGTTAAAGTGTTGCCTTCAATATGGTTGGAATTATAGTTGAAATCAACTGTGAACCGACGGCTCAACCTTTTTTGGTCATTTTCTGACAATGGCTGAATTGTTCGCCAATTCTCTAATGCTGTTTGCAATCTTTTGTTTTTCACAATAATATACCACTAAAATCGGTGGTAACATTACCACCGATTCGGTGGCAAAAATAACATTTTTATTTGAACAAAGAGGGTTGCTTTGAAAAAAATATTCAGATCTGTTATTACCGCTTCACCACCACGCGGCGGGTAAACACCGGCACACCGTCGTTCTCACCCACCAGCAGATAGGTGCCTTCCGCTATTTGTCGCGCTGAAAGTTGCCACTCGTCTCCTTTGCCCTTCCAAGTGCGGCACAAACGACCTTCCATGTTATAGAGATGCAGTTGGTCGCATGAGATGCCAGACACGTAAAAAACATCCGAGACGGGGTTGGGATAACACGAGACATTGGCAAGATCGTAAGTCGCAATGCCATAACCTTGGGTGTAAATCCATATTGAGTCAGAACTTTGGCAGGGGGAATTGTCCATTGTGGCCGTAACGTTGTATGTGGTTGGCACTGTTGGACAAACCACAATCTGTGCTGTCGTCTCCCCCGTACTCCACAGAAAATGGTCCGCTCCGGAAGCTGTCAGTGTTGCACTGTCGGGATAATGCAAGTTGGTGCTTGAAGCCGTCAACAGGAGCTCCGGGTGTGGATGTACGGTCAGATGCAGCGTCACCACACTGTCGCAGCCCACACTGCTTGCAAAGGTCAAAGGATAGTCGCCGGAAGCGCTATATGTGAGGCCATTCCAAGTGTATGTATCGCAGGTCTCAACAGTGAATTCAGACTCGAAGGTTGGATTGACCAAAAGCTGCAGGACGGTGAGTGTGTCGTTGGCATAATAAAAATAGCTGCCCGGTCCCGAGACATGCTGTCCGTGAAAGAGGAACGTGTCCCCGCTGCAGATTTGGGCGGTGACGGTGTCCACATGAGCCACCATCTGCACCAAAACATCGGTGTTCACTTCGGCGGCAGCGCCATCGGCATAGACAGCGGCAATGCGGTAGGTATAGGATCCCGAGTGTGTCACAACATCGTCATAGAAGTTGTTGGAAGTGGTGTCTAACAGGATGCTGTCCCTGCTGATGCGGTAATGGTCTAACGTCGGTGGAATCGACTGGAATTGAGCCTGCAAGGAGAAATTCCTGCCCACATTGTAAAAGCTCCAGGAGGTGCTGCCGGAAGCATAATGCCGGCACGCCACGTCTCCCTTCTCCGGCATATAACTGGCCGTGTTGCCCACGGGGATGGCATAGGATCCTCCCGGGGCTTCGAGGTAAATTCCGTACCACAGTTCCTCGCCAAGCACTATGGGCACGGGTGTCTGTAACGGCACCGAATTCCACGCTCCTGCATTCAGCTGGTTCAGATTCAGCGGCTGTTCCAACACCAAAGTGCCGGGTTGTATGGAGTAGCCGTCATAACTTCCGCCCTGATAGACCACCAGTTTGCAGGCAGTCACGGCAGACCGGAGATAGAAGCTGATGTGTGTCAGGCAGGCCGGATAGAAAGCCACCTGGTCGGTGTCAGACATCCGGTACAGGATGGTGCGGGCATAGTTGTTGCTATACCCGTAATTGGTGGCATGACTGGTCTCGCCGTGTGCAAAGGTCTGCAGGTTTTGGGTAGGCGGACTCCAGGTTAGGTGTACGACAGGCTCCAGATAGGTCGCGCCGGGGTTCTGCGGGGCTCCGTATTCAAGAGGTATCGCCTCCCCTGTCAAGGAGATGATGGTCGTCAGAGTGTCATAGGTGAGCGTCACCGTTCCGTGATGGCTTGCAAGCATTGTATCCGCCGACTGATAACGCACATACAGCACTTGGTTGCCGGAAGCTATGAGCAGCGTGTCCGCAAAGGGGCTTGTCCCGTCACTGATGGAGAAGTTCCCGGATGCCACAGCCAGCACTTGCTGTCCCCCGTTTTTGCTAAGGACGCGGAATGTGGCCGTGTCCGCGCTTCCGTTCAGACTGTAGAGGGTGAGCTGTCGGGCTGTCACCTTCATCAACGGCCGTTCAGTATAGATGTTGATGACCGCCCCATGATTGGAGTTGTATTCATGCGAGCCCGGGGTCATGTTCGACAACAGGAAAAAGCCGTTGTTGGAGCCGCTCCAGCCCCAGTTGAAGTGAAAATAGTCATCGCTGTCGTAGCCGTCGCAAACGAAGGCATGGGCACCCGCATCGCCTCGGCCCCGATACAAAACCGGACGCAGATTGTTCAGCTGCCCTTTGATCAAGTTCTTCCAGTTGGCTGTGGAATAATTGCTTTTGGACTTGTAAGAAGGGTTGGAAGTGTATCCGAAATAGGTAGTCAAAGCGGTAGGGGTCTGGCTGGTAGAAGCGCTGCTGCCGTCCGGACCGTAGTCCATCTCCACCGAGACGCCGCAGTGGTAGATCAGCTGGGACACCGCCTGTCTCTGGGCGGCGGGCGTGGACGAAGTCAGCATGTCGGGCATCTGTGCGTAGTTGTAGGTGGTGGCGCCAAAATTGGCCGACTCGGTGCCGTAGTCGCTGATATAGCTGTGGCTTCCTGTGCCTTGTGACGGATACTCCCAGTAACGGATCACCTGCGCCAAGGCAGTTGCCACGCAACCTGCGTATGCATGACCATTGGGACCGTCCGAATCCGATGGACAAAGGTCGTTGTAATAACCATTCTGATCCCAGCGAGTTGACAGTAACGGGGGCACCACAACGTCATTGCGAACCGTAGGGTGGTGCTGTTCTATAATCTGCCGCCATAGGGAGTGCGCTTCACTGGAAATGTCGGACGTGCTTTGCAGATAGTCTGCAATCTCGGCAGCATAATCATCCAAAAGTTCTGCCATGGCCGGAAGCATCCGCTCCGGATCGAAAGGTCCTTCGGTAGAATAGGCAATGACGGGCGTAATACGGTTGTCGGCAGAAATTATCACATAACCGCCATCCATGTTATAGACAAAGAAAACCGGCAGCGTTCTGGAAGAACCCGTAACTGACGTGCTGTAAGTATATACCTTTTCAGGATGGAGCCCCGCCATGTCCGACTGCGTTTTCCATTGGTAAAAACGGGTTGCAACCTGTTTGGCTGTAGCAGTGTCAACCGGACTCGCCCACAAGGTGGAGAGTGCGACAAGCATCCAACCTGACAATATGAATATTTTGATGTTTTTCAACGGTTATCAAATTAAGGGTGCAAAAATAAAGAAAAAAACATTGTTGTCCGCCAAAAAACAAATCAAGCGAAAAACGTATGTCCGGCAGGGTGGCTGGTGAAATTTGCGATGCAGTAATGGGGCCCGTGGGGACGTGCCCGGACACACTTCTTACAGTATTCCCCGGAAATATTCAATCGTCCTTTCCAACCCTTCCCGCAACTCCACGGTAGGTTCCCAATTCAGGATAGCCTTGGCCTTGTCGATGACAGGCTGGCGTTGCTGCGGGTCGTCGGATGCGGCGGGCTTATAGACAATCTTAGACTTGCTGCCGCACAACTCAATAACCAGCTCTGCCAACTGTTTGATGGTAAACTCCCTGGGATTTCCTATGTTGACAGGTCCGATGATGTCGTCACTGGTGTCCATCATGGCGACAAGGCCGTTGACAAGGTCGTCGCAGTAACAGAAGCTGCGGGTCTGCTCGCCCGTTCCGTAGATGGTGATATCCTCGCCACGCAGGGCCTGCACGATGAAGTTGGAGACCACACGCCCGTCATTCACATACATGCGGGGACCGTAGGTGTTGAAGATGCGCACCACCTTGATACGCACGTCATTCTGCCGATGATAGTCGAAGAAGAGCGTCTCCGCACAGCGTTTGCCCTCGTCATAGCACGAGCGCACACCGATAGGATTCACATTGCCCCAATACTCCTCGGGCTGCGGATGCACAAAAGGATCTCCATAGACCTCGCTGGTGGAGGCCTGCAAAATCTTGATTTTTAAACGCTTGGCCAGCCCAAGCATGTTTATGGCCCCCATCACGGAGGTCTTCACTGTCTTGATGGGATTATATTGGTAATGGATGGGCGAGGCCGGGCAGGCAAGGTTGTAGATCTCATCCACCTCCACGAAGAAAGGGAAAGTCACGTCGTGCCGGATGACCTCGAAGTAAGGGTTGCTCATCAAGTGAAGGATATTGTCTTTGTTGCCCGTGAAATAGTTGTCGAGGCAAATCACCTCGTGTCCGTCTTTGAGTAGCCGTTCGCAGAGATGGGAACCCAAGAATCCGGCGCCGCCGGTGACAAGAATCTTCTTCATATATCGCTGTTGTTTTTGGAGATGCAAAAATAATAAAAAAACAGGGGCAAGAGGTACAGCAAGAATTCCGGACTTGCAGCCGCCACCCCAAACACTTAATATCAATCCGGTTTTACGTTCATCCCTATCATCTTGTACACCAACGAGGCGGCCAACACGTCGCTGGCAATATTGCCTGCGATGGGGCAGAGTTCGACCACGTCGAAGCCAACCACGCGCTTGGCACGAAACACCCGCTCGAGGAGGGTTAGTGTGGGATACCACTGCAGTCCGCCGGGCAGCGGCGTGCCTGTGGCGGGCAGAATCGAGGGGTCGAAGCCGTCAAGATCAAAGGAGACATAGACATTGTCGGTGAGGCGGTCGAGCACCAGCTCCTCCCAGCCCGAGCGTCCCACAATGTCGTGGGCGTAGAAGATATTCTCGGGCACAACGTGGCACTGTTCCTCTTCGCAGACGTTACGGATGCCGACCTGCACCACACGCGCATACTCCTGTGCGCGACGCATCACACAGGCATGGTTGCAGGGCGAGCCGTGATACTCGTCACGCAGGTCCGCGTGCGCATCGAACTGCAGCACTGTCAGGTTGGGAAAACGCTCGCTCATGGCGCGAATGGCCCCTATGGAGACGGAGTGTTCGCCGCCCAACAGGGCAACCTGCTTGCCCATTTCCAAAAAATGGCGCACCCGCTCATAGACAGACTGCACCATCGCCTCCGGTGTGGAGAAGTCGTAGTCGTGGTGGTCGGTATAGATGCCGTCGCGGTAGGCCTCGGTGCCATATTGCACATCGTAGAGTTCGAGGCTGTCGGAGGCGTCAAGGATGGCTTGAGGCCCCTTGTCGGCCCCCTTGACAAAGGTGCTGGTGCCGTCGTAGGGCACACCCAGCAAGACATGGCGGGCGTGTTCCAGTTGCAGGAACTCGTCATCCATGTCGAGGAAATGGTCCATGTGCTTTATCATGATTTCAGTTCTTTGGATAGGAACTTGGCCGTGTAGCCGACCTTTTGCTTGACGATTTGTTCTGGAGTGCCCGTGGCGATGATCTCGCCGCCGGCGCGACCGCCTTCCGGACCCATGTCAATGACCCAGTCGGCCATCTTGATGACATCCATGTTGTGTTCGATGACAATCACGGTGTTGCCGCGGTCCACGAGGCGGTTGAGCACATCAAGGAGGATGGCGATGTCGTGGAAATGCAGGCCTGTGGTCGGCTCGTCAAGGATATAGACCGTCTTGCCGGTCTCCTTGCGGGAGAGTTCGGTGGCGAGTTTGACGCGTTGTGCCTCACCGCCCGAAAGTGTGGTGGAGGACTGCCCGAGCCGCAGATAGCCGAGACCCACCTCTGCAATGGTGCGCAGCGGTCCCACAATGTTGGGCACATTCTCGAAGAACTCAATGGCATGGTCAACGTCCATCTCCAACACATCGTTGATGGACTTGCCCTTGTATCGGACTTCAAGGGTTTGGTCGTTGTAGCGTTTGCCACCGCACTTTTCACAGGTTACATAGACGTCAGGGAGGAAGTTCATCTCGATAGTTTGCACGCCTGCGCCCTTGCACTCCTCGCAACGACCGCCGGAGACATTGAATGAGAAGCGTCCGGGTTTGTATCCGCGGATCTTGGACTCCGGCAACTCGGAGAATAGCTTCCGGATGTCGTCAAACACACCCACGTACGTCACAGGATTGGAGCGCGGTGTGCGTCCAATGGGCTGTTGGTCGATTTCGATGACTTTGTCAATATATTCAAGTCCAACGATTTCGCTGTACGGCTTGGGCTTCTTTTCGGAACGATAGATATACTGGTTAAGTATAGGAAACAGTGTGTCGTTGATAAGGGTCGATTTGCCGCTGCCGGAGACACCTGTGATGCAAATCATGGTGCCGAGCGGGAAATCGACGGTCACATCCTTGAGGTTGTTGCCGGTGGCGCCGATGAGCGTGAGCGCTTCGCCCGTGCCGGTCCGGCGCCTTTTGGGCACGGCAATCTTCTTGCGGCCCGTGAGGTAGTCGGCAGTGAGGGAGTTGGCCTTGAGGATCTCGTCGTATGTGCCGGCAGCCATGATTTTTCCGCCATTCTCGCCCGCTTCGGGACCGATATCGACGATGAAGTCGGCGGCTTGCATCATGTCGCGGTCGTGTTCGACGACAATGACGCTGTTGCCGAGGTCTCGCAAGTCCTTGAGCGAGCGGATGAGCATCTGGTTGTCACGCTGGTGCAGGCCGATGCTCGGCTCGTCGAGAATGTACATCACGTTGACGAGCTGGGAGCTGATCTGGGTGGCTAATCGGATGCGCTGGGCCTCGCCGCCAGAGAGCGATGCGGCAGAGCGGTCGAGCGAAAGATACTGGATGCCGACGTTGCAGAGGAACTGCAGGCGGAAGGAGATTTCGCGCAAGATCTCGGTGGCAATGCGGTTTTGGGCGGCAGTAAGGTGCTTGGGCAGTTTGTGGATCCATTCGGACAACTCGGAGATGTCCATGTGGGAGAGTTCGGCAATGTTCTTGTCGTGAAGCCGGAAGTGGAGCGACTCCTTCTTCAATCGCGTGCCGCCGCAGTGGGGGCAGGGCACGGTGTTGATGAACTGGTTGATCCACTTGCGCATGGAGGCCGGCATGTTGTCAGCGTTGAAATTCTGTATGTAGTTGATGACACCCTCAAAGCTCTTCTTCAGCGGGGCAAGGCCGGAGTATTCGCGTTGCACATGCAGCAACTCGGGGGAACCGTAGAGCACCATGTTGAGGTTCTGCTCCGACAAGTCCTCAATAGGGTCGGAGAGCGAGAAGTGGTACTTGGCGGCCAACGCATCCAACTCGCGGAACAACAGCGTGTTCTTGTATTCGCCGATGGCCACAATGCCGCCCTTCTTGATGGATTTCGAGGGATCAGGGATGATTTTCTCCAAGTCGATCTCGGAAACCACGCCGAGTCCGTTGCAATGCTCGCACGCCCCGTACGGGGAGTTGAACGAGAAGGTGTTGGGCTCCGGCTCGGGATAGGAAAGTCCTGTGGAGGGGCACATCAGGAACTTGCTGTAGTTCTTGACTTCGTTCTTGTCGTTGTCAACAATCATAATGGCGCCCTTGCCGTATTTCATGGCAATGCGGACGCTGTTGGCGAGGCGCACCTTGGAGTACTCTGTCACATTGAGCGTGTCAATGGCCAGTTCGATATCGTGGATCTTGTAGCGGTCAACCTGCATGTTGAGCAAGAGCTTGCGCATCACGCCGTCCACACGCACGCGGGTGAAGCCCTGCTTGCGGATGTTTTCGAACAACTCTTTATAGTGACCCTTGCGTCGTTTCACCACAGGCGCGAGGATGGAAATGTAACATCCGTCATAGCGCTGGAGGATGAGGTCGATAAGATCCTTTTCGCTGTAGTGGACCATCTTCTCACCGGTGTTGTAGGAATACGCGTCGGCTACACGGGCATAGAGCAGTCGCAGGAAGTCATAAACCTCTGTGATGGTGCCCACCGTGGAACGGGGGTTCTTATTGACGGTTTTCTGCTCAATGGAAATAACAGGGTTGAGGCCGGTAATACGGTCCACATCGGGGTGCTCGAGGTTGCCGATGAAGTGACGCGCGTATGCGGAGAAGGTGTCCATGTAGCGGCGCTGGCCCTCCGCGTAGATGGTGTCGAAAGCCAAGGAAGACTTGCCGCTGCCGCTCAGTCCGGTGACGACCACAAGCTGTTGCTGGGGTATGGTGAGGGACACATCCTTGAGGTTGTTCTCCCGCGCCCCGGTCACGACCAGCGCATCTTCGGCGAAATTGTTGTCTTCCATGTAGTTAATGATTTTTAACCTCTTCAACAAAAGAGGCGGCAAAGGTACGAAAATTTTGTCAGTTTTTATGGTATGCTGACCCTTTACTCTCCCAATTTACAGGTCAGCAGAGCCTTGTACTCCGGCCCATCCTTGTGCAGAAAGCTCTGGAAGAGGGTCAGCTCGGAAACGGGCACGCGTTGGGCGAAGGCCGGGGTCAGGGCATCCACCCGCTTCCAGAAGCGGGATTTGTCCACGACACCTTTTACACGGCAAAGCGTGACGTGTGGCACAAAATTGCCGTAGTTGGGTTCCGCACCGAGCTCTAACAGACGAGGCTCCAGCCGCTCGAAAAGCTGGCGGAAAGGCTGAAATTCCTCAAAGCCCAGCCATAGCACCTCCGGCTTGTAACGGCTGCCGAAAGCACCCAACTTGTCAAGATTCAGATCGAAGGGTTGGCTTTCGGCGCACACCTGGCGCAATGCCTCGCGGATGCCCTCCACACGGTCGGGGGGCGTGGCCCCGATGAAACGCAGCGTGAGATGCCGTATCTCTGGCTGTACCCACACAATGTCATCGTGGCGCAACTCATGCCTGAGTCGCGCCACGAGAGCATCATATTGGTTGTCCAAAACGACAGGGTTGGCAATGAACAATCGTTTCATTACTCGCCCTTCAGGTTTTGGTTATGGAAGCGGAGCAGCTTGTTCCAAAGGTGAACGCGCTCCGGCCCGATCACGTTGTGGTCGTATGCCGTGTAGGGGAAGTACTCGATCTCGACACCGTCGGTCACGGCCTGGCGCATCAGCTCTAAGGTGTGCTGCCATACCACCGTGTGGTCCTGACAGCCGTGCATCACCAACAACGGGCACTTCACATTCTTGATCTTCGGGATGATATTGGCATTGGCATAGCCTTCGGGGTTCTCCTGGGGCGTGTCCATGTAACGCTCTCCGTACATCACCTCATACCATTCCCAATTGACCACAGGACCGCCGCACGAGGCCGCACGGAACACGTCGGGATGCTCCGTGATGAGCGACAATGTCATGAAACCGCCGTAGCTCCAGCCGTCAAGACCGATGCGATCGGCATCCACGTATGGCAGCTTCTTCAGGTACTCAACACCACACATCTGGTCTTCAACCTCCTTGACACCCAAGTTACGGTGAATGCATTTCTCAAATTCGGCACCGCGGTTCTGCGTGCCACGGTTGTCGAGCGTGAAGACCACATAGCCCTGCTGCGCCATGTATTCAAGAAAAACACCGCCGGAGACAAAGCTGTTGGTAACCAACTGCGAATGTGGACCGCCGTAAACGTAAATCAGACAGGGATACTGCTTGTTCATGTCCATATTGGGCGGTGTGATCAGGCGGCACCAAAGCGAATCGCCCACGCGGTTGCGGATGGGGAAGATGGAGGTGGTACCCATCGCACAATCCTTGTAGGGATTCTTGGAGGTGAGGATGGTCTTGGTGGTCTTGCCCTGACTGCTCACGACCGAGATAATCCGCGGGGTGGTCACGTTGGTGAAATAGTCCATGAAGTAGGTGCATTTTTCGTTAAAAACGGGATAGTGTGTGCCGTCAGCATCCGCCAAACGGGTGATTTTCCCGTCTTTCAGGGAGACTTTGCAAACATACTGGTTAACAGGTTTCTCTTGCGGTGCCATGGTGAAAAAGACGAACTGTTCTTTCTCATCCACACCGAAATAATCGACCACGTCGAATTTGCCCTCAGTGACCTTGCGGACGAGGTTGCCCTCTCCGTCGTAAAGGTAGAGGTGACGCCAGCCGTCGCGCTCGCTGAACCAAAGGAAGCGACCGCTCTTGAGGAAGATAAGATGATCGACAGGCTCCACATAGCGTTCGTCGCGCTCCTCGAACAACACCTTGCTCTTTTCACCACTTTGCAGATCATAGCGAATGAGCTTGGCATGGTTTTGGGCGCGGTTGAGATGGGCTATGTAGATGTATTGCTCATCAGGAGAGAACGTCACATTGGTCAGGAACTCCCCGTCCTCCTTGTTGGTCTTGATATAGTGGTAAACAGGCTTGCCAGCCTTGGCAGACTGTGCCACGTCGAAGATGCCGAGGGTGACCACATGGGAGGTGCGGCCCGCCATCGGATACTTGATATTCTCCACCGTGGCGATGGGCGTGCCGGTATTCACCAAGGGATAGTCCTCCACCATGCTTTCGTCCATGCGATAGAAGGCGATGAAGTTGCCCTTCGGGGAGAGGTACTGGCCCTCTTCGATACCCCATTCGCTGCGGTGCACCGACTCGCCGAAAACAATGTTGCGGCCCGTGTCGGGACAAAGAAAGATGGGTTTGTAATCGTTGAGTTTTGTCTGCACGAAGACCCCCTCATCGTTTTTGATGACAAAGAGGCGGTTTTTCAACGATTGGTCGATGACATTGTCCCAATCAACCTTGTCAAGGGTTTCCGTGGTGGTTTTTCCCTTCACCGATGTGAGGATAGTGTGAGTGCGAGGCACATAGATCGTGTTGGCGTCAAGCCAGCCAAAGCTGCGGAGGTTCTTAACATCTTGTGCGGCAAGTGCATCGGCTGAGAGCCAAGTCGTCTCCTTACCGTTGGCGGCATTGACCAACTGAATGTTGTAATCGTCGTCAATATAGGCATAGGAGTCGGTACCCGGGCACCAGCTCAAACCCGACACGCGGTCGAGCCGGTACTTGCCTTCAAAATAGGCTTTCAAGTCGATGGTCTTGTTTTGCGCCCAAAGCGAGGCACAACAAACCATCAGCAGGAGTGCGATGAAAAGTTTTCTCATGTCTTTTCGCTTTTATTCCTCCTTGGTGAGCGGGGAAGCCTGTGTGTAGGTGCGGGCGGCAAGTTCCTTGTCGAACATGTAGAGGCCGTAGCCGTTGTCCTTGATCATCTTGAGGCTGTCAATCATGCCGCGGGCGTTCTCCTCTTCCTCAACCTGCTCGTCAATGAACCACTTGAGCATGCTTTGGGTGGCGAAATCCTTCTCCTTGGTGGCAAGGGCGAAGAGGTCGTTGATGAGGGCGGTCACCTTTTGCTCGTGTTTGAGGGTCTCCTCCACCATATCGAGGGGGTTCTTCCACTCCGTGGGCACGGCGTCAATGGCCTTCAGGACAACGCGGCCTCCGCGGGCGACAATGTAGTTGTAGAAGATCTTGGCGTGATCCTGTTCCTCCTTGAACTGGATTTCATACCAGTTGGCCATGCCCGAGTATCCGAGTTCGTGGCAATAGGCAGCCATGGAGAGATAGAGGTAAGCCGACCACATTTCGGCATTGATTTGGTTGTTGATTGCTTCTTCGATTTTTTTACTAAGCATAATGATGTGTTGTTTAATTGTTTATGAATAAGATTTTTGGGCATTTATAGCGACGCGATTCATCGCGCCAATTGAGTCACAAAACATTTCAGGGAAAAAACTTCGTCGCATCCAGGCTGAAATGGGAAAACTGATGGCGATGGCAAGCAGGCAACCCACAAGGATGTCAGTCGGGTAATGCACGCCGAAATAGGGACGTGTATAGCAAACAGTTATCACGTACAACGTCAACAGGATCGCCAAGGGCCATTTTCTCCGGAGGAAGGGTTTGAGCAACAGGAAGGAGGTGAGGGCGAGCGTAGTACTGTTGGCGGCATGGGAAGAGGGAAATCCATAATTTCCACCATAGTAGTACCCACCGCCGGGCTTCCGGAAAATGCGCAACTGTCCGACAAGGTCGGGATCATGGGTGGGGCGCAGGCGATGGAGGAGAGGCTTGAGGATGCCGGAGGAGATGATGTCGGCGCAGGCCACGGCAAGGAACACGATCAGCACGGCACGCCAGGCATGGCGACCGTAGCAATGAAACATCAGAGCGATAAGCAGCAGAAAAA
Organism: Bacteroidales bacterium; assembly: GCA_017651425.1. Lineage (GTDB taxonomy): Bacteria > Bacteroidota > Bacteroidia > Bacteroidales > WCHB1-69 > F23-D06. The sequence goes on from JAGCCZ010000035.1 coordinate 32,805, forward strand.
GAGGCGTCCAAGCGTATGTGTGCGTGATGGACCACATGATACTGTCCAGCCAGGGGGCATTATGCCCATTGATAAACAGCAACATTTTGCGGTCCACGGATTCTATGACATCGGAGAAAAAAAAGTCCATCCTTCAGTTTCAAGTCGGCAAAAGTACAAAAAAAGCCCAACAGTATGCACAAAAAAAACGTCACGACGATCTGCCGTGACGTTTTTTATAGAGTGACAATCTCTTAGAATCTGTAGCGAAGGCCAAGGGCAACGCTGTAGAAGTTGTTATAAAACGGATACTCATGACCTCTGAAAAAGCCCAGCACGTTAAACATAGGACGCCAGTCCAAGCTGATGTTCAAGGGGATGCCGAATTGGTATTCAACACCAATCTGGGCTCCGACGGCCACGGTTACAGGGAGATAATCATAATCTTTCCAGTAACGACCATAATTGAAGCCCACACCGACACCGGGTCCCACATACCAGTTCCAGTTGCTGGCACCGATAGCCCAAACCCAGTCAAACATGGCGGTCACACCTGCGTGAGCCCAGTTGTTCCAGACATTGGTGACACCGGCGGTAAGGTCAACCATCATGTTGCCCTGTGCGAGAGAGTGCTGATAGGAGAATTCAAGGTTTCCACCCAAACGGGCGCCAATAGCACGAGGCTGGGCCACAGCGGCAGTAGCCATCGCGAAAACAATCATTAAGGAGAAAAATACTTTTTTCATCTCTAGGTTATTTTAATTAGTAATAGGTTAATTGTACCAATTTTAGTTCAAATGATTTTCGTCAACCCACTTGGCGATGAGCTGTTCCTGCTTGGCCTTGTCGGAAAGTTCCTGTGTCATGACCTTTTCGGCAATGTCAATGGAGAGGTTGGCGATTTCGTTCTTGACGTCGGTCATGGCCTTCATCTTCTCATAGTGGATGGCCTTCTTGGCCTCTTCGATGATGGCCTGGGCCTCGCTGTCGGCCTTGGCCTTGGCGTTGTCCTGTATCTCAATGCTGATTTTGCGGGCTTCGGCGAGGATCTCGTCGCGGTCGGCCTTGGCCTGTGCGAGCATCTCTTCATGGCGGAGGTGAAGGTTCTCCATCTCAGCATGCACCTTGGCGGCTTCGTCCAACTGGTCCTGGATTTTCTTGTTGCGGCTGGCGATGCCATTGGTGATGACAGGCCATGCGAACTTCGCTAAGATGAACAGAAGGATGCCAAAGCCGATGAGCATCCAGAAGATAAGTCCGAAAGAGGGTTTTATGAGTTCCATATATGATAATTTTCTAATTCAAATTCAAAAATGGAAAGACATCCCCGCCAACCGCGGAGATGTCTTTGCCGGTTGTCATTAAGCTTTTTTAATGGCGATCAAAAGGCATACCACGATGGCGAACAGGGCGACACCTTCAATCAAGGCGGCGGCCAGGATCATGTTGGTACGGACATCACCTGCAGCCTCGGGCTGACGGGCGATGGCGGACATGGCGTCACGGCCAATGTTACCGATGCCGATACCTGCGCCGATGGCGGAAAGTCCTGCACCGATGGCTGCGCCGAGCCAACCGATGGCGATGCTGTTTGCTTGCATCAAAATGTTTAAAAGTGACATGATAAATGAATTTTAAGTTATTAAAAAGGGGTTATTTTGCAATTTCGGGAGCCTCCTCATGTCCGCAAGCCATGCCGATGTAGATGGCGCTGAGCAGCGTGAAGACGAAGGCCTGGATGAAAGCCACCAACAGTTCAAGGCAGCCCATGAAGATGTAGAAGAGTATGGAGACGACAGAGACTGAATAGCCGAGCGCCGGCGCCATCTGCCCGAAGATGAAAATCAAGGAGATGAAGCCGAGGATGATAATATGACCGGCGGTGATGTTGGCAAACAGTCGCACCATGAGTACGAAGGGCTTGGTGAAGATGCCGATGGTCTCCACGAGGGGCATGATGGGCAGGGGGAACTTGAGCCACCAGGGCACGCCAGGCGTGTTGACGATGTCCTTCCAGTACTCCTTGTCGCCGGAAAACTGGGTGACAAAGAAGGTGATGAGGGCCAGAACACCGGTCACGGCGATGTTGCCCGTAAGGTTGGCACCACCCGGGAAGATGGGGATGATGCCCATCAGGTTGTTGAGCAGGATGAAGAAAAAGAGTGTGAGCAGGTAGGGCGTGTATTTGGGGGCATGTGAACCCAATGAGGGGTTGATGACCTCATCTTGCAGGAAAATCACGACAGGCTCGACAAGGCCTTGCAATCCGCGCGGGGCCTCGTTGGGGTGGCGCTTGTACTGCTTGGCCACCGACAGGAATATCCAGGCAATCAGGATGAGCGAGATGAAGAGGGCGCAAACATTCTTGGTGATGGAGATGTTGAACTTGCAGACGTGGTCCACAGCATATTCCTCCCCCTCTTCGAGATGTCCCGTGTAGTCGTCCTGTAATTTGACGATGCTTCCCTTCTGGTCGCCCCAGCCCAAGGCGTAGCCTTTGTAGGCGGCCTCGCCGTGGTGGAACTTGGCGGAGCTGAACACCTGCAGGCCGTTGTCGAAAAGGATGATGGGCAGCGGTATGGTCACGCTTTTGTCACCCTCGCCGCAGATATGCCAGCCGTAACTGTCGGTGACATGGTCAATGATGAAGGGGCCGGCGTCGAACTCACCCTCCTCTTCGGCAGCGAATGCCGAGTGGGGTGAAAACAGCAAAGCAAACGCAAAAACAAGAGTTGCAACTATAAAGCCAAGTTTATTATATCTCATACAATATCAATTTGTTATAATTTCAAAAATGAGACTACGCCACATTTTTGAAAAGCGGTGCAATATACAATTTTTTCTATTTTTGCAGGCTAAAAAAAATGACGTGAAAACGCTACTGGAGTTGTTTGTTTCATTCTTCAAGATCGGGGCCTTCACCATTGGCGGTGGATACGCCATGATTCCCCTGATGGAGAAGGAGATTGTGGGCCGCCGGGGGTGGCTCGACCGCGAGTCGTTCCTTGACGTGATGGCGGTGGCACAGGCTCTGCCAGGCATTTTCGCTGTGAATATGGCCACACAAGTCGGCTATCGGCGGCGCGGCATCATCGGCTCCGTGGCCGCCGTGACCGGCAACATCCTGGTGCCGATACTCATCATCCTGGCACTTGCCATCTTCTTCCGCCAGATGCGCGGCAATGCCGTGGTGGAGGCCATCTTCAAAGGGATGCGCCCCGCCGTGGTGGCCCTCATCGCCGCTCCCGTGTTCAACATGGCCAAAACCGCCAAAATCAGCTGGCATAACTGCTGGATTCCTATAGCGGCCGCCCTGCTCATCAGCCTGCTCGGTGTGTCTCCGACATGGATTGTGCTCGCCGCCATCGCGGGTGGATTTCTGTACGGACGCTTCCGGCAGAGAAAGGAGGCCCAGCCATGATTTTGTGGAGACTTTTCTATACTTTCCTGAAAATCGGCATTTTCACCTTTGGCGGTGGATATGCGATGATTGCGCTCATCCAGAATGAGGTAGTGGAGAAAAACGGCTGGATGACGGCGCAAGAGTTCACGGACATCGTGGCCACGTCGCAGATCACGCCCGGTCCCGTCGGCATAAACACAGCCACCTACGCGGGCTACACTGCTGTGGTCAATGCGGGCTACAGCTCCTCACTCGGTGTCGTCGGGGCCTTCCTCGCCTCCTTTGCCGTGGTTCTGCTGCCCTTCATCCTGACCCTCATTGTCAGCCGGCTGCTGCTCAAGCACAAGGACCATCCCTTGGTTGCCGCCACCCTGTCCGTCCTGCGGCTCGCCATCGTGGGGCTCATCGCCGCCGCCGCGCTGTTGCTGCTCACCCCGGAAAACTTCGGCACCCCGAACACAAGCTTGCTGCAGTTTGTCGCCAGCTGCGTCCTCTTCGTCGCCGTGTTCATTGCCTCCTACAAGTTCAAGATCAGCCCCATACTGCTCATCCTCCTCAGCGGCGTGGTCGGGCTGTGCCTGTATCTGTGAAAAGCTTTGGTTGCAAAAAAGAGGGAATTATATACTTGATGGCACAAATCAGGGCTTTTGCATCTTTTTTTTATTTGGGCGTGCCGGCGCGGCGGCTCAAATCACGTCCGCTCCGTAGAGACGCAATGCATTGCGTCTCTACAATCGCGCATATAATCAGGCATTTCCGCCGCCGCGCCGTCGGGCTTTCCGTTCCAATGATTTTGGCTTAGAGCCCACCACCATTCCGCGAGACGCGAAGCGTCAAGCGGAACCTCCGTCTCGCCATGGAACGCATTTTCGCCAAAATCATTTCCACTGCAATCCCTCACGCATGCTCGTGGAAATTTACATCCGTTTCGCGGCGAGCAACGCACATCCTCGTCTCGACATTCTCCCGCGCCGCGATTTTTCCGCGCACCGTCCCCTCTCCAGGGGTTGCAGCGCTCGTTCCTCGCGCTTTAGCCCCTGGCTACCGAGCTCTTGCCCCTGCCGGGGCTGCTCAAGGAAAACTATAAACTATTATCTCTTAACTATTAACTTTTATCCCTATTGTCCCGGAGGGACAAAATCTCATTAACCCCATACAAGCGACGAAGGAGCGCAGTATGGGGCGGAACGGCGTCACCGACACCCTCTCGCGGCGCGGGAGTAGGCATCCAAGATGCATAAAACTTGCTCGCCGCGAAAGGGAGGCGTTAGCCAAGCCATCAGAATTGTCTCGTGTACCTGCAACGGGGGTAATTGCTGCAACCGTAGAAATCTCCGTATTTCCCATTCCGATGCACCAATCTTCCTCCACAGCGTGGACAGTAGCCGTTGGCGACGGACAGTTGATTCTTTTGGATCTGACCTCTGACATTTTGTACATGCTGTTTTCTGGCGCCTTTAGCGTCGATGTTGGCACCCAGCAAGGTGTTGTATGCGTATTGGGCCTGCTCGGCAGATATCATTATCCGCGAATATGAGCGTATCAGCCTGTTGATTTGGCCCCAATAGACTACATTTTCCAAATACTTATTCTTCAGGGTGGCTTTTCTGGAAAAGGCGACAATGGATACGAACATATACGGGGGCAGATCCTTTAATATGCGGAGGAGAGCTTTGACATGACCCTGATTTTGGAGGATGGGATTATATAATTGGTATTTGTTCCCATAGATGTTCTGAGTCCAGTATTCGCTGTCGGCCCTGCCATAGATCCAACCCTGATAATTCTTGGTCTCAATGACAAAGATGCCATATTCAGACACCACCACATGATCGATTTGGGTGGTGTGTCCATAACTGCTGATGAGCAGATTATTGATGATCTTATATTTTTCCGAGGAAAGCATCCGCAATCTAAGTCTTACATTCAGTTCACCTTTTTTTCCTTGGAAAAATGCAATCATGCGTTTCCTAAATATGAGTATAAGTAGGAAAAGAGCAATAAAAAGTATGATTAAAACATTTTCAAGCATAGTCGTCAATCATCGGCACACGTTTCACATGCGATGTACTTTTATAAGCGAAATCGCTATGAGTTTCCATCTTGATACTAAGGCAGCATCATCTTTGAATCGTATGGGAAATTTCCTTCAAGTCCGCGACATCTATTCACTTTAAATTCTTTATTTGAATACACCGTAACATTGTAGTATGTGTGTCCTGTAGATCCATACAAGTCATAATCAATGATCACATCTATGGATCCATCAGATTGCGGAACGGATCGAATGTTGGTGTATTTAAGATCAGGCACGTACATTTCGAGGCAGTACTTGATGGCCTCCAACGCTGTTTGTTCTTTGGCTGTTTTTACAGTCTGTTGGTCATTGCTGTCCGTTTTATTGGAATCCGATGGCTTTGGAGCGACAATGTGATTGTCTTTTATCTCATACGAAGGGGCCAGGCCATTTATTTTTTGTAAAGTGGCAACTTCCTGTTGCAATTGAGTTATCTGTTCTTGCAAGTCTTTTTGATTGGGAGAAAAGGAAAAAGAACATGAATTACATATAATAGCAACTATCACTGAAACAAATAATAATGTTTTTTTCATTGGAAAGGATTTTAGAAATGAAATTTAGCAGGCAAAAATAGGAAAAATATGAATTATAAGAATAAGATAATTTCAAATGACTGTCTCTTTACAATCATCTGATTATCTTCTGTTCTTCTGTCTTGTTGCCCGCAGGTCTGCCGGTTTGCGTGATTGCACATGCCGCATTGAAAATGTGCAGGAGATCTCTGCGCGTCTGTCGCATACCGGCGGCGTACAGAGTGTGTCAAGATTATCTCAGCTCTTTCTCGATGACGTTCCTGATGCGGCGGTAGATCTCACCGGCCACGTTGGCGTGGTTCATCGTGTAGATGTGGATGCCGTCGGCGTCGTTGGCCAAAAGCTCCAGGATCTGGGTGACGGCGTAGGAGACGCCGATCTCGTACATCGCCGCCTTGTCGTTGCGGAAACGGTCGAAGAGCACCCTCAGGTCGAAGGGGATGGTGGCCCCCGCCATGTTGTTGATCTTGTTGAACATCGTGGCGCTCGTCAGGGGCATTACGCCCGGGATGATCGGGATTGTGATCCCCATCTTGCGCGCCACTCGCATCAGACGGTAGTAGTAGTTGTTGTCGTAGAAGAGCTGCGTGATGAGGAACTGCGCCCCCATATCCTGCTTGCGCTTCAGGTTGACGAGGTCGTCGTACAGGCTCTCCGACTCGATGTGCCCTTCGGGGTAGCAGGCGCCTCCCAGACAGAAGTCATGCCGCTGCCGCAGATAGTCCATCAGCTCGGTGGCATGCTTGAAGTGCTTCAGGTACTCGCCCTCGAACTGGGCGGGCTTGTCGCCGCGCAGGGCCAGCACGTTCTCTAACCCCTCCTCCCGCATCCGCAGGGCGAGGTTGTCCACATCCTGCTCGTCTAAGGCACCGCAGGTGAGGTGTACTAACGGCTCGGCCACGGTGTGCCGCTGGATATAGCTGGCGAGACTGAGCGTGTTTTCGCTGTAGTCACCCGACGACTTGAAGGTGACGCTGATGAAATCGGGCCTGAACTGCTGCAGGGCGTCGATGGTGGCGTAGATGTCTTGGATGTTACTATTCTCGGGATTCGGGGGGAAGACTTCGAATGAGAAAGATTTCTTCTTTTTCAGGATGTCGCTGATTCGCATAGTCAATAGTATTTAGACAAAAAAACGCGAATCCGGAGATTCGCGTGGTGGCAGGGGAAGAGAGAATCGAACTCCCATCTGCGGTTTTGGAGACCGTCATTCTACCATTAAACTATTCCCCTTTGAAAAAGGGCATTGATACAATGCCCTTTTCAAGATTTGTAATGTTGACTTAGGTCTTAGTCAAGGATTTCAGTCACCTGACCGGCGCCCACGGTACGACCGCCTTCACGGATAGCGAAACGGAGGTTTTGGTTGAGGGCGATTTCGGAAAGGAGTTGGACATCGATCTCGACGTTATCACCAGGCATACACATCTCAACGCCAGCGGGCAGGGTGATAGCACCCGTCACGTCCGTGGTGCGGAAGTAGAATTGCGGGCGGTAGTTGTTGCCAAACGGGGTGTGACGGCCGCCTTCTTCTTTCTTCAGGACATACACAGAAGCCTTGAAGTGTTTGTGCGGGTGGATGGAACCGGGTTTCGCGATAACCATACCACGACGGATTTCGTCCTTGTCGATACCACGGAGGAGCAGACCGACGTTGTCGCCAGCTTCACCTTCGTCGAGGATCTTACGGAACATTTCGACGCCCGTGACAACGGATTTGAGCTTTTCAGCACCCATACCGATGATGTCAACAGGATCGGAGGTGTGGATGACACCAGTCTCGATACGACCGGTGGCCACGGTACCACGACCGGTGATTGAGAATACATCCTCAACAGGCATCAAGAAGTCTTTATCAACATCACGAGGAGGCAGCGGAATCCAAGTGTCAACAGCATCCATAAGTTCCATAATCTTCTCAACCCATTGCGGTTCGAGGTTCAAGCCACCGAGGGCGGAGCCGCGGATGACAGGGGTGTTGTCACCGTCGAAGCCGTAGAAGCTCAGAAGGTCACGGATATCCATTTCAACGAGGTCGAGCAACTCGGGGTCGTCAACCAAGTCAACTTTGTTCATGAAAACAACCATTCTGGGCACACCGACCTGCTTGGCCAAAAGGATGTGCTCGCGGGTTTGCGGCATCGGGCCGTCGGTAGCAGCCACAACTAGGATGGCGCCGTCCATCTGGGCAGCACCGGTAACCATGTTCTTCACATAGTCAGCGTGACCCGGACAGTCAACGTGTGCATAGTGACGGGTAGCGGTCTGATACTCGATGTGAGCGGTGTTGATGGTGATACCACGCTCTTTCTCTTCAGGAGCGTTATCGATAGAATCGAAAGATCTCACCTCGGAAAGACCCTGGTTGGCCAACACGGTGGTGATGGCAGCGGTAAGAGTAGTTTTACCGTGGTCAATGTGACCGA
>JAGCCZ010000036.1 GCA_017651425.1 Bacteroidales bacterium
CAAAATGGACAAGATCAAGCGCACCAAGACGTCGTTTGTTTTATACGGCGAGTCTTCACTTTGTGCACTTCAGCTTGCTTGGAACTCTTTGCTATGAAAAAGAGGGTGACCGTAAAGTTGCTTTTTAGTCACCCTCAGTTGGCGCCTTGTGGCACGAAGGTGCCACAGGTGTTTATGGGATGCTGCGCCCGTTGTATTTGTCTCTCCGGGTCAAATTCTATATCGTTGCATTAAATAATGCTTATTTTTGCAACCTAAAAACCTGCCAAGCAGGCAGGAGATTCCGCTTGCGGCGCACCATTCCGCGAAACGCGACAGCGTTGAGCGGAATCTCCTGGCGGTTTACGAAAAAGGTCTTTGGTCTAAGGTCTCCGGTCTTAAGTCTTTTTATGTTTTGTGGTTTTTAAATAATGTTTATTTTTGCAGCCGACAAACACATCTGCTGTGCTTTTGGGCGATCTGAAGAATTGACGGAAAATAAAGACAAAAAATATAATAAAAATCTATAATTATGGAACCTAAAAATTACATTGAAGAAAATCAGAAACGTTTTTTAGACGAACTTTTCACCCTTTTGCGTATCCCCTCCATTAGCTCCGAGAGCGAGCACAAGCCGGACATGATCCGCTGCGCCGAGCGGTGGCGCGAGCTTATCCTTGCCGCCGGCGCCGACAAGTGCGAGGTGATGCCCGCTGAAGGCAATCCCATCGTCTATGGCGAGAAGATCATCGACCCCAACGCCAAAACCGTGCTCGTATATGGCCACTATGACGTGATGCCCGTGGATCCCGTGGAGCTTTGGCACACCGAACCCTTCGAGCCCGTCATCAAGGACGGCAAGATCTGGTGCCGCGGCGCCGACGACGACAAGGGCCAGTCGTTTATGCACGCTAAGGCGTTTGAGACGATGATGAAGACGAACACGCTGCCCTGCAACGTGAAATTCATGTTGGAGGGCGAAGAGGAGATAGGCTCCCCCAGCTTGTCCAAATGGATTGTGGAGTACAAGGACTTGGTGAAGGCCGATGTCATCTTGGTCTCCGACACCAGCATGATTGCGACCGACGTGCCTTCCATCACCTCTGGTCTGCGTGGCCTGGCCTACTGGGAGATCGAGGTCACCGGCCCCAACGCCGACCTGCACTCCGGCATCTTCGGCGGCTCTGTGGCCAACCCGTTGAACACGCTTTGCGAGATGATTGCCGGCTGCATGGACGAGAACAACCACATCACCATCCCGCACTTCTACGATGATGTGGTGGAGTGCTCCGCCCGCGAGCGCGAGCTGCTCAACATGGCACCCTATAGTGAGGAAGAATACAAGAATTCCCTCGGCGTGAAGGCGTTGCGCGGCGAGAAGGGCTATACTAAGATTGAGCACGTCGGCATCCGCCCGACCTTCGACCTGTGCGGTATGTGGGGCGGCTACACGGCGGAAGGCTCCAAAACGGTGCTGCCCTCCAAGGCTTACGCCAAGCTCTCCTGCCGCTTGGTGCCGAATCAGGACCACGAGAAGATTGCCCTGTTGGTGAAGGACTATTTTGAGCAGAACGCTCCCGACTATGTGACGGTGAAGGTTACTCCGCTGCATGGTGGCCAGGCTTACGGTTGCCCGACCGACCATCCGGCCTACAAGGCTGCGGAGGCCGCCTATATGGACACCTACGGCAAACTGCCCATCCCGATGCGCAGCGGTGGCAGCATCCCCATCATTTCCACGTTCGAGAAGGTGCTCGGCATCAAGTCCATCCTGATGGGTTTCGGCCTCGGCGAGGATGCCATCCACTCCCCGAACGAGAACTATCGCCTCGACCATTTCTACAAGGGCATCGAGACGATCATCCGGTTCTATCAGCACTTCGCGGAGTAGATAATACGACTATACAGCAAAAGAGACGGTGCTTGCATCGTCTCTTTTTGTTTGTATCAATGTGGTTATAGGCTGGATGTCAGAGATTCAGCAGCTCTTTGTCCACGCCGAAAAGTCGTGCGATGGTGAAGGCCTCCATGGGCACCTCGTCGGCATCGGTCTCCACAAGGGAGTAGTCCATGAAGTCGCCGATGTTGCCAGCGGTGACGGCCTGTTTTTCTGTGAGCTGCAAGCCTTTCACGCGCAGTCGGCGGCAAGGGGCCTCGATGCCGCCGTAGTGTGTGGTGACGAGGGTGGTGATGCCAAGCCGGGTGGTCAGGCGGATGAAGTTGCCCACGAGCACCTTTCCCTCTTCAGGGTTTGTGGTGCGGGCGAGCTCGTCCACCAACGCGAGCACCTTTTTGCCGGCACGTCCCTCTTGGATGATCTTGTCAATGGTGAGGATTTCCACTGCGAAAGAGGAGAGTCCGCTGATTTCAGACTGGCGGTCGCCGATGCTGGTGATGATCTCTTCCACCACATGGAGAGCCGCCTTCCGGGCGGGCACATAGAAGCCGAATTGGAACAGGTGTTGCGTCAGGGCGAGTGTTTTGAGCAGTACGGACTTGCCTGCCATGTTGGCGCCGGTGACAAGGACGGTCTCCTGTCCGAAGCTGATGCTGACGGGCTGGAAGTGGCGTCCTTTTGTGGCGAGGGCGGCGGCCACCTCGGGGTTGGAGAGCTCGTGCAGCTCGGTATGGTCCGACACCTCGGGGCGGCAGCAGTGCCAGTCGGCGGCGAGGCGCGCCTTGGCGAGCATGAGGTCGAGAAGGGCGAGCGTCTCGAGGTTGCGGGTTAGCGCTTCGCAGTGGGGGCGGAGCTGCCCGGAAAGGTGCTCCCGTACCTTGTCCTCCACCTTCTGCGCCTGGAAGCGGAACTCCTCGGCTTCCTGCACGCTTTGGGCGTTCTGGATCCGTTCGCGCCACTTGGCCAACTCCGGGTCATAGGCGCTGTAGATGTGGAAATGGGGGATGTGCGTGTGCTCGGGATCGAGCAGGGCGACGACAGCACTCATCTCTTCCAAAGGAAAGAGTGTGCAGCGGATGGCGGCAAAGTCCTTGGCGATGCCCTCGGCCAGAAGGGCCGTCTTCTTGATCTCGAACAGCTGGATGTCGTCAAGCACCTGCCCGTCGGCCAAGCTGCCGAGTGTCGGTCGTATGTCGTTGATCTGATGCAGTTGGTTGCGGATGTGGGTGATCTTGGCGCGGTTGGCATCGTCCCCAGCCACGGCGATGGTGGCCTCCAGCAGGTCGAACTGCCGACGCAGCGCCTCAGCATCGGTGCAGAAGGGCAGGTCCAGCAAGTAGTGCCGCCCCAACGCGGATGTCAGCTGCAAGTTCTTATAGACGAACTGCAGGGACGGAACTTGTTCAAAGGCATTCTTGAAAAGATAGGGCATAAATCCGTGTTTCTGAATGAGGTTGCAAAGATAGCAAAAATAGGGAATAAGATGTGGAGTGGCAAAAGAAAGGAGGCATTTGTCCGTGGCAATATTTCTTTTTTTTGTATTTTTGCCGCCTAATTAAGGAAAAACTGTTTGAAATGGAGAGTTGTCAACTGGATTACTCGATTGTCTGCTCAGTTTACAATGAAGCGGAAGGTGTTGAGGCGTTTCATGAAACGCTGAAATCAGTTCTTGACACCATGTCGGAATGCGGCGAAGTCCTCTTCGTGGACGATGGCAGTGATGACGGTACGTTAGATATCCTGCGCCGGATTGCAGATGCTGACGCTAGCGTGCGCGTGTTGAGCTTCGCCCGCAACTTCGGGCACGAGGCTGCCATGACCGCCGGTATCGACTATAGCCGCGGCGACTTCGTGATCTGCATGGACAGCGACTTGCAGCATCCGCCCACCCTCATTACGGAAATGGTGGGCAAGGCTCGCGAAGGCTTCGATGTTATCAACATGGTGCGCACCGACCGCTTGGATGCCACCCGCGGACACAAGCTCCGCTCCCGTCTGTTTTACAAGTTTTCCAATCTGATCTCCGATATACATCTTCAAGAAAATGCCTCCGACTTCTTCCTTATATCACGGCCTGTGGCCAATGTGCTGAAAAGGGATTATCGGGAACGGACCCGCTTCTTGCGCGGTATCGTGCAGCTGGTCGGTTTCTCGCACACAACATTGGAGTACGTGGCACCGGCTCGCGTGGCAGGCAAGAGCAAGTATTCTTTCGGCAAGTTGCTGGGCACATCCTTTACAGCGCTGTCATCTTTCTCGAAAATGCCCTTGCGTCTTGGCATTTTTGCCGGTATCATTTTCGGCATTATAAGTCTGCTGCTCATCATTTACTCTCTTGTGATGTGGGTGATGAACACCCCCGTATCCGGCTATACCACCATTGTGGTCTTCCTGAGTGCCTTCGCAAGCCTCCAGTTCTTTCTGATTGGCCTCATTGGGCAGTATGTGGGCTACATTTTTGACGAGGTGAAAGGCCGTCCCATCTATGTCGTGCAAGAAATCATCGAACATGAAGGACAAGAAAGCTGAGATCTGGGGAAATTGGGTGATCTTTGCCCTGTCGCTGGTTGTCGTCGCAATCTCGATGGCACCATTCTGCCGCATAGGCTTCACCGCCGCCGACGATTTGGAGTATTATTATTCCTTCTTGCGTGGGAAAACGTGGGAGGATGCGTGTAACTATGCCGCCTATCAGGGACGTTTTTTCTTCTTCATTACCAAGCCTTTGAACTCACTGCCTTTCATTTTTGACAATTTTTACATTACAAAGGTCTTCCACATCGGCGCGCTGTTGTTTTCATACGTTTCTTTCGCCTTTTTGATGCGGAAAATTCTGTTTTCCAAGGATCTGGCGATAGCTCTTTTCGTCGTTGTGCTGGCGTTCACGCCCGTGACATCCAGCATGCACATTCCCTTCATTGCCTATACTCTCTATTTCTGTTTCAGTTTCGGTCTCCTTTGCTGGGCTATCTTTGCATTTTTGAAATATACTGAAACAAAGCAATATAAGTATGTCATCATCTCTACTGTCATTTTTGCTATCGTGTTGCTTTTTTATGAGACGTACTTGCTCTATTTGGTTTTCTTTGCGATCTATGTGTTAATCCGCAACTGGAATATCCACGGTTTCAAACAGATGTGGAAAGAGAAACGCTTTTGGCGCGAGATTGTTCCGTATATGAGCATCGGAGTGCTCTATCTGGCCGTCTATTTCTTCTATCGCATGACTGTGTCAGCCGGATATTCGGGTACGGCCTTTGCCAGTTCGTTCAGCTTGTATAAATGCCTGAGGCTGATGTGGAGGTGTACGGTATCCATGTTCCCTCTTCATTTGCAGTATTTCGATGTGGCTATGGATAATGCACAAGCTCTTGTCGGGCATTATAATACAAGGTTTTTTATGCTCACACATGCGCCAATGGTTGTCTATGTGAACGCCACACTGGTTTTGCTGGTGTTGGCGTTGCTGATGAGACGGGCTGAAAATGCGGTTGCTTGGAGGCGTGTGGTTCTGGTTGCTGTGGGTGCGCTTCTGTTTGCCTTCGGATCACATCTCGTGATAGGGCTTTCTGAAAAATACAATGCCGAATGGAATGATTGGATAATCGGGTATGTCACTTCCTATTTCTCCTATTTTGGTGTGATGACGGCGATAGTGCTTTCGGCTTATGCTTTTGTAAAGCTTTTTTATAACAGACGAAAGCTCTATGTTGCGGCTTGTGTACTTGTGCTTGCTATTCTTGCACCGATGCTCATCATCACAGGATATTCTAACGATCTTCTGAGCCACGAATGGCAGCGTGTCCGCTATACCCATGCTGCGATGGACGAATTGGTGAAGGAGAATGCTTTTTCTGTCTTGTCCGACAATGATATCCTCTATTGTCCCACGCTTTCCGAGTCCGGGAAGTGGGGCGTGTCCGTGTTTGGAGATGAGCGCATCGAGTGGTCTGATTACCTCGAAATAAAAGTTGGCAAGCATACGAAAGGCTGCCGAAGACCCTATAAGTTGGCCGAGTTCATGGCACAGGACAGCACTGCCCGCGTCTTCTATATCTGCCGCAAGGAGGACAAAACCCACAACGAGCTGCTTTTAACCCTTTGCGAGGTGGACCGCGCTACGGTGGACCTTTCTTCGCCCTATCCGATGCGTCATGCCCAATGCAGCCAGTTGGACTGCTACTATCTGTCACCTTCCAAACAGTTCACCCTGTGGGTGGAGTCAATGGGTGCCGACACGTTGCCGGCAGTGCTCAACGGGAAGGATACGTTTTCGCTGAAGCCAGGCGGCAATGCGGTGCAGGTGCGGTATCCCTATTGGCAGCGTAATCACAAGAGCCCGCTTTCCATTTTGCATATAGAAGGCCAGGGGCTTGCTGCCGACGGCACAAGCGTCTCCAATGTCTGGAATACGGCAGACACGGTATATACGGTGGCGGTACCCCAAAATTGACAACACTATTTATGCTTACGCTTCTCTCAGCCAGCGCAGGATCTCGCGCCAGCTGGGCTTCTTGCCGTACATGAGGATGCCGACACGGTAGATCTTGGCCGCGAACCAGATGCAGAACAGCAGGAAGAGCACGGCCACTCCCATGGAGGTGAGCAATTGCCACAGCGGCACGCCCGCCGGCAACCGCACCATCATGATGATGGGCGAGGTGAGCGGAATCATCGAGAACCAGAATGCCAGCTGTCCGGAAGGATTGGTGGCGATGGAGGGGATTAGGATGATGGCCAGCATCAACGGGATGGTCACGGGAAGGGTGTATTGCTGTGAGTCGCTTTCGTTGTCAATCACGGATCCGGTGGCGGCATACAGGGTGGCGTAGATGAGGTAGCCCACCACGAAGAAGAAGAGGAAGCTGAGGATGAGTTGCGTGAAGGAGAACGGGAAAAAGTCGCTGATCTGTTGGAAGATGCTGATCTCGGTGCCGGGAACCGCCCCCATGGTGCCCCCTTCCGCAGCCATCTCGGTCACCTCCGCGGGGAGGATGTCCCCCTTGACGAAGAGTCCGGCCACGGAAACCAGACCGAAGGTGAGCACGCCCCATATCAGGAACTGCGTGATGCCTACCAGTGCGATGCCCACGATCTTGCCCGTCAGCAGCTGCATAGGCTTCACCGAGGAGATGAGCACCTCCACAATGCGGTTGGTCTTCTCCTCCAATACGCCACGGAGCACCTGGCTGGCAAAGATGATGATGATGAAGTAGATGAAAAAGCCGCAAACCATGCCGATGACCTCGTTCATCTCCGCGATGTTCTCGCGCTCGACACCTTGGTCGTCCACTTGGATGGTGGTGACACTCGACTTGGTCAGCTCCTGCAACTTGGCGAAACGATCAGGCTCGATATGCAGCGAGTCCATCAGCATCCTGTTGAAGAAAATCTCGTCCATCTGGCCCTCCAATCGTGACTGCAGATTGCTGGGGATGTGCTTCTTGTAGTAGAGGTTGGAACGCAGTCCGGCACTGTTGTCGAGGATATGGAACACGCAATCGTACTGCTCGGAGTCGAAGGCGTCCTGCTTGAGCTGCTCGATATTGCCGGAGGCGTAGCTATAGGTGACGTTATCGTTGTTCTCAAAACCATTGATGAAGATCTCGGTGTCATCGACCACCAGCACGCGGGTGTGCTGTTTTTGTTCGCTTCGGAGCACCAGAAGGGCCGGCAGCGCGATGAGGGCCGCTATCAGAATCGGCATCAGAATGGTGAGGATGATGAACGATTTCTTGCGCACGCGCGTCACATATTCGCGGGCGATGATGATGAGGGTCTTATTGTTGCTCATGGGCATGTGCTTGATTGAAGGTTTCGACCTGCTCGATGAAAATCTCGTTCATGGAGGGCAGGATCTCGTTGAAAGAAAGGATGTCGGCATGCTGCATGACGGCGGCAATCAGGTCGTTGGCGCGCTTGCCGTCGGGAATGTGGATGCGGTACTGGATGGAGTGGGGGAGTGCGGTGGACTCCAACAGCTCGAAGTGCTCGTTGAGCAACTGGGTGACCCCCGCATTTTCCTCTTTGAGTTCAAGGGAGAAGATGTTTTTCTTGAACTGGGTCTTGATATCGTAAAGGTTGCCCTCCAAGATCTTGCGGGACTGGTTGATGAGGGCGATTTCGTCGCAGATCTCCTCCACGGAGGCCATGTTGTGCGTCGAAAGGATGATGGTGGCGCCCTCTTTCTTGAGGTTGAGAATCTCCTCTTTCAGGAGGTTGGTGTTGATGGGGTCGAAGCCGCTGAATGGCTCGTCGAGGATGAGAAACGAGGGCTTGTGCAGGATGGTGGTGATGAACTGCACTTTCTGTTGCATGCCCTTGGAAAGCTCCTCGATGGGACGGTTCCACCAGTCAAGGATGTCGTATTGACGGAATTTCTCGCGTAGCCGCTTGAAGGCGGTGTCGCGGTCGATGCCCTTGAGCTGCGCAAGGTAGATGGCCTGTTCGCCGGCCTTCATCTTCTTGTAGAGGCCGCGTTCCTCGGGCAGGTACCCGATTTGGCGCACATCGTCCTCCTTCAGAGGGTGGCCTTTGAAGTAAACAATGCCCGAGTCGGGGAAGGTGATCTGGTTGAGAATGCGGATCAGCGTGGTCTTGCCTGCCCCGTTGGGGCCGAGCAGACCGAAAATGACGCCCTCCCGCACGGAAAGGGAAACGCGGTCCAAAGCCAAATGGTTGGAATAGCGTTTCGTGACCTCATGGACTTCTATGATGTTCATTCAGCAGGTATGTTTTTCTAATTCTTTTTTTTCTTCTTCTTTTTCTTCTTGGGCTTGGCCGGGGTGATGTAGAACGAGGTGTTGCTGTTGACCAAATGGAGCAGCTCCTTGGTCGTGGTCAGCGAGAAATCCTCCGGCAGTGTCAGGGCACCGTCCGACATTTCGAACAGTTGGCGTTTGATCAGCTCGTCGTTCACGGAGTCGCGGTTGTAGCTCAGGTACATCATCTTGAGGTCGTTGGCCAGCACTTTGGCCATGCGTTTCCGTTGCTCCTCGGGGTATTCGGAGACGGCCTTGATGACGTTCTCCATGTTGCGTCCGTAAGTTCGGAGCATGATGTGATGCTTGTTGTAGTCGGGTTTGACAATCTCCTTCTCGCTGGTGTCCGGCACGGGTTTCGGGAAGGGGCTGTCGATGTCGAGTTTGTAGTCGGAGATGATGTAGAGATGGTCCCACAGTTTGTGCCAGTAGTCGAGGGGCTCCTGGTTGGACAGGGTGGGTTGCTCCTTGGGGTCGTTCAGTTGCGCCATGACGCGCACGATGGCGCGGGCGGCGACGTTGCGCTGCTCACGGTCTTCAATCTTCATGGTGTCCTCCACCATCTTCTGGACATTGCGTCCATATTCGCGGATGAGCAGTTTGCTGCGTTTGGTGTTGTATTCGATCATGAGTCGTTTTTCAAAAAAGAGTGCAAAAGTACATAATTTTTGGGAATTATACACCCGGTGGCACAAATCAGGGTTTTTGCATCCTTTTTTTTATTTGGGCGTGCCGGCGCGTAGTTATAGACCAACCCCCAACCCCCAATCATTCGGCGCAATTCGCGATGCTGTCGAGGCGGAGCAGCTCCTCGTTGGCGATGCTGTCGCGCATCAGCCGCTGCCGGGCGCGATAATGGTTGCAGTAGAACGCCACCACGGGCTTGGTCTCGAAGTTGATGCGGTGTATCGTGGTGTCGGAGGGCCAGGTGCCGTTCCGCAGCTGTGTGGCGGGAATGCCATGGCAGAAGTCGATATAGTAATCCCATACGGTGTCCGTGCCGACAAACGGCATGCGCACAATGACAATGTTCGTGTCCTTGGACAAGAAAAGCGGACATGCCGAGTTGCCATTGGTGCCCACCACATACGCTGTCTCGTCAATGTGATGCCCGATTTCGTGGTCATGAATGTATCCCCCCATCCATTGGAAGGCCTGCTTGTTGGCATCCTCCACCGCATCCAACTCGTATTTGCTGTACGCATTGTGGATGCCTCCTGTGATCTCGTTGAAATAGAGCGATGTGAGCGGCTGGGTGAATAAAATGTGCCGAATGGGCATGAATGACATCAGCGCCATAAGCCCCATCACTACAAAATTGGTGTATTTGTCGTCGATTTTCTGCAAGGTGCATTCGTATCCGCTGACCGCTATCAACATGAAAAGCGGATAGATGCAGTAGTAAATGGCCCATGCGGTGTCCGGATTCAGGTAGTGCGTCCGCACCTTGAACACGCAGTAGAAGAAGGTGTACAGGAAGATGAAAATAGAGTATGGCTTCAACGATTTCACGGCGGTCTTGAAGAAGACGAAGAAGAGCACGAACCCGATCAGAATGACGGTGGGAATGGTGATGAAGAGATACTTGGACAGATAGTATTGCGGATAGTTGTCGGGGCCGATGATGTGTCCCTCGAAGAGCTGGTTGCAGGCCAAGGGATAGTTGGCGGTCAGCAGCGCAAACGCCTGGTTGGGTCGTACTACCGAACTTTCCAGGAAGAGGGTGCAAATGGCATGGACCGAGTAAACGAGGATGGTGAATCCCGCCAGCATTGCCACCAAAATGCAAAGCGGCTTGAGGTATTCCCATTTGAATAATTTCTTCAGAGGATTGTACAGTAGAAAGTTTAGAATTACGAAGATGATGAAGAAATGGACAAGGATGAAGCCGGCGTTGAACGTGGAGAGGGCCAACAGCGTGCCCAATACGATTTTCACCACGCGATAAATGCGGATGACGGGCAATTCCCGGCAGAAATAGTAGATCTGCGTGATGGTGAAGATGAATCCGAAGGCGAATGTGACATCGACCACGTTGCATACGGAATATCCCAAGAAGCGCGGCGAGATGAACAGGAAAAATGCCGTGAGGAATGCCGCTCGCCAGTTGAATGCCCTGAGGATGAGCACGGAGAGATAGACGATGAGCAGCCATCCGAAAATCGAACTGACAAGATGCTTGAGTATGAATATATTGTTGACGTGTAGAATCTTGCCGAGTGTGCATAACAGCAGGTCGATGTGTTGTGCCTGCGAGGAGGCATACGGGTGTGCGTGCAGGGTTGCAGCATCCACGTCGTGATGGAAATACCCGAGCACCAGTTCCGAATAGTCGTTTTGCACGATTTCCCGTTCGGAGATGCCCACATGGCGGCTCATCAGAATCATGAAGACCAGCATTACGACCAGGGAGATCCAGAGCAGGTACTTGAAAATGTCATCGGCACTTTTCAGCGAGAGGCTGAAGAGGCTTTTTTCGATGGTATATTTGCGCTTTTCCTGCTGCTTGGAAAACCGCAGTTGCCAAACGTCTTCGTCAAACAAGTTTTGGGAATAGGTGACCTTCATCACCAGTTGCTTGATGTAGTAGTATATTTTATCCGCAAAATTGAGTTTTTCCTGCGCCATGGTTATGAGATGTTTAAGGTTGTGAAATGTTGGCGCAAGTTGCGCAGGTATGTGACCGCCGCTGGTCCGGTGTTGAAGATCAAGTCGATGATGGAAAGGTTGGGCACGAAGCCGAATTTGTGCTCGAACACTTGGTAATAGGGTTCCGTCAGGCGGAAGACGTAGTCGGGAGCGGCCTGTCCATGGGGCTGGATGAGCGTGCGCAGGTCGCCGGCTGCGGGAGGGGTGAACTTTTCGGTCAGATGGAGCTTTGCCGGCAGTTGCAGCATCCGCAGGAGTGTACGGGTGAGCTGCAGGTTGAAGTCGAAGAGCCGTTCGTGACGCTGTTCGTAAAAGGGCAGAAGGGCATCCTGATAATAGAGGAAATAGGGACTGCAGCCGTAGGCGGACACTATGGCGCGCCAGTGGGTGCGCTGCCACGGCATGGCATAGTCGATGCGGGTTTCGGCGATGGGCTCGTGATTGCGGCTGTGTACAACGGGCACCGTCAGGGCCTCGGGACCGTTGGAGGTCAGGATGACACAGCGGTTGCGGAAAGTCTGCTTGCGGTAATGCTCACAATACTCCAACCACGCCTCCTCTTGGGTCAAAAAGGCAAAGTATTCGACAGGGGGCAGATAACTCGTGGTCAGGAGCGGAGCCATGGCATTGGGAGAGGCACCTCCTATTTGGCGATGACCACCTTGGAGCGGTGCAGCTGGCTGCCATCGTGGATTTCGACAAAATAGATGCCGCTGGTGAGGTGGCTGAGGTTGAGGTTGAAGGTGGGGGAGAGTGCAACGGCTTCGGAACTGACCAACATGCCCATGGCATTGTACACGTCACAACGGCCAACGGTCTCCTTGAAGGAGCCCTTGACGGTGATGTTGCCTGTGGACGGGTTGGGGTTGACGTTGAAATACTCGATGTGGCTGCTGAAGTCCTGCACCCCGACGACTCCGTGGAAATCCATGCCGGGAAGCGTGCGTACTCCCGTGTTGTCAGGGTCGAGCCACGGCTGGATTTTCTTGCCGGTGTTGCTGTTGTTGTTGTTGGTCCAGGCGTAGGAAAGCTTGCCGTAATAGTCGCTGCCTGCAGGATTGTCACAAGAGCTTTCGCCAGTGCTCAAGTCGCCGATGATCAGCTTGTTGGCATTGAAGAGCGGGGAGCCGGAAGAGCCCTGCTCGGTGCATCCCTTGTTGGGATTTGTGAACCAGTTGACACCCCAGTATTTGGAGCCGTAGCTGAAGACCTGGCGAGGGATGCTGAAACGCTTGCGTGCGCCGGCAGGATGGTGTATGGCCAAACCGACGGATGAGGTTCCCGTGGCATCCCAACCTGCGAAATAGAGGCTGTCGGACCAGGGCTTGGAAGAGAGGTCCTTGGTGATGAGCAGCAACAGGAAGTCGGAGCTGTTGTTGATGCCGGTGTTGGAGTTGTAGCTGATGAAAGCCTTGATTTCACCGCCGTTGACGAATTTGACAGGGCTGACACCGGTGCCGTTGCAGTTCAGGTATTGGTAGAAAAAGTCGAAACGGAAGGAGGAGCCGTCACCGTCCAGGCAGTGGTTGGCGGAAAAGACATAGGGGGTTTTGTCCATGCGGACGTTGTTGATGAGGGCGCCGGAACAGAAGTAAGTCCCCGTGTTGCCGGTGATGGTGATTCTCACCACAGAGTTGATCTGGTCATGCCAGGCTGCGCCTTCCGGACAAACGGCATGGTAATGGCAGTCTTCGGCATCGTCCACGCTGCCCTTCCCGGGGTCGCCCGCGAACCAAACATTGCGGTAGATATGGCTCACACGGTCGATTTCGATAACACCGTGGTAGTGGACGTCGGCAGGCTCGTGATACTCGATGGTCAGCTCGTCACCCTCGATGAATTCGGAAGCCAACACTCCGTTAGGCTCGATGTCCTCGGCGGTGTAGGTGCCGGTCAGCTGCTTGCGGTCACTGCTGTACACATACATCGTGGCCCCTTCCGGAATGTTGAAGGTCGAGAAGAAAACTGCCATGGCACGCGCCCCTTCAGAATGGAGCGTCAGACGCCACAAGCGGGAACCGTCGGGCAGGATGTCCGTGCGGCCCGAGTTGTTGAAGTTGTAACTGACGTGACGCACCGCGCCAACACGCATCGGACTTCCATCTTTCATGTTCTGCTCGTCTTCCGCCAGCAGTTCATTGACATCGTAGGCGGGAAAATCCACCCTGTCAACTGCCATGGAAATGTCATTGTGGGTGAAAGAATAGGGGATGCCCACCACCTCTTTTTGGGCATGGGTGGAATACAAAAATAATACTGTCAGAATTAAAAACAGGAAAGATTTTTTCATAGTCATGTCAATTGCTTTTTTTGAGGCCGCAAAAGTATAAAAAAAAATGTACCTTTGCAAGCCAAATTTAAAACATCATTATGCCCTCCAAGAAAAAAGTCAAATTTGAAGGAATTACCTACGAAGGAAAAATAGAAGAACTTATCATACAAGCACTTATAGAAAAGCAAGGTGCCGATATCCAATGCATCGATTTGAAAAAAATCAATCATGTCTATTTTGATTATTTCATTGTTTGCACCGGAAATTCCAAACCGCATGTGGAGACCTTGTGCGACTATGTGCAGGAGCAGACACAACGTGTAGCCAATCTGAAACCCGTACATGTCGAAGGCCTTGAAAACAAGGAATGGGTCCTGTTGGACTATTTCAACGTGCTGGTCCACATCTTCCAGCCCGAAGCGCGGGAATATTATAATATTGAGGCGCTTTGGAACGATGCTGACATCCAAAAGTTCTAACCCCCACTTGCACTCTATGGCACAACAACGCAAATCCAACAGTAACAATAGCCGTTACGGCAAAAACTCCTCGGGGAATAAGGACAAGGATCCGAAAAACAAAAGCGGAATCGGCCAGGCTTTAGGCCGTTTCGGTCTCGTCTATCTGTCCATTTTTCTGGCATTGATGCTCTATTGGATGCTCTCGGACAGCAATGTGCGCGTCGTGGACATCGACAACACCCAGTTCAAGCAGATGGTCGAGAACCGGGATATCGACCATGTGGAATACGTGCGCCGTACCGAGAAAGTCAACGTTTTCCTCAAGACCGAAGCCTTGGACAAGCCCGCCTACGACAAGGTGAGTGAGAATGTGGACGGTCCACAGTACTCATTGCCCGCCGGTGATTTCCAGGTCTTCAACTCGGAATTGAAGGACATTCGCGAAAACGCCATCCAGAAACGTCTGGCCAAGGACAGCACTGTCACGGAGACGGACATTATCGATGAATACGACTTCCCTGTAAAGCAGGACAACACCAAAAGTTGGGGCTTGGAAATGCTCGTCTATTTTCTCCCGACGATCTTGCTCGTCTTACTCATTGTATGGTCTGTTCGCTCCATGCGGAGCGGCGCAGGCATGGGCGGCGGCAACATCTTCAACATTGGCAAGTCGCGTGCCCAGGAGTTCGACGAGAAATCGGGGCAGTTAGTCACTTTCAATGACGTGGCCGGTCTCGAGGGCGCCAAGTTCGAGATTGAGGAGGTGGTTGACTTTTTGAAAAATCCGAAGAAATACACGGTCTTGGGCGGCAAGATCCCCAAGGGTGTGCTGCTCGTTGGCCCTCCGGGCACTGGCAAGACCCTCCTGGCCAAAGCTGTGGCCGGCGAGGCCAAGGTTCCCTTCTTCTCCCTCTCCGGATCCGACTTTGTGGAGATGTTCGTCGGTGTGGGCGCCTCCCGTGTGCGCGACCTCTTCAAGACCGCCAAGGAGAAGGCCCCCTGCATCATCTTCATCGACGAGATTGACGCCATTGGCCGTGCCCGCGGCAAGAATGCCATCTCCAATGCCAACGACGAGCGCGAGAGCACCCTCAACCAGCTGCTCACCGAGATGGACGGC
>JAGCCZ010000037.1 GCA_017651425.1 Bacteroidales bacterium
GTCGCAAAAAAAGCCGATTTTGTTACATTGAAAATGATTTTTTTACTTTTGCCGCTTCAAAAAATGAAATAATAAATATGAGAAAAAATGTTTTGATAATCTTTGCCTTGATAATGCTTTCAGCTTGTCATAACAGGCAAACGCAGGCAGAAAGTGCTGGCGCGGCCATCGCTGATTCAACGGAAGTGATGGCGCCGGAAGAGACGGACTCGATGGCAAGTCATCCCCAAAACTACCGTCTGACGGGCACCATTGGTGAAGACAAAGCCAGCATGGTGCTTGATAAGAACGGCAACGATGTGACGGGTGTCGTCACGCGATGTGACTATTGCATACCCATCAATGTGGAAGGCACTTGGCAGGGTGACAACATCACAGTGGATGGAGTGAGTCAAGCCGGCTCACATATTGAATATAGATTGACTGTCGCAGGCAACGCAGTTCAAGGCGCAGAGATATTGTCTGCCGAAGGAGAAGTCGAAAAGCAAAACGTCACCATGACGATAGAACGCAGCCGACGTTGATGGCCTTCCTTGACAACGCCTTGGATGTGCTCAGATCGGAGAACGCCATGCCAGAGGCATGAGACGCGCTGACAAGCGCAATTAACACCATACTAGCCGATAGGCGCAGTGTGGTGAAGGCGTACACGCTATGAGCATCTTGGAAAGATTGTATGGTGTTAATTGCACTACGTGCGTGAAGCCTCTCCGAGGCTATCGACTTACCCCCAAACAATACCCGCAAAAAAATATTTTCAACCAACTGCAACCTTTTCACTATTTTGTATCCTATAATCTGAAATAGTTATATTTTTGCCGCGTTTTTTGCGGTCATGGTGTTAATGGACTTCGCATCATGATTAGCGATGACGTGAATAAGTGAAAAAACAGAAGTCCCAATATCTTTATAATGAATAGTGTTGATGTTGGCAGTCCTTGGGTTTTCTCCGAAGGTTTAGCTGCCGTGATTATCAAAAACCATTGGGGTTATATCAATCGAAATGGAAATGTTGAAATAGAACCGAAGTTTACTGACGCAGCCGGCTTCTCCGAAGGGCTGGCAGCGGTGGCGGTAAACAAAATATACGGATTTATCGACCGATACGGCACGATGGTGATAGAGCCAAAATACGACTTTGCCCTCGCTTTTTCCGAGGGGCTGGCGACCGTTCAGATCGGGAACCAACTCCAAATCATTGACAAGACCGGAACTGTGGTTGCTGATTTTGGCGAGAAGTACACTGATGTGTCGCAGTTCTCATGCGGACTGGCTTCTGTCGAGGTTGATTTCAGCAAATGCGGCTTTATTGACCGTTCTGGAAAGATGGTGATAAAACCGAAATTCTGCTTTGTGTGCCCGTTTAACGATGGTTTGGCATTGGTGAATTTGACCGAGGATGGCAAAAGTGGCTTCATTGACACTACGGGACGTTTTGTTATAGAACCCCAATTCGACGAAGCGGAGTCTTTCTCCGAAGGGGTGGCTCCTGTCAAGAAAGATGGCAGTTGGAGTTTCATTGACAAGAATGGGGTAGAGGTGAGTCGGCTTGGCGACCGGTTCGATTATGTCATGCCTCTTTCCGAAGGATACTCTCAAGTGAAGATGGGCGAGAAATATGGAATCATCGACAAACAGGGCAACTTGTTGGTGGATGCAAAATTCGACAGATTGAACATCTTTTCCGAAGGGCTTGCTTACGCCAGAATCGGTGACACGCACGGCTACATCAATTACTCTGGCAGCTTCGTATTCCAAAAACCCGTGACCAAACCGACACTGATAGACAAACTGCGTGGCCGCAAGGATTGGCTCCGTTGGTGAACGACAAGTTCCAGAAGCCGATATGAAAGAGATGGAAAAAAAGCACATTGAATGCCAGTATTCGGTCCGGAACAACCAGTGCATCGGAAAGAGGTGCCCGTTTTCGCATTCTGTGTAAGACGTTGTGTTTTTGCAGTTCTTACGGAAAATTTAGAATTAAAATAGAAAAATGATGAAGAAAATAATGATTATCGATGGAGGCCCGCGAAAGTATTGTGAAGAGCATTGGCAACAGGATTTGCAGAATGCTTTTGACGCAGGAAAAAGAATGGCTAGCCTATTTTAAGATTTGAAGAAAAGCACCCTGACCACTATGGATTTCAATAACAAAATTGCCGTCGTCACAGGCGGCGCGCAGGGCATCGGACGATGCATCGCCGAGGAGTTCCGTAAAGCCGGAGCCACCGTTTGTGTCATCGACAAGCAACCGGGCGACCACTTCGTCGGCGACCTTGCCGACAAGGATGTGCTGGAACGGTTCGCCAAAGAGGTGATTGCGAAGCACGGTCGCTTGGACTACCTCGTCAACAATGCCCTGCCGCTGATGAAGGGCATTGCGGAGTGCAGCTACGAGGAGTTTCAGTATGCCTTGAGTGTGGGCGTGACAGTCCCGTTCTACCTTGCCAAGCTCTTTGCCCCGCACTTTGCGGAGGGCGCCGCCATCGTCAACATCTCCTCCTCCCGCGACCGTATGAGTCAGCCGCAAACCGAGAGCTACACGGCCGCCAAGGGTGGCATCGCCGCGCTGACCCACGCGCTGGCGGTCAGCCTGGCGGGGAAGGTGCGTGTCAACTCCATCTCCCCAGGCTGGATCGACACCCAATACACCGTCTATGAAGGTCCCGATGCCGTGCAGCAGCCGGCGGGCCGTGTGGGCAACCCCTTGGACATCGCCAACATGGTTCTGTATCTCTGCTCCGACAAGGCCGGCTTCATCACGGGCGAGAATATCTGCATCGACGGCGGAATGACCCGCCAGATGATCTACCACGGGGACAATGGGTGGAGGTTGTCGCCAATGGAATGATGATGGCTGAAAAGCGACAATGCCGGATTATGTGTGGCACCGAAACGAAGTGCTCAAACCTGATGTGAAAATATTTTTTCGGGCAACTATTGCATAATCAATATTTATTGTATTTTTGCAGCGCCGTTGCGGATATTCCTGAAAAATCCGCAACGGCACTGCGGAAATTCTGTTCGTTATGTACCATAGAATATTTGATATTGAGAACCGTTTGGATGAGGCCATGTTCTTGTTTGGTGGCCGTCAGGTGGGCAAATCGACGCTGTTGAAAGAGCGATTCCCGAAGGCTGTTTACTTCGACCTCCTGAACTCTGAGTTGAGAAATCGATTCCGTCAGCACCCCGAAGTTTTTCGGGAATCGTTGCTGCGTTATCCGCCGGAGACGTTAGTCATCGTGGATGAAATCCAAAAAGTACCCGACTTGTTGGATGAAGTCCATTGGCTGATGGTGAACAAGGGTCTTTTCTTTATTCTTAGCGGCTCCAGTGCCCGAAAGTTGAAAAAGAGCGGTGCCAACAATCTCGGCGGGCGGGCTATTCCTGAAACGCTATTCCCTTTGGTCAGTGCGGAGATTCCGGATTACGATCTCGAAAGAGCTGTA
>JAGCCZ010000010.1 GCA_017651425.1 Bacteroidales bacterium
CCGCATACGTGGCTGAAGCACTCAACTTATGCCCTTGGTTGTTGAATTTATGCTCATACCAAAGTCCCACGTAGCCCGACAAAATCCCGGATCTGTTGTGCACCGTATTATGATAGGAATAATCCCCGGGATTGTAGAGATACTCCGTCCAAGAAGTGGTGTCCACAGCGTTATAATGCGTCAGTTGCGGGTATAAACCGCCATAAAAATAGACCATATTCGCGGTGTCGGGCGTCCAAGAGGCGTTGAGGAACAGCCCGGTTTGGTCTTCGCGAAATCGTCTGATAGAATGCGAGGAATCTGTGGAAGAAAGCCTTCCCGAATCGTCGTAAATGGCTGATTCTGAAAGTCTGTCGTGCAGGGAAGTGCTATACCAATATTGCAGATAGGTGCTGATGGTGAACTTTTTGTTGGCATAAACGTAGGAGAGGAAGGGAATGGCCTCGGGCGCGGAGGAACCCTTCGCGCCGAAACTCAGGAAGCTGTTTTTCCTGATGTCGGAGACGGTGACGAAATTGATGATGCCGCCCGCACCCTGCGCACTGTACCTCGCCGAGGGGTTGGTGATGACCTCGATTTTCTCGATGTCGCTGGCCGGCATCTGCTGCAAGAGGATTTTGAGGGCCTCGGCGTTCATGTTGGCAGGTCGGTTGTTGAGCCATATCTGTACCGATGAGACTCCGCGCAGGGTGATGTTGCCCTCCACATCGACCTCCACACCCGGCGCGTTCTGCAGCGCGTCCGCCGCCGTACCCAACTGAACCGCAGGGTCTTCCGAGACGTTGTATATCGTCTTCTCCCCATCGGTCATATAGACGGGCTTCTTCGCGGTGATGCCCACCTCGGGCAGTTCCGTTGTCTTTTTCGGGGCGATGGTGTCCGACTTTGCGACTGCCGTCGTATCCGTGTTCTGCGCGAAAACCGTTGCGCAAAACAGAAGCATAACCATTAAAACATTAATCTTTTCCATCATTCTTGATTTTGAATTCTTAATATGAAAACAACGCGGCAACGATATAATTATTTTTTTAGTTATACAACTAAATAATTAGTTTGTGATTATTATATTCGTTTTATTGTTTATTTGGGCGTTCCGGCGCGGCTACACCACCATTCCCCACCAATGTGTCGAACTCCCCCTTCAATAACCCATAACCAATAACCATTGAAAAGCCGCGCCGTCGGGCTTTACGCTGCAATGTTTTCTGCCATCCATTTCCGTATGTACGGATGATTATCCGTGCAAACAACCTGTTATTCGATAATATTTTACTATCGAAAACAGGCAAAAAACATTTCCGCTTCAATCCCTAACGCACACCCGCCCGTAAATCCGTGATTATCGGTAATGAATATCGCCGCCGGAACATCATCCCGTAACCGTTTGCCCACACACTGTCAAGTGTGCAGGCTAAACTATTTTTGAAAATCACTTCTTGTTCTCTATTGCAATTCCGTCAGATGTGATATCCACCACCAGTCCTTTAGCGGGGATGGTATCAATAGTGTAGTGTGCTATATGAGGGATCATATCCTCAGGCGTTCTGATTTCTCCAAGAGGACGAAACATCTCGAAAACAAAGAAGAACGGCAGACGGAGTTCGCAGCGCACGGGGCGACCATCTTTCAAGGCGGGTTTGCAAGCCGGTGCATTGCGGAATGCCCTGTCAATCTCAGAATGGTTAACCGAGTCTATCTTCGAGGCAAAGCCCTGGTAGTCAACACGGTTAACCACAATTCTCTCTTTCCCTTTCTCGACTCTTTCACCTTCAATCGGCACCATTTGTTTCCCGTCACCTTCCGCATCCAATGTTCTCCTCCAAGTTGTATCAATATTCGTGATATAAACCTTACCGTTTTTCTCCACAATGAAACGTACCAGATACATGCCGGAGAAACGATGCTGTTTGGCAATCTCCGGAAATTGCATGCTATCGAAAAGATTGTCCATATATTGTTGAATACCACCTGGAAATTCCGGCATCACATCCGGATTCTCGCAGACCGGTTCATCAATGGTCACTTCCTCCCCTACCAACTCATCGGCCGCTTCCTCCGTTTTCGGATGGCAGTTCACCAACAAGAGTCCAGCGGTGATGGGAACGAGCGCGAGCAGCCACCAGGCGGACACCCTGCGCTTTACCGGCTGGTTCATCATCAGAATCCGCTTCTTGGTCAGCAAATGGCGGAAGCTGTTGCCCACGGGCACAAACTTGCCCACGCAGAGCTGCTTGTACAGCAGTTCCAAATAGTCGCGCTTGGAGGCACCTTGCGCTAACACCTGCTCGTCTGCAAGGTACTCGTGGACGCCACTCAACTCTTTGGCATACAAGTAAACAACAGGGTTGAACCATTGCAGTACCCGCACCGCTTCCGTGAAGAGCAGATCCCACGTGTGACGCTGGCGGATGTGCGTCCGCTCGTGCCGCAGCACCTGCTGCAACTCGCTCTTTGTGAACACTTGCGGATTCACGAACACCGAGCGCAGGAACGAGAACGGAAGGTTGCCGTCGGGTTCGCCTAATACCCGCACGCACATATCGCCCGTCGAAAGCTCATCCGACAGCACACTGCGCCGGTAGTACCCGAATGTCTTTATAAGCTTTATTGTCAAAAGGATGAAAGCAAAAGCACATCCTACGAGATAGACGGTCTGTAGGGCGTCTTTCCAATTCCAAGAGGACGCTAGCACGACAGGTTCCGTATGCGATGGCGTTGCTGCCTGCAGAGGTTCTGATGTGGATTTCTGGATCTCGATTTGCGGAACGACGGCCTCTTCGGGCATTTGGATCTGTTGCACGAAAGCGCTCACGCGGGCGGCCTGTGGGGCTTTCGTCTCGATGGAAACGAAGGGGATAATCATGGCAACGATCAATGTGCCCACGAGATAGAAGCGGCGCAAGCGGAACAGGTTGCTCCGGCGCAAGGTCAGCCAATAGAGACCGAAAAACAGTGCCATGGCGATGGCGGAAAAAAGAATCGTTTTCATGACTATTCGGTTTTTGCGGGTGAATCATCTTGCGGAACGGCATCGATCATGCGACGGATGTCGTCCAACTCCTCCAACGTAATATCCTGGTTGTTAGCGAAAAAGGAGACCATTGACTTGAACGAGTTGTCGAAGTAGTTGCGCACAAACTGCTGCATGAACGACTCCGAGTACTGTTCCTTGCTCACCAACGGGTAGTAGCGGTTCGACTTCCCGAAGGTCTCGTGCGACACGAACCCCTTCTTTTCGAGAATGCGCACCACGGTCAACATGGTGTTGTAGGCCGGCTTCGGTTCCGGGAAATTGGCGATGATGTCGGCGGCGAACCCCTGTTTGATCTGCCACAACACTTGCATCACTTGTTCTTCTGCTTTGGTTAATTCTTTCATTGTAATATTATTTAGTGATCAGTGATTGGTGATCAGTGATCTGTGTTCTAACAATTTATATTCTTCATTCTACATTCATCATTCTACATTGAAATCGGCGCGGCAAAGATATAATTTATTTTTTAATCATACAACGAAAAAATTAGTTATATATTGCATTCGTTGAGAAAAAAATATTTTTCGTAATTTCGCACCTGTAAACCAAATCCGTTATGAGAAAACTTATTATTGTCATATTCTGCTGTCTGTCAACACTTTTCGCCACCGCCAATGACGGTGTCTTCTACGCTTCCGGCAACCAGCTGATACCAATTACCGAGACCGACATCAGCGTGAGGAAGGAGGTGTTGACCCTCAACCGGGTGGGCGACCATATCGAGGTGACCGTCTATTACGAGTTCTTCAACCCCGTGGGCGAGAAGGAACTGCTGGTCGGGTTTGAGGCGGAGTCGCCGTACAACAGCAATCGCGACCCCATCAAGCTGTTCCCGAGCCACCCACACATGCGAAATTTCCAAGTGATAGTGAACGGACAAAACCTCCACTATGAAATTGCGCACGTGACGAGAGGATCCTACGACGAGAACGACAAGTACACTATACCTCCCTATTACACCAATGGACAGTTCAAGGACTGGTCGAAGAAGCAGTGCGGAGACTCCCTGAAATCGTGGGATTACATGGCTTACCCTTTCGACTACGTCTATCACTTCAAGGCGAAATTCCGTCCCGGACTGAACATCGTCCAGCACACCTACGAATACGACCTTTCCTTCTCCGTGGGCGAGGAATTTCATTTCCCGTACGTCTTGACGGCGGCCAACCGCTGGGCCAACCACCAAATCGATGATTTCACGTTGAACATCAACATGGGCGACCGCGAGTCGTTCCGCATCAAACAGACTTTTTTCGAAAAATCCACCGACTGGACCATCAACGGGCTCGGTATGGCTATGAATTGCGAATGGACGGGCTGGGATACCGTGACGAGCGGGGTGATTTTCCATATCCAACAGGGCGGAATCAGTTTCCACAAACAGAACTTTCATCCCGACGGGGAATTGTTTTTGGTGAAGGACCACCTGATAGTCAGTATGTGGAGGGACTGGAATAGTGAGCAGAAGACCTCCGATGAAGAGAACCTCATCAATGGGATTAAAAACCAGTATAACTCCCTCGATACCGCCTTTATATCGGGCTTCTTCGAAGAGTCCCCGCAATTCACTTCCGAGCAACGCCGCATCCTCAAGAACCTACCTTTCGCCTATCGGGGCTACATCTTCAAAGACAAAGCATTACGAGACTATTTCGAATCCACCGACTGGTACCTGCCGAATCCGGAATACGACGGGAATATGGATGTTTTCAGCGCAGAGGAAAGGAAATGGATGGAGTTTTGGAAATAGGAGCCGACGCTTCAAGCGTCGCACGTTATTTGACGCTGGAAGCGTCAGCTCCTAGGGTGTACTGATCAGGCCTCAAATTGCAGGGATTATGATTGATGTAGTTGACGCACGCCTCATAACTTTGCATATCACGAACAAGACGGTCAAACACATTGCGCTGCCAAACATTCCCTCTGCGCCCTAAACGTTTGTTAATGGCATTAGCGGAAAACTGTTTGACACTACCAATGGATTTAACCACCTCGTCGTCACCAATAGGAGAAAGTAACAGATGCACATGATTGGGCATAATAACGAAATGGTGGAGTCTGTAACGTTTTCCGTTATGAAAAAGCAGTGCATTCACGACGATTTCCCTGATTTCTCCCCGTTCCAAAATGCATTCACCGTAACCTTGATCAAGCCATCGGTCCACTTTTACGCGGATTTCATGGTTATACTCCTCTCGCGTCTCATTGTCCCACGGCTCTGGATGCTCCGTCAACCATTGTTTCTTGAAAGTCAAAAGTTCTGCAAGTTTTGCCTGAGGTAGTGAATCTGCAAGACGAAAAGTAACAAACTGCACTTTATCTGTCTGATGCCAATGGGGCAGTTTGGTACCTTTGATACTGATGAACTTGTCTTTTTCCATAAACAATAGCTGGCTATCTCCCTCGAAGGAGGCAACGCTTCCAAGCGTTGCAGAATTATTAATTATGACGCTGGAAGCGTTATCCTCTATTATGACGCTGGAAGCGTCAACTCCTGATGCGACGCTGGAAGCGTCAACTCCTGTTTTCACTCGTTTCATTTTCATACAAGATTTTATTTTAAAGTGTTAATAAGATGTTATTAAAATTTTAAGTTTGCAAAGATAGTTTTTTTCTGACACACTGGTCAAGGGGAAGCCTCTACTGTAAAGAATGTATGGCAGCACGTCTCTATAACGACAACAAGCTATCGCGTTGTTTTAACATAATACTATAAGGTTAACTATATTTAATAAAGTCGGAATGAAGTAGTTTCTATTATTTTTGTAACTTTGCACTATTAAATCAACCCCACTATGAGGAAACTCATTGTTGCGATATTGTGCTGTATTTCAATATCTTGTGTCAATAATCCAACGGACACGACAAAAGATATGGATAGCGAGGACACCGCTTCCGTCGCCTCCGCATCGGAAATACACCGGATTGTGCGGGAGACCCTGCTCTACTGGGATTCGGTTTCGCCAGACAACAATGTCAAGATTGTTTCCCTTCAAGTGTTCCCCGAAGATAATCCAACCGACTCGCTCCATTGGCTTATGGTGTTTCCGCTTCCTTGTTATCACGCGGCATCATCCAATGACTATTTGGAGTTTTTTGACACAAAAGTGTCCGAATTTTATTCCATCATAGACGGAAAATTGACCAATCTGGTATTAGACAGCTTTATGCTAAGTAGAAATGAATCCTCGTTGGAATTCGTTAACCCCAAATCCTTTCCCGAATATAAAAAATGTGACGGAGAATTCTATTATGATCCTTTGATTTGGTATTATTGTTTGCGAAACGACAGCTTCAAACTCCGACACATCGGCTATTACCTCCCCGAAAAAATCCGAAAAGGGAATTTCAAAGACACCCTTCCCGAATTTCCCTACCCTCTAAACTCTAAACCATAAACCTTAAACCCTAAACTAACAAGATGGAATCCATCAAGAAAATATTCAAAATCGGCTACGGACCGTCCAGCAGCCACAC
>JAGCCZ010000038.1 GCA_017651425.1 Bacteroidales bacterium
GACCACGCTGTCGCAACCATTGTCTGCCGTGAAATTACACTGATACACACCGTCCGCCGCATAGTGGTAGTCGCCCAAAACGATCTCGCGTCCTTCACAGATAACCGTGTCCAAAGAACTGCTTTTGACAGGCAGCACCTCAACCTTCAACGTAATATTGCTGTCACACCCCATCACGGAGAACAACGTCGTGTCCAGTTGGAAAATGCCCGTGTCGGAAATATCAATTTGGGGAAATGCAGAATATGAGAACGGATCGTCCGTTTGGCAGACAGTGGTCGTCAGCGTGTCAAAGAAATGAACCACACTGGCACTGACCTCAGTCATCGCCGCAGGCGTCAGAATGTCAATACTCCACCCTAAAGCGGTGACGAAATGGTCCGAAACAAAGCGGAAAGTCAGGGATGATGTCGGCAGCGTCAGGTCGTCGGGCAGCGTCGTGCCCGTATAGGCCCCCACAATAGTTCCATTTGAATACACAAACAGCGTGTCGCCAGCAGCCACCCCGAAGCTGTTGAATCGCACAAGGAAAAGGCTGTTGTTCGGGGATTGGAACGTATGCGTAAACGCTTCGTTGTTTGCGTATGGGGATCCGCCTCCGCCGGAATCATACAACCGCACACCCTGACCGGGCAAAATCGACGTTGTTCCGTCTTGCATATTCATCCAAAGGTCCGCCCTCCCGATATGGGCAGGACAGTTGTCCTGATACCATGCCGCCACATACAAGGTCGTGTCCGCCACAAGTTGTGGAATCGTGAAGGTGGAAGTATCACCCGCAGAACACAGCGTGTCTTGTTGCATCACAACACTTTGCAAATCATTATCGTACCAACTCAATATGCAGGATGAGTTCAAGTCTGATGTAACGAAAAGCATGGCATCACTGCCATAGCAAACCAGCAAGTCGTCGCCGGAGATGTGGGTGGAGTCCGCTGAAGAGGTGATGGGGTACAGCGACACTTGAACCGTGTCTGTTTGCTGATTGCCGGGACAGTACTGGTCGGCGACCTGAGTCACCCAGAAGAGGTTGTCCGATTCAATTGGAAAGAGCAGAGAGAGTGTGTCTTGATCCAGCACGGACAGGGACTGGAATGACTGTGCGCCATCGAATAAGTGTCCCATATTAAAATTGACAGTGCCAGACCCCCGTGCGGTAAGCTGCACCTCAACTGTATCGCCAGCGCAGACCGTGTTCACTGCGCTAATGAACACTTGCGGAGTAGAGAACACGTTCAGGAAAAGGCTGTCCTTGACCGTTGTCTGGCAACCCGTGTTCAACAGTTCCACCACTATCCACCCTTTCGACAGCGTATCCGCCACATAGTAATTGATTTGTTCACCAGTTGCAGTAAAATTCATAGGGCCCTGCCAAGAATAGGTGATGAAGCTGTTCATCGGGAAAGCCTCCAAGGTGAGGGTATCTCCCACACATGCCCCAGGATCGGGGGTCCCGCCCTCAAACCACAGCAACTGGCTCTGTTCTATCGACATGGCGGCGATGTTGATATAGTAACTGCTTTCGCAAGAATCTATCACCTGAATGGACAGTTCCTGTCCCAAGGACATAGGGATACTGTAGAACAAACCGCTTTGGTTGGTTCCCAACAGGCTGCCGTGCATGTCCGGCTGACTGTACAGCCTGTATGTATATGGCCTGGATCCGTTGAAAGCCCTGGCGATGGCCGTTCCAGTATTTGCCGAAGAGTCGCACACCACTGCGTATGCCTTGTCAAAATCCACCCGGACTCGCACAAAATGGATGGTGTCAATGCGGGAATAGGTCTCATAGCATCCCGAAAAAGACATTCTTATGACGTACTCTCCGGGGATGGTGAACCTGAACGGCACATTCATGGATGTTGACGTGGCAGAGTAGCCGCCCACTTCTCCTGACAGCAAGGCGATACTCGGATAATAATCGTTATATGAGGCGATGGGCTCGTCATTGCTCACCTGCGAGTCGATATGATAGGTATAACACCTGTACTTTCCGGCCACCGGCTTGACAAGAAGGTCGTTGCACTCCTGCCAGGTTTCGTAAGCGGGCTCCTCTATCCATTCCCAATCGTTATAATAGATGCCGTCAATGTCAATCCGCAGCGTGTCTACGCCGCAGGGTGTCTCGCACACAAAGATATAGAGCCCCCCGGACAAATGGTTTTCGCTGATGGAGACATTCATACCCGTTGCCTCGACACTCGCGTCATTGTGTATCGTGTCATCTTTCACGATTGTCCATCCACCATTGGCATAGGTGGCGGTGAAGTTGTACAAATTGTAGAGCGGACTTTTGACAAGGCGCACCACGGTCGAATCCCGGAACAAAGGGAATGGCGATCCCTCTTCATACACGCTGATGGTACGGTTCCAGTTAAAGCACGACGAGTAGTTATTGCGATTGAAATTGGAATTGATCTTCCATGGATAGAATTCTATGGCAGGTGTCGTGTCGCGCACAAACAGCAAGGTGTCGAAACGGCTCATGATCACACAGCCGTGCGCATCAACAAGCGAACGCACGACAGGCAGCGGAAGGTAGGAGTATGTGCCGTAAACGCTCTCCACATCAGTATTTGTCAAGTAGGACTGCACGGTAATCTCATTCACCGGGTCCGTTTTTATCACCTGTCCCGTTGCAGAGTCCGTGTAAACCCATTGCAAAGGGTAGGTGTAGTAGAAGAGATTGGAACCAGTGTAATTTGTATAGCCGTTGTAGTGGCCACAATTGTACCAGATACGATACCACTCCGTAAAATCCACTGCTGAATCACACGTCGCATGACAAGTGTCTGGAACAACCTGTCCGAAACAGAGCGCGGCGCTCCGCATTTCTGTCACATAACATGTGGTGTCAGGCGGGGTCAATGTCATCGTCACTGATGCGGTTTCCTGACGGCATGAGTCGCGGACCTCGAAACGGACGGTGTGTCCGTACAAGTCGCAATACCTGCCGGCAAATTTCAACGTGTCACAGTATATGCCGGCACCAGCGTTTGCCACCGAAGCCCCGTCAATCGGGCGCCACGACGAGGTGTCGGGCTGGCCGGCCCCGTTCGTGTGAATGAAGCGGTACTCGAAAAGGGTCTCGAAAAAGTCGTAGTCATAGTTATATACGCCTCTCGGACAGTAAAAATAAGCCCTGAACCTTACGGTGTTGGAGTCGGCATAATTGTTGGGGTTTCTTTTGAATTGGAGAGAGTTCACACGCACATCGTTCAGTTCCACCGTATGGCTGAAGACCAAGGTATAGGAACAGGCATCGTACGCCTCAATGCGATATGTGCCCGCGGGCAAGCTGTCGAATGTGTAGTAGTATCTATAATCAGCGTACGTGGAGTCCGTCCCGTTGTGTTGCGGCTGGTTGAAGACCACATAACGGATAGTATCCTGCTGCGCGTTGGTGAAAATCACGGTATAGGGAAAATTGCCAGAGGTAAGTTTCATCTGCACGCGTCCGCGGTTGCCGCAGGGCAAGGCGTGCCGGTTGCCGCAGCGTTCGTGCCTCTCTCCCCAATAGATATAGTCATCCTCGGCTATGTTCGCCAGCACCGAGGCTGAAAAAGGGTTATAGGTACTGGTGAGCGCAATCCCATAGAACGTGGTGTCCACCAAAACCGGCCCTGTCGGCGTTGTCACATAGCCGGAAACGCCGATATCGTATGTGCCCACGTCCATCGTCAGGATATGGCTGTCGCTGTAGAAGACGCTGTTATAGAGTTGGTTTTTGTAATGGTACTGAACACCGGAGATAGGATAGGCAACGGAATCGACTGGATGATGTAGCGAGTCGTCCATCGGGATAAGATGCCCTTGAGCATCACGCAGCGTGACAACGGCCTGGCAGTTGTTGAAACAGTCGCCCACCACGGTATCGATAACGACCATATAGGGAAACTGCTGCTGTGCTATGGAGAGCAAGCAAGCGAGCATTATGGCAAGCAGGCAGACGAGGCGTTTCAAGGCAGTAGAATTCAATCATCCATCATATCACCGCCTCGAAGATCCTTTTTCCGTTCCATTCGATCCATTCCGGTTCTTTTTCCTCTCTGTTCTTCGAGAAATCGAAAGTGACGAGGTAGCCTTCGTCCATGCCTCTGGTGGCGAGATACTCCGACAGCTGGTCGCGGCCCTTCAGCTCGTACTTGTCGCCGCGCCAGATCTTCAGCTCCACCACGAACTCCTCCCGGTCGTAGGTCACGATGAGGTCCATGCGGCGGTTGTCGCGGGTCTGCGGCTCCACATAGTAGAATCCCGTGCCGTTGACGATGGGTTTCAGGAACGTCAGGAAAAGAAGTCTTCCCTCCTTCTCCAAAAATGCCTGCGTGCTGTCGCGGTACTCCTCACACAACAAATCCCGGAAACGAGTAATCACATGATCCATCATAAGTCGCCCGTTTTGGACATAATTCAGCAGATAGGGAGAGATTCTGTCCCCTTGCGCACGCATGGTCTTATTGCCAAAATACATAAACAAAGCTTCCTCGAATATCAGGTTGTGAATCATAGCCTTACCGCGCTGATTCTCTTTGATATAGGAAAACATGTTCGCCAACCTCACCATCGGGTCCACCATGGAATAGGAGTACTCCTGACCGTTTACCACAATGGAAAAGAGAAAATCACGCAATTCGGCATAGTTCTCGATGTTTTTCGAGAGATCATCGATTAACGTGACATTTTCTCCCTTGGCAATGATTTTCACCGCCTGTTGCACATTGTCCAAATTCCAATCGGCTTCCAATCGCTCGTCAATAATCTTACAGATGGCGCTTACCAAATAAGGATAACCGGAGGTGTATTTGTAAATCTCCTCGCTTATCGCCTTGATATCCATACCCGTATGCCTGTCGTTTTCGTAATCGCCGAGCATCTGGGCGATCTCCTCGGGATGGAAGGTCATGTCCACATTGAAATCGGCGGCGATGTTCCACGGGGAGTTGTACTTTTTCTCCGCATCGGGACGGAGCTTCAGCTTAAGGTTCTTGACGTCATATACGCCCGCCAGAGCCACGCTATGAAACGTGGAGTTCAACCCCTCTTTGGTTCGCTGCAGATACTTGTTGCGAAGCATACCCAAAAAATTGAGGAACAACTGGTTGTCGCTGCTCTTATCCACTTCGTCAATGGTCAGCACCACCGGCTTCGGGCTCATTTTGGTAAAGCGGGTTATCGTTTCCGACAACTCGTCCAAGTCTTTGGCCGTACAATCTTTCCAAATATTTACCAATCCCTCTTCAACACGTCTCGGTTCCAAACGGTTAACCAAATGTCTTGCGAACATTTTGGCAAAGGCGGCATGCGAGGCAAAAGCGCCGTCATCAACACCCTCAAAGCTGCAATCGATAACCAAGTATCTGTCAGCCAGTTTTCTCCAAATCATATCAAGCATGGTGGTCTTCCCGTACTGCCGTGCCCGGTTGATGGCGAAATACTCCCCCGTATCAATCAGTTCTTCCACAGCTTTGAATCGTTTTTCCGTGTCCACCATGTAATGCCATTCGGGATTACAGCTGCCGGTTATGTTGAATTTTTTTCGCATATTTGGTTTTGTTTTAACAACCTGCAAAGATACATTTTTTTAGGCATTCCGCTATCCCGTACACCTTGTTCCGCAACACCGAAGCCGACGTGCCTGAGCTGACCCTACAATGATACTTCCGCAAGGACATCGAACACCGGCACCCCCACCACCTCCTGCAGGGCATCGCGCAGCCGCTCCGACTCCACCGAAAAACCCGACGGGGACACAGGGTTGATACTGATGGCCAGCAGGTTGGGACGCTTCACCACCATGAGGCGACCACCCTTACGCAGGAAGCCGCCCAACACAATCGGGGAGACAAAAACCTTTGTGAAATCCTTGACTACAAGGCAGATCTCCTTCACATTGGGCTGCACTCGCAAATATTCCAACATGTTGTCGGTGACGATGCCGCTGACAAAGAGCGTCGTGCCGTGGCTGAAGAGCTTCTCCTTGCACTTCGTGAACAACAACGGCGACTCAATCGGCAGCCTGAACAGGACATCATCCTCGATGGCGCAGATGCCCGGGTCGGCGAGCATCAGCTCCTCCGATATGGCTGTTTCATATTCAGGAAGTTGTGTCAACTGATAGACAAACTTGGTCTTGCTGACGATGGAGGCCAAATCCGGGGCGATGGCAGCCCCCGTGCTCAAGATCAGCCCCTCCGTGACAGCAGGTGAGGCGGGACTCACACGCGAGAGCGCACCGTCCACGATGGTCAGGTCCACCCCGAAGGCGGCCAACTGCCCGATGAGGGCTTTCACGCGCGCGGTGGAGGCCGGACCCGTCAGGATCACCTTGCCGCGCTGCAGCACACGCGCCGTGACCAAACGGCCCAAGGAGGTCATCTCGCCCGACACGTCGCAAATCTCCGACAAGAGCCGACGCTGACGGTAATGGTACTCCGATGTCACGAAAAACATCCCCTCTGTCAGCTCTATCTCCGGCTTCTCGGTCTGCGTCACCTGGTCGGTCTTCTCCCCGTCCAGACCGATGGAGGTTACCGCCACCACCTTGCCGGTGTGCCGCAGCTGCTCCAACACATAGTTCAAGCAGACCGTTTTGCCGGTATTTTTCGCCATACCGACAATCGACAGGCTGCGCAATGACGCAATTTGAGAAATCAATTCGTTTTTCACAATTATTTATAAAAAATGACTGATAGCAGGGTCACGCATCCGAACCTACGGACGCATCAATGATTCAATTTCCTCCACCTCCACGGGCGTGCCGGCGAGCAGGTCGATGGGCGTGTCCGCGACTACGACATCAGTTTCAATGCGCACGCCTATGCCCTCTTCCGCGATATAGATGCCCGGCTCGCAGCTGAGCACGTTGCCGGGTTGGAACACCCAGTCGCGCTGGCCCACATCATGAACATCAAGGCCTATAAAGTGGCTGGTGTTGTGCATATAGTATTTCTTGAAGAGCGGCGCGGCGGGGTCCTGGTTCATGACATCCTCGCGCGTGTAGAGGCCTAACTTGATGAGTTCCTCATCCATCCGCTTGAAGACGAAGTCATTGATTTTGTGGATGGTCATACCTGGGCGGAAGCGGGGGATGGTCTCCTTGTAGATGGAGAGCACTGCCTCATAGACCTGTCTCTGGCGCGGCGTG
Source organism: Bacteroidales bacterium (assembly GCA_017651425.1). Taxonomy (GTDB): domain Bacteria; phylum Bacteroidota; class Bacteroidia; order Bacteroidales; family WCHB1-69; genus F23-D06. The sequence continues at coordinate 7,145 of JAGCCZ010000038.1, forward strand.
AAGGTGCCGTTGACGGGCACCGTGCGGGAACAGTCGCCGGCATAGTTGGCGTACTCGGCACCGAAGTCCAACAGCAGCAGGTCGCCGTCCTGCATTTGCTTGTCGTTTTTGATATAATGGAGAATGCAGGTATCAGGGCCCGAGGCCACGATGGGCGCGAAGGAGTGGGTGGTGGCGCCGTTGCGAATCATCTCGTAGGTCATCTCGGCCTCGATCTCGTACTCGTAGCGTCCCGGACGGATGGCAGTCAGGGCGCGCTCAAAGGCTTGGCGCGTGATCTGGCACGCCTTCTTGAGCACGGCCAGCTCCTCAGGGGCCTTCACAGAGCGCAAAGGATAGAGAATCGGGGCCAGACGACGGTAGTCGTGCAGCGGGTAGTCCTTCTTCAACTGCGCGGCAAAACGCACCTCGTGGGTGGGGAACGTCGGCTTGATACGCGGGGCCTCCGGGATGTGGAGATAGACATGCTCCGCATGCATCATCAGGTCGTTGAGCACGCTCTCGAAGGTGTCGGTGAACATCACCGTGTGCACGCCCGACAGCTCAGTCGCCTGCTCCTTGCTCAGCCGATGCCCGAACCAGACGATCTTCTCGGGCGAAGGGTTCTTGATGAAGAGAATTTCCCGATAGTCGGGGTTGGGATGCCACGGCGCCAAGGTCAGGAAGGTCTCCTCCTGGTCGATGCCGCACAGGTAGAGCAGGTCGGAGTTTTGGCGGAAAGGGTGTGTCGTGTCGCCGCAACGGGGGTACTCGTCGTGAGACACCAATATGGCGACCGAGTTCGGGGCCATCTCGCCCACCACACGCTTGCGGTTGCGAGTATAGAAACGGGAATCCAGGGGTTGATAACGCATAGTCGATAATTTTTACAGGCCGCAAAAGTACGAAAAATAGTGATTAGTGAAAAGTGAACAGTGATTAGTGATCAGACGAGTCAAAAGCTAATAGCTAACTGACAGAGGTGGTTGACGGTTTGCGATTTGCGGTTTGCGGTTGGCGATTACCTTGTTCCGAAAAACGTAAAACGAACACCCCAGCCCCGGCAGGGGCTAAAGCTCGGTAGAAATGGGGCTGGGTGCGTGGGAAAGTCGCGGCGCGGGAGAACGTTGAGACGAGGTTGTGGGTTGCTCGCCGCGAAACGGGTGTATGGTTCGACGAGCATGCGTGAGGGATTGAAACGGAAATAATTTTGGTGAGAATGCGTTCCCTGGCGAGATGGAGGTTCCACTTGACTCTTCGCGTCTCGCGTAATGGTGGTGGGTTTTAAACCAAAATTATTGCAGTGGAAAGTCCGACGGCGCGGCGGCATTTGACGGCGTGTGCGAATGCAACGTGATTCCACGCCGCCGCGCCGGCACGCCCCCCAAAAAAAGAAGCGAAAGCCTTGATTTGAACCATCAAGTATGTAATTCCCGAAAATCATCGACAAACTGCAACTTTTTGGAAGTTCTGCATCTTGTATGTAGAAATTAGTTGTAATTTTGCCGCGTTGTTTTCCTATCATGGTGTTTAACGGACTTCGCATCATGAACGGAGGCGGCGTGAAAAGTAAAAAAACAGAAGTCCCCTTAAAACTTTCCGCCATGTCCCCAAAAAACTTTTTCCTGTTGATATTGCTGTGCGCCGCCCTGCTGCCCTTGCGCGCCCAGAAGCAGATCTCCGCCAAGCTGGAGCAGGCCACCGTCTATCTCCGTGGCGCCGCCCTCACCCACACGGCCACCGCCACCCTCAAGAGCGGCAGCCAGGAGCTCGTCATCGACAATCTCAGCCCTGACATTGTACTCAACAGTCTCAAGGTCTCGGCCAACGGCGTGCTCGTTTCCGCCTCCGAGTTCTCCAACGACTTCATCACGCCGCGCGACGAGAGCGCCCGCATCAAGAAGCTCAAGGACTCGCTCGACCTCTACAAAGACAAACTGCAGGAGGCCAACAACGAGCTGACCATACACACCCAAATGCTGAAGATGGTCACCGACGGCACCCATAACAACATGCAGCTCAAGGAGCACCAAATCTCCGTCGCCGACATCAACGCCAACATGGAGCTTTACCAAGCCAAGGCCGCCGAGTTGCAGAAGAGCATCGACAGGGACACCAAGAAGGCGAACAAGCTGAAGGAGAGCGTCACCCGGCTGACCCAACAGATTGCCCAGGACGATGCCGACAACAAGCTGCGCACGGGCGTGCTGCGCCTTTCCATCAGCGTGCCCGAGAACATCACCACGAAGTTCACCATCACCTATTTCACGGACCAGGCGCAATGGGTGCCCTGCTACGACCTCAACATCCCCGCCATGGACAAGCCCATCAAGTTGCAGGCCAAGGCCCGCGTCCATCAAGTCACCGGCCTCGACTGGGACAACGTCCGGCTCACCCTGTCCAACGCCACCCCCAACCGCTATTCGCAGGCACCCGTCTTCACCCCGTGGTTCCTCAGTTTCCAAAGATACCATAGACAGGAGAAAGCAGTCACTTTTTCAACAAGCAACCGAGTAGAATACAGCACATCAGCGGCTGGCAGCAACAAGACCATCATCGATGGCGTCCGTGTCTCGGATGCCGCCCCGATTTCCATGGACAACTTTGTGGAGGTTGAGGAGCAGGATATCCAAGTGTCGTACAACATCGCCGTGCCCTACGACATCCCCGGCAATGGCAAGCCCCAGCTCATAGACCTGAAGAATTACGACATCAAGGCCGACTTCAAGTATTACAGCATCCCGAAACTGTCGGACGAGACCTATCTTGTCGCCACCCTTTCCGACTACGAGAAATACAACCTGCTGCCGGGCGAGGCCACCGTCACCTTCGACAACACCTTCGTGGGCAAGAGCTTCATCCGCCCCAACGAGGCCGACGAGCACATTTCGCTGACGCTCACCACGGAGCCCCGCATAGCCGTGAAGCGTGAGAAACGCCGCGACTACTGCGAGACCAAACACGTGGGCAACACCACCACCGTCACGCAGTCGTTCCAGATCACCGTCAAGAACAACCTCAACCGCACGGCCAAGCTGACGCTGAAAGACCAATACCCCATCTCCAACGATAAGGACATCGAGGTGAAGGACATCTCCGTCACCCCCAAAGCCACCTACGACAAAGCGGACATAGGCGTTGTCACCTGGGACATGGAGTTGCAGGCGGGCGAGACCCGGACGTTCACCATCACCTACAGCGTGAAATATCCGAAAGACAAGGTGATAGACAAATTGTAGATATTTGTAAAACTAAAATTATCGGACTACCTCCTCGCCAACCTCTGACGTATTTTCTCGTCGTTGGTCAGCACGTCGTGGCCGCAGAAGGTGACCCCCATGGAGGAAGCGATTTTGCGCAGATCGGCGGTCTCGTTGTCTTTTTTCAGCGTAAAAATAAAGGAGAAGCACATCATGCCTAACAGGGCCTCCTTGAGGGCCGTGGCCTTATAGACGATCTCGTTGAAGAGTTTCTGGGTGGAGATGCCGCTCTTGCACTCGATGACGCGCAGCTGGTTGTCGCGGATGAAGACCACGTCAAGTTCGTTGTCGTGCGTGGTGTCGCCGCGGGTCACATGTACGCCCACGGCAATCTCGTCAACGGGCACCAGTTCCTTGATCTTGTAGTAGCAGAACTCCTCGAACCAGCCGCCGGTGAGGTAGCCGATCTCCTCTTTGGAAAGGAGCTCATCCACCTCGGGCACAAAATGGATGAAACGAAGAAGGCGTGACAATCCCGGCACGGCGGGTTCGCGGCCCACGCGGCCATTTTCAATATCCGGGATGTACATATCGCGGTCAGACTTCCGGTTGCGATAGTGGAGGCGGAGCGTCTCCATAACGTCATAGTCGCGTCTGTCCATGCGTCCGGAAGCGAAAAAGGAGAAGAGCGTGCGGGCATACTCCGCGCTGCGCACAGGCTTGTATGCGGACTGCACATCCGCGTCGTTCTGCATCCGGTGCAGCGAGAGGTACTCCCCTATCCGCATCCTGTGGCAGATGGGAATAGCCACATCATCGTCATCATCAATGCTGTCATCATAAATGGTTTTCACAATGGTGTTGTCGCGCAGGTTGACGTAATAGAAATCGGCATGCACGCGCTTGAAAGCCTCTTGCACGGCGAGGGCCATGTAGCGGGTTCCGCCCGCGAGGTTGACGCAATAGTGCTCCTCGGGATTGAGTTCCGCACGCAACCGGCGGCAGATGCGCTCGTAGGAGAATTCCTCCTCCTTGGTGAACACCACCTTCTCCATCACCTCGACAGGCAGTGCCATGAAGCGGGACATGAAGTCAAGGTCGGCCTTGGCGGACGGGGCCGCGAGGAAAAGGAGGCGGTCGCCCCGCACATACTTCTCCTTGATGAAAAGGTACGCCGGCAGGGGGCTTTCCAACGAAAGGATGTTCACGATTGTCTTGGGAGTCTGGGATTCATTCATCTTTCAGTTTCTTTATATCATTGACAACAAACGGATTTGCACCCCTTCGAAGGAGTGCATTCTTCGCCTGCAAAAATAAAAAAAACTGACATCTCTCCCGTTCCCTACCTCAACCGCACGCCGATGGTCAGGAAGAGTTGCGACCAGACGGCCTCATACCCCAATGCCGCATACACGCTTTGACGGTCTTTGAACCGGCACTGTGCGCCCATTGAAAAACTGTATAATCCACTTCTTTGCCAATCATCACGACAAGTACGTGTAGGATATACAAATCTATATAGCTCAGCACTAATGGGACAAGCTTCCACTACCAACAATGGACTCCATTTGTATTGCTTCAATATGGTGTATTTGAAATTCAGCCCTAAGAGAAAATCCATAACATACATTTTCGGACAGGTCAACGGTGACAAAGTATTATCGTTATATGGATATAATTTTAAAAAATCAACCCCAATCACCGCCGACAGAGAAAGATGTGGGTTGAATTGAACGCCGTGTAATTCGTGCAACCCTACACCCAAGCATTGGTTGAAGCGAACCTGGACACTATATCTACGATTCTTAAACATCTCGTACATATATCCATTTGGTTTAATAATGCAATCAATTTTAGCCTCTACAGAATGCAGATATTGGATTTTGTCCTTATTTGATTTCGTATCTGCCTGAGCTATGATATTATTGTTAAACAAAACAATAATTACGACAAGGTAGAAAATTCTTCTCATACTTTATTACTTTTTTATTTAGAAACAGATGCACCAATATGCAGTCTTTGGCACCCTAAAAGAAACTTCCTTTTAGCAGGAGACCAACAAGATAACACATAAAAACAAAGAGATAAACTTTTTCATAGTTAATCGAATTTAGTTATTAATATGGTCAGTGCAAAAATAATAAAAACATAATACAATAGTCTTTTTTTTCTTGCGTTATGAAAACTGAATCATCAAAAAAACTTAATATCAATTTTTATGAAAAACAAAAAACAATCCCCCTCTTCACTCCATTGTTCCGTCGCAATGAGCATAGTGCTGTGTTTTCTGCTGCTCTGCACGGTCTCTTGCCACAAGAAGCCCATCATCCGCACTGTCAAGGTCATTTCCGAGTGTTATGGCAACGACAACTTCAGGTCTTCATGGGAGTGGTTTGAGCAGGAATCCCTGCCGCCTCTCTTGAGCAGCATCACCCAATCGCTGAACGGGACTGTTTACAACAAAGACCTGTACGAATACAACGGCCAGCAGCTTGTCCGCATCCACAGGGACCTCACCTACTCGTCTCCCATCGAGATGGTATTCGGATATGACAACCGCGGACGGGTGGCCACCCAAACCCTCAACGACAACGACGGGGTTCTCGGCAAAGCCACGTTCACCTACAACGACCTCGACCAGATTGTGAGAGCGGAATACCAGTTCGACGATGACTTCGCCAAGCACCAGCACTATGTCGCCCCCTGGCACCAAGCCGCCCACAGAGCCATCGTCGAACGGCTGAAAAGTATGAAGAAAGATGCCAAGGAGACCTACAACGTGCTTGTGGATTATGTTTACGAAGGTGGCAATCTCGTCTCAGAGTCCTGGGCTTATGACGGCGAAAGCCAGGTTATCTATTACACCTACGACAATGCCGTCAATCCCTTCCAGGGACTTTGGATGCTGGATGAGGAGCTGGTGCTCTATCCCGACCAGCTTTCGACAAACAACGTGCTCACCACGATCTACTATGAAGATGGGGACACCGACACCGATAACAACACCTATCTGTACGATGAAGAGAACTATCCTGTCGCCCTCATCCAAAGCTTATTTGAGAACGACACCATCCGATGGAATTACAAACAGTTCCAATACAAGGTGTTGGACCCGAAATAGTCTTTTGGGTCCATCGGGTAAAAAAAAGCGGGGAGAGCGGCATGCTCCCCGCTTTTTTTTGTACTTTTGCAGCCGCTCAAAAAAAGAAGGAGAACATCACTATATGACACTCATCAAGTCCATTTCCGGCATCCGGGGCACCATCGGCGGGAACGTCGGCGAGAACCTCACCCCTATTGATATTATTGAACTCACCTCTGCTTTCGCGGCTTTCCTGCAGCGCAACCGCATGCAGGCCTCAGCCAGCTCCGAGGAGGCTGGTGATGGGGCGCACCCCCAAGGGGAAGCCCGCAAGAAGCTCACCATTGTGGTAGGTCGTGACGCGCGCGTCTCCGGGGACATGGTCAGCCGCCTGGTGTGCGGCACCCTGCAAGGCATGGGTGCCGATGTGATTGACACGGGGCTTTCCACCACGCCGACCACGGAAATGGCCGTGCTGCACCATCACGCCGACGGCGGCGTCATCGTCACCGCCTCCCACAACCCAGGCCAATGGAACGCCCTGAAGCTGCTCAACAACAAGGGCGAGTTCCTGTCGGGTGAGGACGGGCGCCAGCTGCAAGAGATTGCCGCCCAGCACCATTTCCAATATGCCAATGCCAACGCTCTTGGCACCTACACGCTCTACAACAACTCCATCCAAGACCATATCGATGCCATCCTGCGTTTGCCGTTGGTGAACCGCGACGCCGTTGCCAAAGCCGATTTCTCCGTCATCATCGACGCCATCAACTCCACGGGGGCACTCGCCCTTCCGCCGTTGTTGAAGCAACTCGGCGTCAAGCGGGTCACGCTGCTCAACGGTGAGCCCAACGGCCTGTTCGCCCACAATCCGGAGCCTATTCCCGAGAACTTGTACGGCATCTCCGAAGCCATGAGCAAGGAGAACTACGACATCGGTTTCGTGGTGGATCCCGATGTGGACCGCCTGGCCTTCATCAAGCCTGACGGCAAGATGTTCGGCGAGGAATACACGCTGGTCACCGTAGCCGACTATGTGCTGCAGCACACGCCGGGCAACACGGTCTCGAACCTCTCCTCCACGCGTGCGCTGCGTGACGTGAGCCGCCAATACGGTGTCGAGTACAATGCCTCCGCCGTGGGCGAGGTCAACGTGGTGGAGAAGATGAAAGCCACACACGCCGTCATCGGCGGCGAGGGCAACGGCGGAGTCATCTATCCCGAACTGCACTACGGCCGTGACGCCCTCGTGGGCATAGCCCTCATGCTCTCCTACATGGCCACCTCCGGCAAATCGTGCAGCCAACTTCGTGCCCTCTACCCGGACTACAAGATCTCCAAGAACAAGATCGAGCTTCGCGGCGAGATGGACACTGCCAAGATCCTCGACCGCATCGCCGAGCAGTACGCCAGCCATCAGGTTGACCGCACCGACGGCGTCAAAATCGACTTCGAGGAGAGCTGGGTACACGTCCGCGGCTCCAACACGGAACCCATCCTGCGCATCTATGCCGAAGCCCTGACAGAAGCCACCGCCGACAACATCGCCCGCAAGCTGCTCCAAGACATCCACGACATCATCCGCTAATCCCTAATCCTCCCGACCGACATGAAAATCCGACTGCTTCTTTTGGCACTCTGCTTCACCGCCTGGGGCTGCATCACTCCAGAGCAAATCCCCTCCGGGAACACGACAACTCCCGCACAAACGGGGTACGACATCGTTCTTACGAACATCAGTCACGCCCAAGAGAACAAGCCCATCTATCTTTACGGATACGATTGTCTTGAGGTCGCTTGCATCGACAGCGCCACCGTGTTCCGGGGGAGGGCCGAATTCAAAAACAAGAATAATATCCCGCGCGGCATCTACACCATATCCTCCATTCCCAACGCATATTCGTCCGAAGAGCTGAGCCAGCAAGGCAAGGACATTGTCTTCAACCAGAGCACGAGATTCTACGTTAACCTCGGCGAACATCTGACGACCAACAGTGAGGAGAACAACCAACTGTTCCGCTACTACGAGCAGAAGGCTGCGGCCACCACCCCCGCGCTTGCGCAGTCGGTCTTCAACAGCTTCACCGCCACCTCGCCCAGTTCCTTTGTCAGCAAATACATTCGCGCCACTGAAACCATCGGGACACCCATCACGAGCGATGCCGCCTTCCGACAGCAACTTAACGCCGTTGATTTCTCGGACACGCGCCTCCTGCACGTACCCAATTCCTACATACGCAACATCCTGGACTACATAGTGCAGCCCGAGAGCCAGGAGGCTTCCGCCTGCATCGCCAAAATGGATGCGCTGCTGTCACGCTGCCCCAATGCCGCCGTACGCAACTATTACATCCGCGCACTGTTCTCCCTGTTAAACGTTCACAATCCCGACTACGACCCCGTGTTAGTGTATCTCTACGACCATTACGACCACACTTGGATCGAATCGGGCTCTGAAAAACGCATTGAACGCAAAATCAACAACCTGCGCAAGATCATCCCCGGCGCGCAGATTCCCGAGCTCATCTCCCACGACATCCACGGCAAGGCCCATTCCACCAACGACATTCAGAGACGCTACACCGTGCTCTGGTTCTGGGACCCCGACTGCGATCATTGCCAGGAGATGACCCCGCCGTTGCACCGGTTCTACCAGGAACACGGCCGCGACTACGATTTCGAGGTCTTTGCCGTCGAGGTCAACGACGACTACGACCGCTGGAAAGCCTTCTCCGACAAGCACCAATTGTGGGACTGGACCAACCTCAGCACCTCGCGCGGGGAACAGAACATCGACTTCATCGAGTATTTCGACATCATGACCACGCCCGTGATCCTTTTAATCGACAATTCACAGAACCACACAATAATCAAACGCCAAATCACGTTAGATGAGCTGCGTTTATTTTTCAGCAAGAAATAAAAACAACCCTTAATTATGAAAAAGAAATATCTGCTGCTTCTGTTCCTGGCCCTCTTCACCGTTGGCAACGTGTTTGCCCAAAAAGGCAAATCCACGCCCCAGAAAGGACATGAGTTGATTTTCAACATCAAGGATTCCAAGGACAATCTCGTCTATTTGGTCATCCATTACAATGAAAAATTGATTCTCAAGGATTCCGTAAAGCCCACCTCGCCCGGCAAGTTCATCTTTAAAGGCGACAACAGGTATGACGACGGCTTGTACTCCTTGGTTTCCCAGGACAAAAGACTCTATCTCAACTTCATTATCGACAACAACCAGTTTTTCACCTACAATTTAGACACCACCACCAACGTGAACAACTTCTCCGTTTCCCGCTCGCCCGAGAACGAGGAGATGTTGAAATTCCAGAGAAAGACCGCCGAAGCCCAAAAAGTCTCCATGGAATGGTCTAAAAAGAGAAAAGAATTTGACGAGAAGGGCATCAAAGACAGCGCCGACTTTTACATGGACAAGCTCAAGGGGCTCAACGAAGAGATGCGCACTTTCATTGAAAACCTCATTGCCGCACATCCCGACTATCTGTTCTCCAAGATGCAAAAGTCCTATATGGAAATTGACGTGCCCGAATTCAAGAAGGAGGATGGGACAACCGACCAGGAGGCGCAGGTCGTCTATTACCGCACCCATTTTTGGGACAACTTCGACCTTGCCGACCACCGTTTCATCTACATCCCCTCCTTTGAGCCAAAAATGAAGGATTATTTCACCAAACTGCTCTACCATCAGGAGTCGGACACCATCAACCAGTATATTGACATGTTCCTGGCCAAGACCGAACCCGACACCTTCATGTACCGTTATTGTGTCAGCTGGCTCACTTACGAATTCGAGACCAGCAAGATCATCGGCCATGACGCCGTTTTCTGCCACATCGCCAAGAACAACCAGCTGGCAGGCAAATGTTACTGGCTTGATGAAGACATCATCGGAAAATACCAAAAGCGTGTCAAACGCCTGGAGCCCATACTGATCGGCAAGATTGCCCCCGAGCTGATCATTCCCGACACCAATCTGTACGATGACGCACGGTATTGGAAATCCTCCTACCGGCTCACCAAGCCCTACACCATCCTTTGGTTTTACGACCCCAACTGCCCCACCTGCAAAAAAGAATCAAAGGCCCTGCGGCAGGTATATGACTCCTTGGAGACCATCGGCAAGCGCAATTTCGATGTCTATGCCATCGGCAACGACGACACCATCGAAGCCTGGAAAAAATATGTGAAGGAGAACAACTATCCCTGGACCAATGTGGGCGGCAACAAGGGAAACATCGACTATCTGGACTATTTCGGCATCTATGAAACCGGCAATCCCGCCATGTTCATCCTCAACTCGAAGCACGAAATCATCCTCAACAAGCGCATTGACATGCACAACTTGCCGCAATTCTTGGCGGAATACGAGAAAATCACACGCCTGAAAGCGGAAGAAGCTGCAAAAGCGGCAGAAAACAAAGAATAATTCAACACACAAAGATTATCCATAACTTTATTATCCAATAGTATGATAAATGATATTTTTGACAGACTCAAAGAGTCTTCCGGTGGTCCGATAGGACAATATCGTGATAAGATTGACGGTTATTTCGCATTCCCGAAGTTGGAAGGCGAGCTTGGTCCGCACATGCGTTTCAACGGGAAAGATGTGCTCTGCTGGAGCCTCAACAACTACCTTGGTCTGGCGAACCATCCTGAAGTCCGCAAGGCCGACGCGGAAGGTGCGGCACGCTGGGGTATGGCCTATCCGATGGGAAGCCGCATGATGACCGGGCAGACCGCGCTCCACGAGCAATTGGAGAGAGAGCTGGCCGACTTCGAGCACAAGGAGGCCGCCTTTGAGTTCAACTTCGGCTATCAGGGAATCCTGTCCACCATCGACTCCCTTGTCTGCCGTCACGATGTCATCGTGTATGATGCGGAGGCCCACGCCTGCCTGTTGGACGGCATCCGTCTCCATATCGGCAAGAAGTTCAAATTCCGCCACAACAACATCAAAGACTGCGAGAGGGTGATGGCCAACGCCTGCAAGATCGCCGACGAGCAGGGCGGCGGCGTGCTGCTCATCACCGAAGGCGTGTTCGGCATGACCGGCGCACTCGGCATCCTCGACCAAATTGCAGCCCTCAAGAAGAAATACCCGTTCCGCATCCTCATTGACGACGCCCACGGCTTCGGCTGCATGGGGCCCCACGGCAGAGGCACCTCCGAGCATTTCGGCGTGATGGACGACATTGACATCTACATCGGCGCCTACGCCAAATCCATGGCCACCATCGGCGGCTTCGTCGCTTCCGAGAAAGCCATCGTCAACTTCCTGCGCTACAACATGCGCTCCCAGATGTACGCCAAGTCACTGCCCATGCCCATCGTGGAAGGCTGCCTGAAACGTCTGGAAATCATCCGCAGCGAGGAGGGCGACAAACTCCGGGAACAGCTCTGGAAAATCACCCGCAGCCTGCAAAAAGGCTTCCGCGAGTTAGGCTACGACATCGGACCCGCCGAGGCTTGCGTCACCCCTGTTCACCTGGAATGCGGCGTCAACCAGGCCGCCAACATCGCCGTTGACCTGCGGGAGAACTACAACATCTTCTGCTCCATCGTCACCTACCCCGTCATCCCGGCCGGCATGCTCATCTTCCGCATCATCCCCACCGCCGCACACAGCATGGAGGATGTCAACCGCACCCTCGACGCCTTCCGCGACATCAAGGAGAGACTGGCCCAAGGCGTGTACGACAAGCCCATTCCTGATATGAACCTCTTCAAGAAATAATACAACCCTAACATATAGAAAAGCACCTGTCTCAATAGGTGCTTTTTTTATATAAACACCAACATGTCCGGCATCTACATACACGTCCCCTTCTGTCCGAGCAAGTGCATCTACTGCGGTTTTTACTCGGTGGCGCACACGCGCGACAAAGAGTCGTATGTCAAGACGCTGTTGGCAGAAATCGAACTTCGCCGCGACTATCTTTCCCACAGTCCCATCCAAACCCTCTATTTCGGCGGCGGCACCCCGAGTTTGCTCCATGCCGACGAGTTGTCGCAAATATTGCGGCAACTGGAACGTCACCACGACCTCAGCGGCCTCGGAGAAATGACGTTGGAGGCCAATCCCGAGCAACTGACTCCAAAGTACTGCAAAGAGTTGCGGACGTTGGGTTTCAACCGTCTGAGCATCGGCGTGCAGTCGTTCCAGGAGCATGTGCTCCGCTTCATGGGCCGCCGCCATACGGCACAACAAGCCATCAGCGCAGTGGGAAACGCCCACACTGCGGGCTTTGACAACATCTCCATCGACCTTATCTTCGGTGTGACGGAGCGCACCGACGAGCAATGGGGCCAAGACCTCGACATGGCCTTCCGACTGCCCATACAGCATCTCTCCTGCTACGCCCTCACGGCGGAGGAGAACAGTCGGCTCTACAAGCAAATCCAAGGAGGGAACCACGCACCCGTGGACGACGAGCAGGCGGAGAGGCAATACAGACTTCTGCACGAGCACCTTTCCGCCACAGATTTCTTTCAGTACGAAGTGTCGAACTACTGCAAAAACGGATTCGAATCGCGGCACAACTCCGCCTATTGGGACCACACGCCCTACTTGGGACTGGGCCCTGCCGCGCACTCTTTTGACGGGCACTCGCGGCAATGGAACCCGGCCAACTTGAAACTATACATGGAAAACGTCGCCGACGGCAGGCTCTGCGAGGAACGGGAGGAGCTCTCCCCCACCGACCTCTGCAACGAGACCTTGCTGCTCGCTTTGCGCACCCGTCAAGGACTCAACCTGGAGGCGCTGCGTGTGCAATACGGGGATGACTTTGCAAGCGCTATTGTGAACCATTTCCGGGAACACGTGCCCGCGAGCCAATACGAAAATGCCGCCGGCAGGTTGAGACTCACCGCGGATGGTCTCTGGTTTGCCGACGGCATTGCCGAAAATCTCTTTATCGTGGATTAGAAACGATAGCCTATATTAAAGGAGAAATTGAAATAGAGCGGATGCGTGTCGTATCTGTAGAACTGTTCGATCACAGCTCTGTTTTCATCCGTGCTGGGACCCGTATAGAAAGTCTCGTCGTGTCCCCAGCGATTTATCAAATCCTGGCCGCTAACCTCATTCCCGTCCACATCATACAGGGTACCACCAGGGCAAGCAAGAGGGTCTTTATAGAAGGCATGGAAACCTCCAAGTGTCAAATCCGTGAAGAAATAGAGTTTATGTTTGATGGTGGTGAAACCGAGTCGCAGTGTGCCGCCGGCACCCATCTTGTTGTCGGCCGTCCACGTGAACTTCTTGGGACGTTCCACCGTATTGTGGAATCTAAGATCCACCGCACCACCCAGTATGAAGGCGACCCTGTTTTCATAATCGCCCACCAACATCAGCGGTCCAAGTCCGATGTGGAACGGACCGCGCACGAAGAAGGGCCACTTGAGGGAAAGCATGCCGCCCACGGCCACGTTATCTTTTTTCTTCGTGGGGAAGGCGAAATCGAAACCGGCACACAGACCGCCATAGGTCAGGGTTTTTGTTTGGGAGGCAATCTCGAAGTCAAGGCCGGCATTCACACCAAGGAAGGGTCTTTTGCTATAGGTGACAGCCGGAGTTTTTTCCTGCACTTTGGGAACAATGACATTGTTGTCGGTATAGTCGCCGATAGTCCAGCGCACGCGGCCTTGGTGGGCGCTGGGCACATAGCAGGTCAGGTTCTGCCACCGCTTGATGAGGTCGTTGGCCATTTTCTCGAACTGGGCCTCCACCTGGGAGAAGTCATCCAACAGGACAGGGTCTTCGGAAGAGATGCCTTGGAAAACCTCCTTGTAGAGTTTGTTGTCCTCGGACACATCGTTGCCCTTGACGGCAATGACGTGGCTTTTGAGGGACTTGCCGCCCACGGAGCGGTTCACCACGTTGTCGCGGATATATTGGAAATAGGGGTTGTCAAGGCCCCTTTGAGGCACGCCGAGGCGTTCGTCCTTGGAGTGGTTGTCATAGCCGTCGGTAAAGGAAACCATGCAGGCATGGTCAAACTTGTCGCGCTCGGAATCCGGAAGCGAGGCCACATAATCGGCAATCATGTCGGAACCCTTGCGCATGGCGTAATAGAGGGAAGTGTTGTTGTACAGCGTCAAGCCGTGGATAAACTGAACCATGCGGTCCTTTGAGCTGGCGGTCAGGGGCTCGATGTCGCGCACCATCTCGTCGGTGTTGCTCATGGTGTTGAAGCCGACGATGCCGATGCGGACACTGCCATCCGGAGAGGCGTTGTAGAGGATGTCCAGGAACTTGATGGCACTGCTTTGAAGTTTTGCAAAGTTGGCGTCGCCCAGGGAGTTGCTGCAGTCAAGAATCAACATCGCCACCATGATCTTGTCGGTTTCGAAGTTCTGTTGGGCATCCTTCACCTCGCTGTCGCGTTGCCAGCTGTAATTCTTGCCATTATTTTGCCATTTCCAGAACTTGAGTCCATCCTTGAAGCCATCGGGACAGTCTGTGGTGGCCTTCTCGAAAGTGAACGAGATGGACTCGTCCTCCTCCACCACACCGCGCAACGTGTCAGGCACCGAGAAAAAAATGCCCTTGGAGGAGATGTCAGTCAGGTTATAGACAAATTGTCCGTTCGGGGCGCGGCTGATGGAATAATCGCCTTCAATATAGTATTTGGCTTTGTCGGCCTGTGCAAAAGAGGCGATGACGAACAGGACACTTGTCAGCAAAAACAATATTCTTTTCATAATCACAAAATTTATTTCAAAACAACAATATCTTGCTTTTATTGCATAATACACCAAAAAAGCGTAGCAAAGATATTCAATAAGCATGCATGATTTGCATCATTAAAAAAAATTTGCTAACCGTCGCATTTGAATATCTTTTCGTATCTTCGCAGTTCAAAAACCACTTTTTATGAAACGATTCAACTTACTTATTATCTTACTGTTAAGTATATTTTTAACGGATAGTTGTCAGAAAATCGAGCCCATTGTCATCATTCCGGAGCCTCAGGAGTGTACGCCCAAGAAGGGACATTTCACACCTGACGAGGGAACATTTCTCTGTTTCAGCAACATCCCCGAGAACGAACGTGACATGACGAACACCATACGGGAACAATATTCGAAATTCTTCAAGCTTACGCCCAACTTGGGGGACGAGGAGAGTGCCGGCAAGAACAGCATGCTCTTCGAGGTCAACAAAAAAAGGAACGAGGCATTGGGTGACGAGGGCTACGAACTCATCGTCACGGGACGTCGTGTCGTCGCCAAGGCGAACACCACGGCCGGTCTTTTTTACGCCTTCCAGACGCTGAAACAGATGAGTTATCCCTCGCAGCTGGCCGAAGGCGGAAAGCCCACCATACCCTGCGCCAAGATCACCGACCATCCGCGTTTCGCCTACCGCGGGGCTCATCTCGATGTGTCGCGTCACTTTTTCGATGTGAATTATGTCAAGAAGTACTTGGACATGATGGCCACCTACAAGCTCAACAAGTTCCACTGGCACCTGACCGACGACCACGGCTGGCGCATCCAGATCGACAAATACCCCGCCCTGACCACAAAGGGAGCCTGGCGCCCCGAGCGCTCGAAATGGGACACGCTGCACCCTGTGCTGCCCGACGAGCCGATGACCTACGGCGGCTTCTACACCAAGGAGCAGGTCCGCGAGATTGTGGCCTACGCCGCCGCCCGCCACATTGACGTCATCCCGGAGATTGAGATCCCCGGCCACTGCAGCGCCATCCTCGCCGCCTATCCGCAATATGCCTGCGACAACTATCCCTACACCGTGGCCGTGGGCCCCTACTGGCCGCCCAAGGCCATCATGTGCGCCGGCAACGACGGAGTGATCGACTTTTACAAGGGTGTACTCGAAGAGGTCGCGGAACTCTTCCCATACCCCTACATCCACATCGGCGGCGACGAAGCCTTCAACGACAACTGGCAGGTCTGCCCCAAATGCCAGCAGCGCATCGCAGACATGAAGCTCAAAGACGAAATGGCCCTGCAACAGTGGCTCATGAATGAAATCGAGGAATACTTGAAAACACTCGACAAAAAGGCCATCGTGTGGGACGACATCGTTTCCGAAGACATGGTCAACATGTCCACCATCATGAGCTGGCAAGACCCGAAAACAGCCGTCATCGCGGCCAAGCATGGCAACGACATCATCCGGTGCCCCACCTCGCACTGCTACTTCAACTTCTACCAGAACGACCCCAAGAGCGAACCGCTCGCCATGGATGGTCTCATCACCTTGGAGACAGCCTACTCCTTCGACCCCATGCCGGAAGGACTCGACGAAAAAGCGCAGAAGCACATCCTCGGCGGACAGTGCAACTTGTGGACCGAGTTCATCAACACGCCAAAGCAGGCCAACTACATGATCTACCCGCGCATTTGCGCGCTTGCTGAGTGCGTGTGGACCGATCCGTCACATAAGGATTGGAAGAAGTTTCAGAACAAGGTGGAGATGCACACCGCTTTCCGGAAAAGGTAAGCGGTGCTGAGCAAATGCGGATAAGACTATTTCTGCGACGATAAATCGACAAATTCGGGCGAGTTCCGGTAAAAGTCGAAATTCAGCTTGCCCGTTATGCTGCCCCGCACCAGCGAGTCCTCGTTGTTTTTGCCTTCTGTATTATCAAACTTGAAAAGTCTTCTGACACTGTTTCTGGATGCCAAAATGCCATACGCATCATTGTCTTCGGAGACGAAATTGGTGTATTCCAAACGATTTTGGACAATGCTGGTGTTGGGATTGGCAACTTGCTGATAGATCCGGAAATGGTCGTTGGCCATCCACGCCTCAATCTCCATGCAAAAATAGGGCAATCCGTCCACCGTATCGACATATCGGGTGACATTGTCGTTTTCCTGGATATGCTGTGCCAGGAAATGCAAGAGGGTCGTGGGCTTGAAACCATCAAAGTCGATGTCACCGTCCGTTTTGGGGGTCCTGTAAGAAGAGTTCATCTTGCGAGTGAGGGTCTTGTGGGAGCGTTCGCCCGTCGTATTGTCGATTTCGAGGTAATGGAAAGTCAGGTAGAAGTCGCAGATGGCGGCATTCATGTCCTTGGCTGAAACGCTGCCCTCCCCCGTGATCAAGAATTTCGGGCCGTTGTCGTCCTTTGAGTTGAAGGGGTTTTGGCTGATAGGCTGTCTCATCTTGCACGTCCCGACCAAGAGGGTCTCCGCATAGATCTCCTTGCCTGTATTCACCTGCTTGATAACCAAACGGTATTTTCTCTCGGGATCGAGCTGACGAGTGGAATAGTAGAGCAGCTGTCTGGGGTTCGCAAAATAGCCTTCATCCTTAGGGATGACAGTCGTTGTGTCCAAAATGTCCGAGAAAGTCATCGCGCCGTTGTAATTATACTCTTCCAGCCGCACCTCGATGGAATCCATGGGATAGTAGATGTTATCCCAGTCGGAAGCCTGCACGAGGGCGTTCTCATCCGTAAGATAACCCTTGTATATTTTGAAATAATGCACGGGATCCTGCACATTGAGGATTGCATAGGAGATGGTGATGTTCTTGTAGTCTGCGGTCAAATCAGGCTTGTCGTTACAACTTCCAAAAAAGATTGCAGCGGGAAGCAGCAGCAGGAGCAGGCTGCGCATTGTCGATTTTTTAGTCATAATCCGGTATTACTCTTATCCAATTGGGTCCAACGCGATCGCCTTTTGCGTTGGTCTTGGTGTTCTTTTCGTATTTTTCATTAATATAATAGCAAAGACGCGCAGAAAGCAGATGGTTGCGCATCTTGCGGGGTTCCCATTCAATGTTGTTCTGATCCATCACAAAGCCCACCTGCAGGTTACGGATAGGCACCATTGATATCTCCCAGCGGACGGCGAGGGAGAGATTCTTGTAGAGTCTGATATCGACGTCGGCGAGGAAAGACCAGTCGCTGGTATGATACGTTCCGGAACGCGCATCAGTCGTGTAGGTGTATCCTTTGTACAGTTCCCTGGCCCTGACCAGGCGGCTCCACGAGAAACCCGCGCCGAAGGTGACACCCGTTCTCATATCCTCGTAGCGGAACATCAGCGGGATTTGCACATAGTCAAGATCGATCTTGCAGAAAGTTTTTTTGAAAGGGACATTCGGGGCGACCACGGCACCGGCGATGGTGTCGAAAAAGGCTTGTGGAACATATTTCTTATACGATCCCTTCTGGCCATACAGCAGTTCAAGGGTTATGAACATGTTCTGTTTACGGTTGACGGGCAACTTCAGGCCGACACCGGCATTGGCACCGACTTTGGTGAAACCGTGCAGGTCGTCGCCCTCGATTTGCGAAAAATTCGCGCCTGCCGCCAGAAAACCGATAAAACGTTGTGCTTCGGCATGATGGAGGCTCACACCAAGTCCGAAGAACAGCAATAGCACATGCAACAAGAACTTCTTCATAGATTCAAATTTTCGCGGCGCGAAAATAAAAAAAAAGGCCGACCATTCGGTCAGCCTTTCCAACTTTATTGAAAGCATGGATTACATGCCCTCTTTTTCAAGATTTTCCTTCAGGGATTGGAGCACATCGAGATCGCCGAGCGTGGCTTTTTCCACATTGCTCTCGTTAATCTTGGCAATCTCCTTGGCCTGCTTGCGAGCGGCATCTTCCTTCATGCGCTCTTCGTCATCCTTGGAGGCTTGCCAGGTCTTGGTGTGGGAAAGATGGATCTTCTTGGCTTCCTTGGAGAAGTCAACCACCATGAAATCGAGGACGTCGCCCACTTTGGCGGTGGACTTGTCTTCCTTCACCAGGTTGCGGTTGAAGGCGAAACCTTCGATGTTGTACGGCAGAGCCACCACTGCGCCCTTGTCGTTGAGGGCGGTGACGGTACCCTGGTGTACGGAACCCACGGTGAAGACGGATTCATAGACATCCCACGGATTCTCTTCGAGCTGCTTGTGACCCAAGCTGAGACGACGGTTCTCGGTATCGACTTCGAGCACAACCACGTCGATGGGCTCGCCAATCTTGGTGAACTCGGCGGGATGCTTGATTTTCTTGGACCAGGAGAGGTCGGAGATGTGGATCAAGCCATCGACACCCTCTTCCAATTCGACAAAAATGCCGAAGGAAGTGAAGTTGCGGACTGTGGCGGTATGCTTGGAGCCCACAGGATACTTGTCGAGGATGTTTGCCCAAGGATCGGGGATGAGCTGCTTGATGCCGAGGGACATTTTGCGTTCTTCGCGGTCGAGGGTCAAAATCACGGCCTCCACCTCGTCGCCAACCTTCAGGAAGTCGTAAGCGGTACGGAGGTGCTGTGACCAGGACATCTCGGAAACGTGAATGAGGCCTTCGACGCCGGGGATGACTTCCACGAAAGCGCCGTAGTCGGCGATGACAACCACTTTACCCTTGACCTTGTCGCCCACCTTCAAATCGGGATCGAGCTTGTCCCAAGGATGCGGGGTGAGTTGTTTCAGACCGAGAGCGATACGCTTTTTGCCCTCGTCGAAGCCGAGGATGACCACGTTGATCTTCTCGTCGAGCTTGACCACTTCTTCGGGGTTGGAGATGCGACCCCAAGAAAGGTCGGTGATGTGGATCAAACCGTCAACGCCACCGAGGTCAACGAACACACCGTAGGAAACAATGTTCTTGACGGTACCTTCGAGGATCTGACCCTTTTCGAGCTTGCTGATGATCTCGTCCTTCTGGGCTTCGATTTCAGCCTCGATAAGAGCCTTGTGGGAAACAACCACATTCTTGTACTCGTGGTTGATCTTGACGACCTTGAACTCCATGGTCTTGTCCACATAGATGTCATAGTCGCGAATGGGCTTGACATCGATTTGGGAGCCGGGCAGGAAGGCCTCGATGCCGAACACATCGACGATGAGACCGCCTTTGGTTTTGCCCTTGACATAACCGGTGATAATCTCCTGGTTGTCGTAAGCCTCATTGACGCGCTGCCATGACTTGAGGATGAGGGCGCGTTTGTGGGAGAGTTGGAGCTGGCCGTTGGCGTCTTCCTGGCTTTCCACATAAACTTCAATTTCGTCGCCGATCTTGAGGTTCGGGTTGTAGCGCAATTCGGAAGCGTTGATGACACCATCGGATTTGAAGCCGATGTTGACAACAACCTCGCGGGCGTTGATGGAAACCACCTTGCCCATGATGACGGCGTTCTCGTCAATGGACTTGAAGGACTTTGTGTAAAGGTCTTCCAGTCTGGCTTTTTCGTCGGCGGAGTAGCGGGACTCTTCCGTGTCGATTTTATCCCAACTGAAATTCTCGAGAGAAGCATAGGCGTTTTCAAACTCTCTCATCTTGCGAGGTCTGGGTGCGGGAGCGGGTTCCTCGGCGACCGGTTCAGCCACTTCGACGACGGCTTCAGCCACCTCAGCGACCGGTTCAGCGGCAGCTTCGGCAACCGTTTCGACGACTTCCGCTGCAGTTTCCTGCACATTTTCTGCCACATTTTCCACCTGTGCAGCCATCTCTTCGGGATTGTTGATAATTTCTTCTGACATAAATTTTGTCCTAATATACCTCGGACCAAGGTTTTTTTAGAATTAAACAATGAGGTTAATTAACTGATACTCAATTGCAGAGCCTCTTGCGAAATGAGGTGGCAAAAGTAGTAAAAAAAACGATACAAAAATTTTTCCATCTGTTTTTTTCCAGATATCAAAAAAAAGTGTACTTTTGCAGCCGTAAACATTGCGGGGTAGAGCAGTGGTAGCTCGTCGGGCTCATAACCCGGAGGTCGCAGGTTCGAGTCCTGCCCCCGCTACCAAATAAGAGTGCAATTGTCTGTACAAACAGGGAATTGCACTTTTTCTTTTGCATGGAGAATATTCAATGGATGTTTTTTTTATTTTTGCACACTCTTAATGTTCTACCTTAAATTTCTTACTTATGGATTTAAACAATATCATTTCCACCCTCACAGGCAACAACCTCATTGGTGAAATCAGCAAAAAGTTCAACATCGACACGACCAAGATCGTATCCGTCATCAAGGCCGCCATCCCGAAATTCTTAAGCGCCATGCGCTCCAACGCATCCACATCGGCAGGTGCCTCCGCACTCACCCAGGCTCTCCGCGACCACGCCGGACAAGCGATGGGTCTTAACATTGAGGATGGCTTGAAGATCTTAGGCAAGGTCTTCGGCGGCAACCTCAACTCCGTCATCTCGGGCCTCTCATCCCAGACAAACACTCCCAACAACCAAGTCTCCAACATCTTGGCCTCAATAGCGCCCAACTTGTTGTCCGTGTTGGGCAGTGGCAACGCCTCTGTCGGCAATATCGGCAGCCTGCTCGGCGGTCTGCTCGGCGGTTCCAGTGCCAGCTCCGCCACCTCTTCTGTGGCAGGCAAGATTCTGGGCGGCCTGTTCGGCAAGCTGAAGAAAAAATAGCCGTCCGTTGACAACGGACTGGCAGGCTTTATGCCAAAAACACACTCCATCAGGAACGTCAACCGCAAAGAAGACGTTCCTTTTTTTTTGAGGGATTATATACCTAATGGCACAAATCAGGGCTTTTGCATCTTTTTTTTTATTTGGGCGTGCCGGCGCGGCGGCGCGGAATCGTGTTTCATTCGCACACGCATCCAATGCCACCGCGCCGTCGGGCTTTCCGTTCCAATGATTTTGGCTTAGAACCCACCACCATTCCGCGAGACTCGAAGCGTCAAGCGGGACCTCTGTCTCACCAAGGAACGCATTCCCGCCAAAATCATTTCCACTTCAATCCCTCACGCATGCTCGTGGAAATCTACATCCGTTTCGCGGCGAGCAACCCACAACCTCGTCTCAACGTTCTCCCGCGCCGCGATTTTCCCGCGCACGCACCCGTTTCTACCGAGCTTTTGCCCCTACCAGGGCTATGTGGCATCTTACAAATTGTGTTCCATTATGCCGATGGTCTCGGAGAGACCAAATTTTATTAACCCCATACAAGCGCAGCGCAGTGTGGGGATGGACCACGGCACCGATACCCTCTCGCGGCGCGGGAGTCGTTGCCTAAGATGCCTGAAACTTGCTCGCCGCGAAAGGGAGGCGTTGGAAAAAAGCGTTGCTTGGAGAACTGTTACTCCCGGCCTTGTGCCATCATGTATATAAGTACCATTTTTTGAGGGGGAACTATGACCCAAAGAAACAAACACGACGGACGCAGCACCCTATAAACACCTGTGGCACTTTCGTGCCACGAAGCGCCAAGGTGCGGACAAAGAAAATACTGTGCATCTACGCATGACAAAGATTGCAACTGCACATGTAATCAACCATGACATGTGTTAATCCGTAATAACCAACAAAACTACATGTCAACATCTATATCATTGACCATTATCTATTCCAGCGAATACGGCTTCTCCGAGAACCATTTCTTGTTCGGTTTGCTGCCCATCGTGAAGATTAGCTCGCCGCCGGCCATGATCTGCTCGTAGGTGATGTAGGCGGTGTGCAGCGGTTGGCCGTTGAGCGTCACCGACTGGATGTAGCAGTTCTGGTCGCTGACGTTGGGAGCTTTGATAGTCAGGGTGTTGCCGTTTTGCAGATGGAGGACATTCTCGGGCAGGTAGGGAGCCCCGAAGACGTACTGGCCGCTGGCGGGACAGACGGGGTAGAAGCCCATCGCGCTGAAGATGTACCACGCCGACATCTGTCCGCAGTCGTCGTTGCCGCACAGCCCGTCGAGATGGTTGCGGTACATCTTGTTCATCACCTCGCGCACGCGCAGCTGCGTCTTCCACGGCTGGGAGGTCCACATATAGAGGTACGGGATGTGGTGACTGGGCTCGTTGCCGTGCACGTAGCCGCCCAACATTCCCTCACGGGTAACATCTTCTGTCTCAGCGAAGAACTTGTCGGGCACGTACATCGTGAAGAGTTCGTCCAAGCGGTTCACGAAGACCTTGTCGCCGCCCATAATTTGAATAAGTCCGTTGACATCGTGCGGCACGTAGAACGAATAGTTCCAGCTGTTGCCCTCGATGAAGCCCTCGTTGGAGGTGGAGAGCAGGTCGGCGGGCGTCTTCCACGAGCCGTCCTCGTAACGCGCCTGCGCGAAGCCCGTCTCCGGGTTGAAGACGTTCTTGAAGTTTAGCGCGCGCTGACGGTAAGTCTCCTTCATCTCTTCATATCCAGAAGCGATTTTGCCTTTGTCGATCAGATGGTAAATCACCCAATCTTCGTAGGCGTTTTCCAAAGTGATGGAAGTACCGACAGCAGACTTGTTGTATGGTACATAGCCTAATTTTTTGTACAGGTCAGTATGGTCATAATAATCCAAATTGGCACTGTTCAGAATATAGGGCATCGCATTGATAAGGATTTTATTCATCTTCACATTATCCCCATTAAAATTCGGATGGTGACAAAGATAGTTGTCTGCCACCGCCGACACGCCGTGGTAGCCGATCATACACCAGTTCTCATTTCCGGCGTGACTCCAAATGGGAAGGACTTGGTGTACGCTTTGCTCGGCGTGGTCTATCATGGAGGAAACCATATCGCAGGCGGCTTTCGGCTCGATAATGTTCAGCAACGGATGTTCGGCACGGTAGGTGTCCCACAACGAGAAAATCGTGTAATTGGTGTAACCTTCCAAGTTCTGGTGGATATTGTGATCCACCCCGCGGTATTTTCCGTCAACATCTTGATAGATAGAGGGATTGATCATTGTATGGTAGAGCGAAGTGTAGAACATCGAGAGTTGGTCATCCGTGCCTTCTGCTTCGTAAATGCCCAACCTTTCGTTCCATGCTTGCTTGGTCCGACGGCACAATTCTTCAAAAGAAAGGGTTACCACCTCATTTGTTTCTGTCTCAGTGGCCCAATTGAGTTCGGCTCCTTTTGTACTGACGGCGGAAAGTCCCACTTGCACCTCCAGTTCAGGGTTATCATCCTGTTCGAACTCTATCCACGCCACCACCTTGCGTCCCGCCATTTCGGGAAAATTGTGGTTCAGGTCGAAGCGGCGCCAGAAACCGTTGTAATCCTGTTTCCCGAAATCCTGGTAGCCGTAGTGAGCCACGGGTTTGCTGAAATGGATGGCGAAATAGACGTAGTTCTCTCTTGCCCAGCCGTTTGTAATGCGGTAGCCGGTCAGCGTGTAAGGGTTTTCCATTCGCAGGGAGGCCCAGAGAACCTTGCCGTCGTAGTTGTAGAGACAGTGGTTGAGATCGACGATGAGCTTTTGGTTTTCGCCCTTGGGGTAGGTGTATTTGTGGATGCCGCAGTGCGGGGTGGCGGTGAGCTGCACGAGGATGTCGTCGTCGCTGAGGCGCACCTCATAGTAGCCGGGCGAGGCTTTCTCGGTGGCGTGGCTGAAGCGCGAGCGGTAGCCTGCATCGGGGTTGTCGGCGGTGCCGGGGTTGAGCTGCACCTCGCCGGTGAAGGGCATCAGCAGGATGTCGCCCATGTCGGAGTGGCCGGTGCCGCTGAAGTGGGTGTGGCTGAACCCCACGATGGTCTTGTCGCGGTACTGATAGCCGGCGCAGTAGTCATAGACTCCCGGCTGGTACTTTCCGTTGATGTTGTGGGGGATGGTGTCCGTGTCGGGACTCACCTGCACGCCTCCGAAGGGGTAGCACGCGCCAGGGAAAGTGTGTCCCATGCCGTTGGTCCCGATCATCGGGTTCACATACTGGGTATAATCGCGTTGCGCAGTTGCGGTCATCATGGCGAGGAGGATTATGGGGAAAAGGAGTTTATTCATTTTTGAGGGATTAAGGAGCGGCAAAGATACGGTTTTTATTTGTGAAGAGTGAGCAGTGATTAGTGATCAGAAAAAAAGATATAGGGAACAAACAAAAGGGGACAGGCAATGTATAGATCAGTGCCGGAAAAAATGTATCTTTGCAGCACCATTAGCAACCGTTTATTTTTCAAAAAAACACAAAAATGTATCCGCTGAAAAAAATCTTCCAATCCAAATCGTATCACCGCGTTATGCAACAGTTGTTTTACTGGTCATTATCCGTGTTCATTCTCGGCATCGTTTTCCAATTGTTGCATATGCCTGGAGGCAACATAATGCTTATCCTTGGCGGCGGAACCCTGTCAGCATGGTCCCTCTTCACCGCATGGGAAAAAGCGGACACTGGTGGAGATTTACGAGACGAGGAGTAGGTGATGCTCGGATTGCCGAACGCATGGCCGGTTGTGCTGTCCATCAGTGCCGCTCCACCCTACTTCGATGCTTGGTGCCACGTGGAATCTTGCGCAACAGTTCCCGCTTGAAAATGTCGGATTTGACGATACGGTAATGCGGATGATAGGCTTCTCTGAAGGCACTGCTGTGGTGGATGGGCACATCGCCTCTCGTGGCCAGCATCTCTTCAATCATCCGCTTGTCAGCCTCATAATTCTCAAACTTCAGTTTTGCCTTCTCGATGGCAGCTATAATCCGGTGCCACTCTTCCGACCAACTCAGTGTGTCGGCATTGCGACGATTGTAGCTGTCGGAACATGCGCGCCGAGGCTCTGCCCTGTTGGCACTTTGCACAAAGGCGCTGTTAAGCTCCTCGGCAGCAATGTAGCCTTTCTGCACACACACGAGGTGGACACGGTAGAAGCGGCCTTTGGCTCCTGTCGGCTCATAGAGGACCTTGGGATTGTCGGGCTGTTGAAGTTCTTGCTGCAGATAGAAATAGACGGCCGCGGAGTCGGAAATCATGTGCCCCGGCCCGAAACGGTCCTGATAAAAGCTCTTGTAAACGTCTTGCAGACGCATCTCGGGATAGTTGCGTTGCATCTTGCGAACCGTTTTTTCAAGATCCTGACCCGCCACGGAAAGGACATCGAGAGAAAAAAGCAGTAGAAACAGTGTTGGTATGCGCATGTGTTTGGATCTTAAAAATATCATGACTAAACGATTATTGGCGTCAAGTATTGTTTGGCCAGCCGAAGTGACCTGCCGGCAATTTCTCCTCGAAGTCCAGTTCCAGTTGCAGCCGCCGTTGGCGGTCAACATCGCTCTCCTCACGGTGGTTGCCGACACCGAGACCGATCAAGCGGATAGGATGATCGCTGTAATCGACCTCTTTCATCAGTCTCTTTGCCAACGGCAGAATCTCCTCCTTGGCGCGCAGAATGTAGTCAACCGTAATGCTTCGGGTAATTTGCCTGAAGTCATGAAACTTGACTTTTAGCGTCAGGGTATAGCCTTCGAAGTCGGTGCGTTCTATGCGGCCGAGCAGCTCCAGCACAATGTGATAGAGCGCGATGGTCACATCGGAGGGCTGGATGATATCCGTCTCAAAGGTCTTCTCGCAGCTCACAGACTTGCGTTCCCACTCGGAGATGACGGGGCGTTCGTCCTTGCCATTGGCGAAATCATGGAAAACACGTCCCACCTTGCCGAAGGCAGCGACAAGCTGTTCAACAGGCGTCTCGCGCAGGTCAGCACCGTTGAAGACACCCATCCTGTGCATCTTTTCAGCAGTCTTCTCCCCTATTCCCCAGAATTTCTCGATGTTCAGTTCGGCGATGAAGTCCAATGCACGGTCTGGATGGATGACGCAGAGACCGTCGGGCTTGCGATAGTCGGAGGCGATCTTGGCGAGGAACTTGCAGTAACTCACGCCAGCGGAAGCCGTCAGCCCCGTGCAATCCAGAATGCGCCGCTTGATTTCGCGGGCGACATCCATGCCAAGGGCAATGCCGGGTTTGTTTTCGGTCACATCCAGAAAGGCCTCGTCAAGGGAAACAGGCTCGACAAGATCGGTATATTCGCGGAAAATCCCCCGAATCTGCGCTGACACGGCCTTGTACTTTTGGAAGTCGGGCGGCACGATGACAAGGTCGGGACAGAGCCGCTTGGCGGTTTGGATGGCGATGGCGGAGTGCACCCCGAAGGGCCTGGCCTCATAACTGGCGGTGGCAACCACCCCCCGAGGCGCATCCATGCCCACAACCACGGGCTTCCCTCTCAGCTCCGGCCGATCGCGCTGCTCCACGGCAGCGTAAAACTGGTCCATATCAACGTGGATGATCTTACGGTACATATTCATGGCATTGCGCTCAGTGTTACAAATCCAATCCCGCAACAACAATCACGGGAATCCCCACCCGTCTCCAAAGAAGTGGCAAAAATACACAATTCGCGACAAAACCGCACACCTCATTTCATCCCCTTTGCATCACGGTAAAAAAAATCAGCGCGATTTGGTTTCTTTTTGTATTTTTGCACCCTGACAATTTTGTCAGCGAAACATCCACCCACACTTTAGCAAGACAATGGCCAAACATCAGAGAGACAGCAAAAAGGAGACGATCATCACGGCTGCTGAGGAGGAGTTCAAGCAAAAAGGTTATGACGGTGCGCGCATGATGGAGATCGCCAATCGCGCCGGAGTGGGGCATCCCCTGCTCCACTACCATTTCAGCAACAAGAAGAAACTCTTCCAACACGTCATACGGCGCAAGTTCAACATTCTGTCACAATCCATGCTGGTCTTCCTTGACGAAACCGACATTGACATCTTGGAAATCATCAAGAGCATGGTGATTCGTCATTTCGACTTTGTCCAGCAACACGGTGACTACATCAGGATGGTGGTCAACGAATTCGAGAAGAATCCGGAGTTGATCGACGAAATCAAGCCTGCGGTGGTGGAGCAACTGATGCAAACAAGCGACAAATTGCAAAAGAAGCTGGACGAGGCCGCTTCAGCGGGCAAAATATGTCCTATCAAGGCCTCCGACCTATTATTGGACATTGTTTCATTGAACATGTCGTGTATTTGGACGACACCTCTTCTACGCAGTGCCACAGGGAGAACAAACGACTGCGATCTCATAGGGAGCCGGAAGTCGGAGAACATCAAGATGATACTGGGGCGTTTGCGGCCGTACAACAATCCTGACATAGAATAAAAAAACACATAATATAACAATGCGAAACACTCTTCTATTAGGCATAGACATCGGTTCGACCACCGTCAAGGTGGTAGCGTTGGATGCCGAAAAAAAATTGATATATGCCGATTACCGGCGACACAACATGAACGTCCGAGAGACAGCCAAGGCAGCTATCGCACCACTTGCCGCGCAACATCCGGATGCGATGCTGCGCATAGCGGTCACGGGCTCGGTGGGCATGGGCTACGCCGAATGCTGGCACCTGCCTTTCGTGCAGGAGGTTATCGCCGCCGCCACACTGATCAAGACGCAATTCCCCGGCACACGCACTTTCATTGACATCGGGGGCGAGGACAGCAAGATGATCTTTTTCGAACCGGGGCGTGTACCCGACATCCGCATGAACGGCAACTGTGCCGGCGGCACGGGGGCCTTCATCGACCAGACCGCCGGTCTGCTCAATGTTTCCCCCTCCGACCTCAACACGCTGGCAGAGCATGCCACAAACATACACCCCATTGCATCCCGTTGCGGAGTATTCTCCAAAACAGACATCCAGAACCTGTTGGCCCGACACGTCAGCAAAGAGGATGTAGCGCTGTCGGTGTTCCATGCCGTTGCCCTGCAGGTCATCGGCACCCTTTCGCGCGGTCTTGACGTACAGTCCCCCGTGTTCTTCTGCGGCGGTCCTTTCGCATTCCTGCCCATGCTCAGGAAGAGCTTCCTCTCCAACCTGCATCTCACCGAGGGGGATTGCGTGCAGGTGCCCGATGCCCGTGTGGTTTCCGCGCACGGCACCGCCATCATGGCCGAGACAGCCTGCCCCGATGCCATCCCCATGCAACAATTTGCACAGACCATCAACGATCTATCCATCGGCGAGGATGCCATCCTGCTCCAAAACAGGCTTGCGCCACTCTTCAGCGACTCCAAAGCCTTCGAAGCATGGAGGCAGCAGAAACAGAACTTTTTCGTGCCGCGCGTCTCCTTCGACGACCTCAGGAGTGACGAGGTTGTCATCGGCGTGGACTCCGGCTCCACCACAACCAAGTTAGTGGTCTTGGACACAGAGGGGAGGCTGCTCTTCACTGACTACCGTTCCAACAACGGCAACAGTTTCGATGCCTTCGCCCAGGCGCTGCACGCCTTCCAGAAAGCCTGCGACGAGCACGACTTCCAGCCCAACATCGTCAACAGCGCGGTGACGGGCTATGGCGAGAACCTCCTCAAGACAGGATACGGGCTGCATCACGGCATCGTGGAAACCATGGCGCATTATCTCGGCGCCAAACAGGTCTCCCCGGATGTCTCCTTCATCCTCGACATCGGCGGGCAGGACATGAAGGCCATCTTTGTGGAGAACCAGGCCATCCGCCGGCTCGAAATCAACGAAGCCTGCTCGTCCGGCTGCGGTTCCTTCATCGAGACATTTGCCAAGATGCTGGGTTACGGTGTGGCCGACTTCGCCCGCCTCGCCTGTGAGGCCCCGCACCCCTACGACCTCGGCACACGCTGCACCGTCTTCATGAACTCCAAAGTGAAGCAGGCCATGCGTGAGGGCACGACCGCCGAGGACATCTCCGCCGGGTTCGCCTACTCCGTCATCAAAAACTGCCTTTTCAAAGTATTGAAGTTACGGAAGATTGAGGAGTTGGGCGACCATATCGTTGTGCAAGGCGGCACCTTCAAGAATCTCGCCGTCGTGCGCGCTTTGGAGCTGCTCACCGATCGCGACGTGCGCTTCTCCGACATCCCCGAGCTGATGGGTGCATACGGCTGCGCCCTCTTCGCCAAGGAGCAGCCTTTGGAGCGCGTCCTCACCCTCGAAGACCTCCTTTCCATCCAGCAATTCCAGACCGAACAGCAAACCTGCCCCGGTTGTCCCAACCACTGCACTGTGGTGCAATACCAGTTCAGCAACGGCAACAAATACTACTCCGGCAACAACTGCGAAAAGGTCTTTTCCAACACCTCCGAAGCAACTCGAAAAGGCCGCAACCAGCACCACGAGCGACTCAAGCTACTCTACAAACGGCCCCTTCTGCATGTGGAGGACGCAAAACTCAAGATCGGCATTCCTCGTTCACTCGGCATGTTCGAGCTATATCCTTTCTGGCACGCCCTGTTCAAGGCATGCGGCTTCACCACAGTCATGTCAGCACCCTCAACCATCAAAGAATATGAGAAGGGACTGCACACCGTGATGTCGGAGAACATCTGCTTCCCCGCGAAGCTCATGCACGGACACGTCTATGACCTGGCGGAACGCAGGGTGGACCGCATTTTCTATCCATACGTGGTGATGGAACAGAAATCTGACGCCAAGGCCCGCAACAGCTACAACTGCCCTATCGTGGCAGGCTATTCCGATGTTATCCGCAGTGCCATCGACACCGCGGAGCGCTTCGGCATCCCCTTTGACGCGCCTGTGGTGTCGCTCAACGACGAGCTACTGCTGCGCAAGGGCTGTCGTGATTACCTCAAGACGCTCGGAGTGGATCGTAAAACCGCCGATGCTGCCATCAGCACGGCCAAGCAAGCCCAACAGGAGTACCTTTCCGAGCAGCACCGCCGCGCCGCCGAGATCGTACGCGAGGCCCGAAAGGAGAACCGCATGGTCGTCGTGCTCGCCGGTCGCCCCTACCACTCCGACCCCCTCATCCAGCACAAGGTCTCCGACGTGCTTGCCGACATGGGCATCGACGTGGTCACGGAGTTCATCGCCGGAGAAGAGGATACCGACGTCTATAAAGAGCTCATGGCCGTCACCCAGTGGACCTACCCCAACCGCGTCTTCAAGGCTGCACACTACGTTGCCAACAGCAAAGACAACATCCACTTCATGATGATCACCTCTTTCGGCTGCGGTCCTGACGCTTTCATCATCGACGAAGCCCACGACATCCTTGACCGCAAGGGCAAGAGCTTCACGCTGCTCAAAGTCGATGATGTCAACAACATCGGTTCCCTGCGCCTGCGTGTGCGTTCAATGGTGGAAAGCCTTCGGTTCAGCCACAAGATGGAGGTGGACAAACCCTTCGTCACCACCCCGCCATTCCAGGTGTCCGACCGTCGCAGGACCATCATCGGGCCATATTTCGCAGACGGCTACTCCGAGTTCATCCCCACGGTGTTCAAGATGGCGGGTTACAACCTCATAACCTTGCCGATGGGCGACAAGGAGTGTGTGGAGTTGGGCCTGCAGTATGCCAACAATGAGGTCTGCTACCCAGCCACCATCGTAGTGGGCAGTCTGCTGAAAGCCTTGCGCAGCGGCGACTACAACGTGGATGACGTGGCGGTCATCATCACGCAGACGGGCGGCCAGTGCCGAGCCACCAACTATATCATGCTCATCAAGAAGGCAATGGTGGCGGCTGGTTTCGAGAATGTCCCCGTGCTGTCGTTAGCATTGGGCGACACGTTATCCAACGAGCAGCCGGGGTTCAGCTTCAACGCCCGCGACCTGGCTCTGCCCTCCATCAACACGCTGTTGTACGCCGACAGCCTGTCAAGGCTCTATTACGCCTCGCGCCCGCGTGAGTTGCAGCCCGGCATGGCTAAACAGCTTCGCCAAAAATACATCGACCGCGCCCTGCCCTTCATAGAAAAAAGGGACTACAGGGGGTTGAGAGCACTTTTGAAGGAGGCTGCCGGCGACTTTGCCGCCCACATCGACATCCATAAAAAGCTGCCCCAAATCGGGGTGGTGGGCGAAATCTACGTCAAGTACAACACCTTCGGTCATCTGAATGTACTCGACTGGTTAGCCGACCACGGGGTGGAGGTCATCGCCCCCTCGATGTACAATTTCTTCATGAACAGTTTCGTAAACCGCCACATCAACAAGAAGATGCACATCCATCCAGTCAGTTATCCGTTATGGATGACCGATGTCGTGTACAAGTTGATATACCGGTATGCGCGAAGTTTTGACGAGGCGTGTGCCGGGTTCCCCTATTACCGGCCGTATGCGGATATGTTCCACGATGCCAAGTTGGCATCGCAGGTCATCAATATGGCCGCCAATTTCGGCGAGGGGTGGCTTATCCCTGCCGAGATGTCGGCGTTGGCAGAGAGCGGGGTGCACAACATCGTCAGCCTGCAACCTTTCGCCTGCATCTCGAACCATGTGATCGCCAAAGGCATCGAACGCAAGATCCGGCAGATATATCCAAAACTCAACCTGCTGTTTTTGGACTTCGATGGCGGCACCTCCGAGGCGAATGTCTTCAACAGGTTGCACTTCATGATGGAAAACGGGTAAGAAAAAGGGCGCCGTTACTGGCGCCCACAACCAAAACTTGAAAAAAATATAATATAAAACAACAACTAATTACATTTCAAGTCCAAAATCCATCAAAACAACATTCCAACGATGTGGAAGAGGAAGGCGACGAGCCAAGCGATCCCCGTGTTGTACAGGATGGAGAAGACACCCCACTTGCGCCCGCCTTCGCGAAACACTGCCGAAAGGGCAGCCACACAGGGGAAGTACAACAAAATGAAAAGCATGTAGCCATACGCCACCAGCGGCGTGAAGACCGGCTGCCCTGCATACTTGCCCTCTTTCCAAGTCTGGGCCTTCAAGCTGGCTTGCAGCGGCTTGGAATTCTCGTCGGCCTCAATGTCGGCGTGATACAAGACCCCCATGGAGGAGACCACGATCTCCTTGGCAGCCACACCTGTGAGCAACGAAACGCTCATCTTCCAATCAAATCCTAACGGACGGAATACTGGCGCTATAAACTTGCCTATGCGGGCAATGTAGGAGTTTTCCGTCTGGCAGGCCGTACGGTCGAGTTCCAACGTCCTGAGCTGCGCCTCCTTCACATCGGGAGACACGGTCGGGTCAGCCTCCACTTGCTCAATCCGGGCTGTGTAACTATCGATTTCAGGACTGTGCTGCGGGAAGTACTCCAACGCCCAGATAATGATGGTAGCCAACAGAATCACCGTACCCATCTTCTTGATATACTGCACGCTCTTGTCCCACATGTGGACCAAAGCGTTACGAAGCGTCGGAATACGATAGGGAGGCAATTCCATGACAAATTGGTCACTGATGCCTTTGAAAGATATTTTCTTGACAATCAAGGATGTAACAATGGCAAACACTATGCCTAAGAGGTAGATGCTCATCAGCACCAAGCCTTGGTATTTGTCGAAAAATGCTGAAATCAGGAGCAAATAGACCGGTATGCGGGCGGAGCAGGACATGAACGGCACCGTGATGATGGTGAGGATACGATCCTTGCGGTTCTCCAACGTGCGCGTGGCCATGATGGCTGGCACGCTGCAGCCGAACCCTATGATGTAGGGAATGAACGATTTGCCATGCAACCCCATCTTGTGCATGAGCTTGTCCATCAGGAAGGCGGCGCGAGCCATGTAGCCCGTGTCTTCCAATATAGAGATGAAAAAGAAGAGTATCAGAATGTTAGGAAGAAATGAGAAGACACTTCCCACACCCGCAATGATACCATCGACGATGAGTGCCTTGAAGATGCCGTCCGGCATGAAATTGTCGCACACGCCGCCAAGCCAGCCGAAGAACTTCTCCAACCATTCCTGCGGGTAGGCGCCCAACGTGAAGGTCATCTGGAACATCAGCCAGAGGAAGAAAATGAGAATCGGAAAACCCAACCACTTATTGGTCAGCAGGTTGTCAACCGTATAAGCGCGTTGCTTGCTACGATCCCTGCCGATGGTATAAGTCTCCTGCAGGGCACCGCGGATAAACCCGTACTTGGCCCCGGAAATCACGGTGGCAGAGTCTTCATTGTATTCACGCTCCAAGATAGCGCGCTGTTCGGCTGCCACCTTACGGATATTCTCCGTGTTTTGCAGTTTGGAAACATCCTCGACGGTCACCTTGTCGTTTTCCAACAACTTGATAGCCACATAGCGAGCCGGAAACTCGCTGCTCAACGTGTTGTCCTTCTTCACCTCCGCCTTCACAAGGTCAATGCTCTTCTCCAAATCACTGCCATAGTTGATATGGATGTGCTTGGTGACACCGCTGAGGTTCTCATAGACATCGATGATCCTGTCGAGCACTTTGTCGATACCAGTACCTTTGGATGAGACCGTGGGGATGATCGGGAATCCGAACATCGTGCTGAGGGCCTCGATATCCAGCTTGTCCCCGTTCTTTTCGAGCTCGTCGTACATATTGAGTCCCATAACCATGGGCACATTCATGTCAATAAGCTGGGTAGTGAGGAAGAGGTTTCGTTCAAGGTTGGAGGCATCCACGATGTTGAGCACCACGTCGGGGTGGTTATCGAAGATGTATTTGCGGACATACAGCTCCTCGGGCGAGTATTCCGTCAGGGAGTAGGTGCCGGGCAGATCAACGAAGTTGAATGTGTAGCCTCGGTGCCGGAAGACTCCGAGCTTGGAATCGACGGTGACGCCGCTATAGTTGCCCACCTTCTCGCGCATACCAGTGGCATGGTTGAAGAAAGAGGTCTTGCCGCAGTTGGGATTGCCGACCAAGGCCACGGTAATGGTCTTGGCATTTTCGCCCATGATACGTTCGATCTCCTCGGTCAATGTTCCGTTAAAGGTGTATTGCTGCGCGACCTCCTCGGTCACGGGCACCACTTCAATATGTTGAGCTTCGATACGGCGAAGGGAAACGTGTCCCTGCATAATCTCATACTCTATGGGGTCAAGCAAGGGGGCGTTCTTCACCACGCGCACCTTCTCACCTCTGACGAAGCCAAGCTCCATCAAGCGATGGCGGAAACCGCCATGACCGCTGAGCCTCACGATGACGCAATGGCTCCCGGTGGGCATTTCCGATAATTTGACATTCTTGTCTTCCATAGTTTTTTTCGCGTCGTTTTAAAAGAACGTGCAAAAAAACAAAAAGGCAATGACATAAGACATCCCCATTTTTGGGGATAATTAAAATAAATAGGTAGAAAAAACAAAAAAGGCAGACAATTGTTGATTTCCTGCAATCAACAAGCGACAGCTATCATTCCACGGTCACCGATTTCGCCAAGTTGCGCGGCTGGTCCACATCGCGGCCCTTGGCAATGGCAATATGATAAGCCAACAGCTGCAAGGGGATGACAGACAGCAGGGGCACGAAGCACTCTTCGGTGTCGGGAATCTCGAAGGTATAGTCGGAGATGGCACTGACATCGGTGTCACCCTCCGTCACGATGCTGATAATCCGTCCCTTGCGCGCCTTGATCTCCTGAATATTGCTGAGAATCTTCTCGTAATGACCGCGTTTGGGAGCGATGACCACCACGGGCATCTCCTCATCTATGAGGGCAATGGGACCATGTTTCATCTCGGCTGCGGGATAGCCCTCGGCATGGATGTAGGAAATTTCCTTGAGCTTGAGGGCCCCTTCGAGGGCTACCGGGTAGTTGTATCCGCGACCCAGGTAGATGAAATTGCGGGCATATGTGAACACCTTGGCGATTTCGGAGATCTTCTTGTCCTGTTCGAGAATCTTGGAAATCTTCTCAGGAATGTGCTGCAGCTCCTGCACAAGGGTGCGCACACGCTCTTCGGAGAGTATATGCTTGGCCTGTGCCAAAGCAAGAGCCAGCAAAAACAGCGTGGAGACCTGCGCAGTGAACGCCTTGGTGGAAGCCACCCCGATTTCCGGACCCGCGTGGGTGTAGCACCCCGTATGGGTGGCACGAGGAATGGATGAGCCCACCACATTGCAGATGCCGAACAGCAGCGCTCCCGAGGATTTCGAGAGCTGGATGGCCGCCAACGTGTCGGCAGTCTCACCCGACTGCGAGATCGGGATCACCACATCGTCGGGATAGAGCACGGGATTGCGGTAGCGGAACTCGGAGGAGTATTCGACCTCCACGGGCACGCGGGCCAGCTCCTCGATGATATACTTGCCGATGAGGCCGGCATGCCAGGAGGTGCCGCACGCACAGATGATGATGCGGCGGGCTTGCAACAAACGATCGGAGAAGTCAATCACACCGGAGAGTTTCACCTCGCCCGTCTCGGCATTGAGCCGTCCCTTCATGGAAGTCTGCAGGGTCTGGGGCTGCTCATAGATCTCCTTGAGCATGAAATGCGGGAATCCTCCCTTCTCAATCTGGCTCAAATCCATCTGCAACCGCTGGATGACCGGGGTCTGCTCCACATTGCGCAAATTGACGACCCGAAGGTCGTGGTCCCTCTGCAAAAAAGCGATCTGTTCCTCTTCGAGATAGACAACCTTATCAGTATATTCTATAATGGGAGTGGCGTCCGAGCCGACCAGAAACTCGCCGTCGCCTACCCCGATGATGAGCGGGCTGCCCTTCCGGGCTGCAATCATGCGGTCGGGTTGCCGCTTGTCGATGATGACGATGGCGTATGCTCCCGTCAACGTGTTGAGTGCCAAGGGCACGGCCTCTTCCATCGAGACATCATGAGAATCCATCACATACTGAATGAGTTGCACAATGACCTCCGTGTCGGTGTCGCTTTGGAAATGGTAGCCCATGCTGAGCAACTGGGTCTTGAGAGTATGGTAGTTCTCGATGATGCCATTGTGGATGAGGGCGAGGTTTTTGGACTCCGACCAATGGGGATGGGCATTTCGCTCGCTCGGTTCGCCGTGTGTGGCCCAGCGGGTATGGGCAATCCCGATGTTGCCGCTCGTATCCTTGTCGGCCACAAGCGCCTCCAGGTCCTTCACTTTTCCTTTCGTCTTATATACAGAGAGCTGTCCTTCCTCGTTCACAAGTGCGATTCCGGCGCTGTCATAGCCGCGGTATTCGAGCCGGGTGAGTCCTTTGATCAGTATCGGCGAAGCCTGTCTGTATCCAATGTATCCTACGATTCCACACATAAAGAGTTCTTTTGGATTTAACTTTAAAAAGCTGCAAAAATACAGTTTTTTTCAGTTCAACTTGACATCTGCGGAAATCGGTCACCAACACGGGGCAGGAGGCTCCACTTATTAAAACTCCGCTGTTTACAAATAAAAAACAGAAAAAAAATAAAAGAACACTTTTTTTCTATTTTTGGCCGTTTATTGTATCCTCGAACAAAACGATCATTTATATGAAGATATTGAAATCCAGCCTGCTCACAATCCTCTTTTTGACAGGCCTTTTGACGGGAGCGACGGCGCAACGCACTGAGAACTTCAAGTCACCGCAATACGAATTCAAGACTGCCATGGACCTCTTCTCCAACGAGAAATTCGGGTCCGCGCAACAGTATTTCAAGCAGGTCTATGAGAACACCACGGACATGCAGCAGGACCTGCGCACCAACTCTTACTTTTACATGGGAGTCTGTGCCGAGAGGCTCGACAACCCCGACGCGGCCTATTTGCTGCAAGGCTTCATTGACCGCTACCCGGTGCATTCCTATGTGCCCGAGGCGCGTTTTTACTTGGGAAGGCACTACTTCAGCCGCAAGCAGTGGAAGAAGGTCATCGCTCAATACGACCTCATCTACGAGAACGAGATCCAACCGGAGAATGTGGCCGAATACCAGTTCAAGAAGGGCTATTCCTATTTCATGACCAACGAGTACGAGCGTGCCAAGGCGATGTTCAAGCAGGCGCGTGAGTCATCGGGGCCCTACAAGCTGCGCTCCATCTATTATCTGGCCTACATGGCATACCAAGACGGGCAATATGAGGCCGCGTTGGAGGATTTTCTCCTTCTGAAGGACGAGCCGGAATACAGCGAAGAGGTGCCGGCCTTCCTCACCCAGATCTATTTCAAGCAGGGTGATTACGAAAAGGCGCTTGCGGTGGCCCCGCCCATCACCTCCTTCAATGACCCCGCACAGATGCGGACGCTGCGCTGCGTGGCCATCTCCCAGTATGCACTCAACCAATACGACGATGCGGCCAACAATTTTGACAAGCTCCTCGCGAGCGAGAAGATCGCCCTCGACCGCAACGACAATTTCGCCGCCGGCTTCTCCTTCTACCGCAACGCCCGCTACGCCGATGCCGTCAACTGTTTCTCCAAGTGCGTCAACGACAAGAAACCCGACGCCATGACCCAGAACAGCTACTATCTCATCGGTGACTGCTATCGTCGCGACAAACAGGAGAACCTCGCCATCCAGGCCTTCAAGGAGGCTTCCAAACTCGACTTCAACAAGGACATCCAGGAAGACGCTCTTTACAACTATGCCAAATTGCAGTGTCAGACCTCGACCAGTCCTTTCAACAACGGCATCGAAGCCCTGCAGGAGTACAGCAACCGCTATCCGCACTCCGCCCGCAGCGAAGAGGTTTCCTCCTATCTCTCCAAGCTCTACCTCTCCACCAAGAACTATCAAGCCGCCATCAACTCCATCGAGAAGCTGAGCAGCAAGTCGCCGGAAATACTGCGCGCCTACCAGCGCTGCACCTACTTCCGCGCTCTGG
This sequence comes from Bacteroidales bacterium, assembly GCA_017651425.1. Taxonomy (GTDB): domain Bacteria; phylum Bacteroidota; class Bacteroidia; order Bacteroidales; family WCHB1-69; genus F23-D06. The sequence goes on from JAGCCZ010000038.1 coordinate 45,623, forward strand.
AGCTCATCAACAACCGCAACTACACGGATGCCTTGAAGACGCTTGAAAAGACACTGGGTGCGCCCATTGACAAGGACATCAACCTCAACGCCCTCTATTGGAAGGGCGAGAGCCAGTATCGCAGCGAGAAGTACCAGGACGCCTATTACACGCTACAGACCTACCAGAAGACCGCCAATGCGACCTTCAACGAGAACTACGTCAACTCCCTCTACACACTCGGCTATGCGGCCCTCAAGATCAAGCGCTATCGTGATGCGACCACCTACTTCAAGAACTACCTTTCCAAATACGGCAAGGCCGACGAGAGGGCCAAGCAAGCCGATGCCACCGCCCGTCTTGCCGACTGCTACTTCATGCAGCAAGATCTGAACAACGCCATCAAATACTACGACCAATGCGAGCGCCTCGGAGAGGCCAATGCCGACTATGCCGTCTATCAGTTGGCCAAGTGCTACGGTTACCAGAAGAACAATGCCAAGAAAATCGCCGCTTTGGAGCGGCTCAACAGCAACTACACGCATTCCGCCTACCGTGATGACGCCGAATACGACCTTGCCGTCACCTATCACACGCAGAACAATTTCGACCAGGCCATCTATGCCTACAAGAACTTCATCCAGAAGCATCCCAAGAGCCAGCATGTGCGCCAGGCGCACACCCGTTTGGCGCAAGCCTACATGAACAGCGGCAACACCTCCATGGCCATCTCCACCTACAAATATGTGGTGGAGACCTATCCCGGTTCCCAAGAGGCCAAGGACGCCCTTGCCAATCTGGAGACCATCTACACTGAGGAGGGCAACACCAGTGAGTTCTTCGACTACATCCGCACCAAAAACATGAACATCTCCGCCGACCGTCAAGACTCCATCGCTTTCCGCGCTGCCGAGACCAAATACAACCGAGGCGACTGCGACGGGGCCGTGCGCGCCTGTGCCGAGTACCTCCGCCAATTCCCCAACGGATCCTTTGCCCAGAAAGCCCACTTCTTCAAGGCCGAGTGCCAGTATGGCCAACGGCAGTACGATGACGCCCTTGTGGACTATGAAGCTGTCGTCAAGGGACACCGTTCGGAATATGATGTCACAGCCCTCCACAAAGCATCTTCCATTTTGTACAACAAGAAACAGTATGAAAAAGCCTTGAAGTATTTCAACAAACTGATTGAGAGCACCACGGATCCCGACGAGGTATTGTATGCCAACAACGGTGCCATGCGCAGTGCCTATTTCCTCAAAGATTACAGCAATGCCCTGACCGCCGCCACGAACGTCGTGAATGCCAACCAGTCCGATGCCGAGTTGCTGCAAGAGGCGCTGCTCGTGGCCGGCAACTCTGCCAAGGAGCTCGGCCAATACGAGGACGCCAAGCAGCACTACAAACGCCTGGCCAACAAGGGCACCAACGATCTCTGCGCCGAGGCTGCCTACCATCTGGCAGACATCGCCCTCAACCAGGATCATAATCTCAAAGAATGCGAGAATCAAATCCAAAACATTCTCGGCAGCAACTACTCCTCCGAATACTGGTACGCCCGCACCTTCATTCTCTACGGAGACCTCTACAAGACGAAAGGCAACTATTTCCAAGCCCGCCACACCTATCAAAGCATTGTTGACAACTACGAGGGCGAGGAACTCGTGACCCTGGCACGCGAGAAGATTGCCGAAGTGGAAGCTCTCGAAGCTGCCGAAGACCAGAAAAACAACAACAAAGAATAATGTACGTCATGAATACACACAAGAAAATGCATAGAATCACGTTCATCGCCGTCATCCTGCTTTGTGCCACGGCGCTACATGCCCAGGTCGTTGACTCCGCCCACCTGCTCATCCAATACGTTCCCAAGCTGACCAACGCCACCAAGATCAACGACCAAGCTGTTATTGACGACACGCTCAAAGAGGAAGTCACCTACAGCTACGAAATCAGCCCGCAGAAGCCGGAGCTCAACTTCAATCCTGCCGAAATCAAAGTGAGCAAGTTGAACCCCGAAGTGCGCGATGTGCTCTATCGGAACTACATCAAGCTTGGCTTCGGCTATCCCATCACGCCGTTGGCCGAGCTCTCCATGCACAACTGCCAAAGCACCAAATACTCATACGGGCTCAACTTCCACCACTTCTCCTCCTGGGCGCCGCCCATCGGCAAAGTGCAACAGCAGTATGCCTACGCCCCCACCAGCGACACTCGGCTGCACCTGTTCCTGAACCGCTTCTTCCGCACCCAAACCCTCTACTCGTCTGTGGGCTACAACCACGAATTAGCAAACCTGTATGGCTACAACAGAAACTGGGGCATCCCGGAGCAATACTATGCCAAGGAGTATCGCGACAGCATTCACAACAACTTCAACCACGTGTACGGCGAGGTCGGCATACGCTCCAACTACACCACCGAGGACAAGAAGTTCAAGGAGGATGTGAAAATCAAATACGACTTCATCCACACCTACTGGAAAGACATGGAGCATGACGCGGGGTTGCGCGCCATCCTGGCATACGACGACCGCTTTCTCAAGATTTCCGGCTACCAGCACTACCAGTTCGACATCGACTTCGACTTCTACCACAACCACTGGGGCGACTCGGTGCTCATCGGCACCCATGAACAGAGAAGGGTACCGCGGCTCACCAACAGTTTCAAGGTCGAGTTCCGGCCCACGATGAATTTCACCATCAAGGAATACCACCTTCTGCTGGGCGTAGGTGTGCCCGTTCTCATGTCCAACAGCAAGACTTACTGTCCTGTTTATCCCATTGCCGAGTTGCAGATGGGCCTCGTCCGTGGCATTCTCAGCCTCTACGCGGGCGTGGACGGCAAGTCGGAGTACAACTCCCTGCGCAGCCTGCTCTACGAGAACCCCTACGTGAAGCCGCAGCTTGACAGCCTCAAGTTCACCCGCTCGCAAATCAGCATCTACGGCGGCGTGAAAGGCAACATCGTCAAGAAGCTCAACTACCACATCTCCGCGCGCTACGCCTATGTGAAGGACTACCCCTTCTTCGTCCTCGACACACACAGCCCGCTGAAGAACCAGTTCGATGTCATGTACGCGGACAAGGGCAGCACGCTCAACGTCTGTGCCAACCTCAGCTGGGAGGCCATCAACCACCTCTACCTGAACCTGACAGCCAACTATTGGGACTACTTCTTCCTGCATCTCAATGTTCCTGGCATCGGACATCTTGAGAAGCCCCTCTACAAGCCCAACTGGGGCATCGGTTTCGAGGGCAAGTACATCCTCAAAGAGAAGTTCATCTTCGACGTGAACGCCAGCATCGCTTTCGGACGCTGGGCACTCTCGCCCGTCACAGCCACCGACTCGCTGGGCAACACCTTTATCAGCAGCTACGAACTTGTCAACGATCTGAAGAAGAACAGCGATGGCAAAAAACTGATGAAACCCATCCTTAACTTCGGTATCGGATTCGAATATCTCATCACCAAACAGCTGACCGCTTTTGCAATGGTCAACAACATCGGTTGCCAATACGCCTCCACCTATTATAACTTCAACAACTTTGGCATCAACGCCTTAGTAGGTGTCAGTTACTCCTTCGGCAACGAGCCGTTGAAGCCCGCCAAGAAAAAGAAGAGCGCACCTGTTCAAGCCGGTCAATAAAAGATTGGGGCATTTGCAAAAAAATCGTATTTTTGCCGCCTCAAAAGATTGCGATGCAATCGGGTCCCATAGCTCAGTTGGTTAGAGCAGCTGACTCATAATCAGCGGGTCCTTGGTTCGAGCCCAAGTGGGACCACTTTGGAACACAACCTTCCCATTTTAAACGTGGGAAGGTTGTTTTTTTATGCCCTGAAAATGATTGGAACACCCGTGAAATTTGCATAATTTGCCGACTATATTTACTCCGTCCTCAAAGACTTCACCGGATTCACCGTAGCCGCTCTCAAACTGCGTAAGGTGACCACCGCGATAGTAACGGACAGTACCGCGATCAGGGCCACCGCGAACACCCAGACGTGCAACGGCACGCGGTAGGCGAAACCTTCCAAGTAGCGGCGCATCACGAACACACTGACGGGCACGGCAATGACGAAGCAGACCAGCACGATCTTCACGAAGCGGGAGTTGAACATTGCCAAAATTTGCTTCACCGTGGCTCCGTGTACGCGACGAATGCCGATCTCCTTGCGGCGGTGCTCCGTCTCGAACATCACCAACCCGAACACACCCATCAGCGAGATGACGATGGCCAAAACGGTGAATAAGGTAACCAAAGTCGAGAGATTGTTCTCTTTTTTGTATTGATTCTCAATGGATTGAGAGAAAGGCCACACCTCGTACGACATTTCCTCGCCCATGGTGGGGTCAAGGTCGTTGAGGGTTTTGGTGATGCGCTTCATCAAGGCTGGGACATCCACACCTGCCTCTGTGCGAATAAATAGCCTCATGCAAATGTGCCATGGTTCTTTACCATAAACATAGAATGCAAAAGGCTCGATGCCCTGTCGCAACGAAGCGAAATTGAAGTCTTCGCAAAAGCCCGCAATTTCAGCAATTTGGTCACCATGGCCGCCAATCTGGTCTTCAAGAGTGATTTGGTATTTGTCTTTTGCGGTTTTGTTGAAGATATACACACCATTAGACTGCTCGTCAGCTTCGGAGAAATCACGACCTTCGATGATATCGATACCCATAAAGCGCAGGAAGTTCCACGAAACGGGATAGACCTGCCAACCGGCATCCTCACCTCGCACTTTGCGTCCCCAACTCATACGAGAATCCTGAATGAAAGGTCCATCGCCCCAAGCGACATCCTTGATGGCGGCATCAGCTTTCAACTTACTCTCCACTGCCTCGCGATTGTTGGCAAGATTCCACGAAACCTGTGACTGCAACAGACATTCCTGATTGAAGCCCATTTCATGGTTTATCATGAAACGGCGTTGTTCGTGAACGAATATCGCACAGATTATCAGCACGATGGAAACAGTAAACTGCAAGCCAATCAGACCGATGCGGAATGCCTTTCCTTTTTGCGTAGAGCTGAGGGTGCCTTTCAAGGCGAAGGCCAGATTAAACGAGGTGGCTAACAAGGCGGGATAAATACTGGCCGCTACCGAAATGAATAATGCAAAGCCGATGGTCAACGCGACAACGCCCCCATTCTGTCCGAAATCAAGTGAAGTGTCAATCAATGAAGCCAATGTGGATTGCTTGAAGAGGATAACCACAGCTATAGCAAGTGCCAAAGATATAGCCACCATCAGCACCGATTCGCCTATTGATGATGTCACCAACTGGAAACGACTGCTACCCAGTATTTTGCGCGTATTTATGCTGCGCAGGCGAAGGGGCAACATGGCGAAGAAAAAGTTGATGTAGTTAATGAAGGCGATGACCACCACAAAGATGGCAATGATGAGCAGGGTCATCGTGGTGGTTCTGTTGCCTGCCTTACCAGGGGCAAAATACGAATTGGTGTCGAAGTACATGTCGGTAAGCCGCACAGGGTAAAGTCCAAACTTGACATTGTCGTCGGTGGCCTCTTTTCCGGTCATTTTACTGAAAAACTGTCTGGCGACAGGCTTTGCCACCTCAACAATCGTATTGGGGTCGGCACCTTTACGAAGTTTCAGAAAATAGTTAAATGAAAACTCGCTCCAATCATTGATGCAATTGTCGCCAAAATTGGTCAGCATTTCGAAAGAGGAAAGGTCGCTGTGCTTCGGCATATCCTTATAGATGACCGCAATGGATATATCATGCCATGCTGATCCATCGAAATATTTCATGACATCACCCACCTGGACTCCCAAACGTTTTGCTGCCGATTCCGAGAGGGCGAAGCCAGTGCCTGTCAAATCATCCCAATTGCCAGCCACCAACTCGAAACCGAACACGTCACGGGCACCTTTGTTCAAGGAAGATATCGTGATGGACACAGGCGATTGCTCATCGCTCACACGAACTGTGATGGGATTGCCCATGATATTACCGCAACCACCGGCTTCAATGTCAGGGGAAGCGTTGATGACAAATTCCCCAATAGGTCGGCAAAGGTAAGAGGAATATTCACTTTTGTTGATTTCCTTCTGGGTAAGGACATAGATTCGGTCGCTGTCCTGGAGTGCCTTGTTGTAGGTGAGGTCGTGGTGCACTTGCACGAGGATGATGTAAAGGGCGGCGAAGGCAGCAGCCAGCCCGACGATATTGAGGATGGCGGAGACCATCTCGGTTTTGGATTTTTGGATGATTCGCATAATGATAAACCTATAGCAGCAAATCCTATACAGCAACCGTGCCAAACTGTGAAGTCATTGACGTCTAGCAGAATACGATATGAATACCACGAAAAGTGTAAACATACTTTACAGCAGTGTAAGGATTCTTTACACGCCCTATTCTTTACAATTGAAATAAATATCCAAATGGCCTGTTGCCCCATCCTGACATTGGACACATACTCCTACAGGAAGAGTCCCTGCATTATACCATCGCGTCAAATCAACGTATGGGGTTTTGTCATGCCGATCCGGGACAATCCAAATTTCAATCGACTCCGCATCGCGAACCAGCCACTCCGGGATAACGGTTTTTACTTTCCAGCGACCGTAAGACATTTTACATGCAACTTCGAAACACTTCCGCTCCTCTTTGACGTGAAAATCTTCAATTGGGATAACATTTCCAAAGTATCGAACTTCTTTGATTTTATCCGCAAAAGACAATTTTTCGCTTTTTCCCCCAGTTTTCCCGCCCCATGCCTCAATCAAATCCCACACTACAGGCATCACCTTCACAATAGGTTTCACATTCCCTTCTCTTACAGCTTTTTCCACAGAGAAATGAATCCTATTGAAACGCTGAACATTCCGAACCGTGTCGTTTGAACAGGAATGACGGAACGGGTCATTCGCGACACCGCCAGGGAATGCTCCTGAATAAAAAGACCATCCCCATCCATCCAAAATTGGCGGCTCATCGCTGACACAAGTGTCGGGACGGGCGGTCTTCACAGCCAAACGGTAAAGTTCCGTCAAAGGAGCCGCCAAACTATCGGGTAACTTGATCGAACGACGTTTGGTCTTTACCTTATCTACTTCTTCAAAGATTGGATTGCCAGCCGAATCGATCATCGCGGAACCATCTGGATTCAGGCGAACACCGGGTATGTCAATAAACGTCTTACACTCCACCAGCGTCAACTTATGAGTCTTATGGCTATAGGAGTAACCGTAATCAGGTTTTTCAATCCCTGGAATGTAGAGGCATCCGAAATCATAGTCCTTGACGAGCAAATAGTCTTTTCTACATGAATCCCAATAAAGGAATCTGGCGTCTTTGTCATCGTAATACGGGGCAAACACTCGCTGAGCATGAAGTTTGAACGAAAAAGCAATGGAAGTAAGCAATATTACGACCATCATTAACCAGCCGTTATGGATTAAAAATCTGTTGAATCTCATCTTGACATTGAAATCGTTTCGGCAAAAATACAAAAATTCACGTCTCTACAAGTCCCCTATTCCTTCTTCAACGCCTCCGCAGGGTTCGTCTTCGCGGCGCGGAGCGTTTGCCAAAGGACGGAGAAGTCTGAAAATGTGATTTTTTTATTATTTTTGCAGCCGAAAATGTGATAATAAAACATGGAACTACTTGAAAGAAAAATAGATATATTCCTATCGGACTGGAAGAGCAACCCAAAAAGGAAACCTTTGATAGTGAAAGGAGCCAGACAAGGCTAAAGTTCTTGCAGTGTATAGCCACATCCCGACATTCTTGGCGAAAGAAAACAAAAAGTTCCAGATCACGAAGGTTGCCAAAGGTGCGCGTAACCGGGAGTATATCGGTGCTGTGGAGTGGTTGAAAGAGGCTGGCGTGATCAATGTCTGTTATTGCCTAAACAACGTGGAGTTGCCGCTGAAAGGTAATTATGATCCCGATTTTTACAAAATCTATTACCACGATACAGGTCTGCTGATTGCTTCGTTAGACGAGGAGGCACAGGACGATCTCAGGGTCAATAGAAATTTCGGAACGTACAAAGGTGCCGTCTATGAGAATGTGGTCGGCGAGATGTTGCGCAAGTCGGGCTATGAACAATTGTACTTCTATAAACATGACAATCCTGCCGTAGAGATGGATTTCTTTGTGAGGGATGCCGATTCGTTGATTCCCGTTGAGGTGAAGGCCAAAGACGGGACGACGGCTTCGCTGAACAACCTGATCAAATGGGATTCCTATCCTGAAGTCAAATACGGCATCAAATTCGGATACAAGAACATCGGTTGGAACGGAAGCTTCTACACATTCCCCTATTTTCTCGCCTTCCTGCTGAAACGTTTCCTAAAGGAGAAGATGTAGAAACGCAATGCATTGCGTCTCTATACATCCCTACTCCTTCTTCAACGCCTCAGCAGGATTCGTCTTCGCGGCACGCAAGGTTTGCCATAACACGGAGAGAAAGGCCATCGCGAGGGAGATGACCACGGCGACGAAGAAGATCCAACCGTAGTGCTCCAGCCTGACGATGAAGCCCTCCAAGTAACGCTGCGCCGCCCAGACCGCTATCGGGACACCGATGACGCAGGCCACCGCGACCAGCAGCATATACTCCTGCACGGTGCGACATGTTTCGCTCTTGACGGTGCCCCCGAACACCTTGCGCACAGCGATGCCCTTGGCGTTCTCACCCGCATAGTAGGTGCTCATGGCCAGAAGCCCGAGCAGCGAAATCAGCACGGCCAACAGCATGAAAATCTCCAACAAGCGCATGTTGTTCTTGGCGGGTTTCAACGCATCACGGTAGAAATCGTCAATAAAACCGTTGGCATAATAAAACATCTGCTGTTCGCCACACCAGTCATCAACCACCTTGGTGATGGCTTTCGCGGCTTCCGAATGGTCGCCTGCAATCTCCATCAGGAAACCAGCTACCGGAACATCTTCCTCCCTCAAAACGCTGATGATGACATTGGCCTCTTCGCCCATATTGTTGTTGTTTACGGGAATATCACGAATCACACCCGCCACCTGCTCGCATTCCTTCTTTCCCGGAGTAATAGGATTACTGATGACGTGGTCCTCTTCGCTGAAACCTGTAGCGGCAAAAGCCCGCTCACCAAACCAGATTGAATTGTAAATTGGGGTTTTGTAATCTTTAAGCACCTCAAGATCAAGCATCTGAAAGGCAACCGTATCCATTTGCAAATGCCAATACGTGATATTCCGGTCCTCCGTCCAATTATACTGTATCCCAAAAAGATAACCAGGGGCACCCGCACTTCGACCAATCCGCTTCACGCAGGGCAGTTTCTCAAGTTTCTCAAACAACTGTGGTTGAGGTTTTTGAGTGGGCACGAACAAATAGTATTTGTCTTGTGTGTTGCAGTGCCTCGGACGGTGGAGCGAGGTGCGGTACTGCGCCTCCATCACGATGGCCATCGCGATGAGGAAAACCGCAAAGATGCCTTGAACAACGATGAACACCTTGTTGAACACCATTTTCGTGTTGCGGCAGAAAGTGCCCTTCACCACATCGATGGGCTGTACGCGACTGGCAAACAAGGCCGGAATGATGCCATTGAGCACACCAACCACCAAGATACCAGCAAGATAGGACAAGATATACGTAAACGACACCCGTACCCGAATGGGCACATCGGGATTGTTGAGCAAGGCATTGACCGACGGTGCCAACAGATAGGCCAACAAGAGTCCGAAACTGAAGCACACCGTTGTAAACACCAATGATTCAGCGACATATTTCCAGACAATCTCCCCTTTCTGTGCTCCGAGCAGGCGACGAGTGGCCATCTCCTTGGCGCGTTTCCCCGTGAGCGCGAACGAGAGGTTGATGTAGTTTAACACCGCAGAAAGCAACAACAACAGCCCGACGAGCGCCAGCAGTTTCAGCGTTTTAAGGTCTCCTTGATTGAAAAAGCTGTTATTATCCTCTTTGAAAAACAGCTGGTCGAATCGGGTCACTTCCAACTCTTCGAAGAAGGATCCATGACCGTAATGGAGAGGATAAATCTCCTTGCAGACCTTTTTCACTTTGTCGTAAACCACTTGTGGGTCAGTGCCTTTTGCGATTTTTGCAAAGGTGATGGTCGTGCCGAAACCATCGTAGGGCGATTCGGTGGCAAACCGGTTGGCGGGATGACGCACATTGACTATCAAGTCGCTGTTTTTGAAGATGGTGTTTTCAAAATCCTTGATGATGCCCGCGATGAGATACTCCTCTCCATCCATACGGATCGTCTGACCAAATTTCAGGTCGTGCTGCCGTGCAAAGGTCTCGCAAACAATCACATTCGAAAGCGCATCAAGGCATTCGGGACCACCTTCGACGAAACGGCCGAGGTGCGGGAACATCGTGAAGAATTCTTTCTCCACGGCAACCGCATTCACCGGCACATACTCGTCCCCCAACTGGGCGACCGTCGTCTGGCATCCGCAATAGCGCACCGCCGCCTCCACCTCGGGAACCCGCGCGAGCAGCTCATCGGGGAAGGCGTAGGTGAGCCCCGTGCAGTTTGGCGTTCCGAAGGTGTAGATGTCCTTCCGCTCGGAGCTCTCGCGTGTGATGCTGTACTGCTGCCACACGTAGCTGCCGATGATAATCACGAACGCGAGGCTCACGACCAGCCCCACCGCCTCGATGGCGGTGTAGAGTTTGTTGCGGCTTAAAAAATTAAGATAACTCTTCATAACACTACAATTCAGGCAACACATCCTCGACAATGCGGCCGTCGAAGAGGTTGATGATGCGGTCGGCGTAGCCCGCGTCGCGCTGCGAGTGGGTGACCATCACGATGGTGGTACCCTCCTTGTGCAGCTCGGTGAGCAGGTCCATCACCTCCTTGCCGTTCTTGGAGTCAAGGTTGCCGGTGGGTTCGTCGGCGAGGATGAGCTTGGGATTGGCCACCACGGCGCGGGCAATGGCCACACGCTGCTGCTGTCCGCCCGACAACTGCTGCGGGAAGTGCTTGGCGCGGTGGGTGATGGCCATCCGCTTCATCATCGCCGTGACCCGCTCCTTGCGCTCCGTGGCGCTGATGTTCAGGTAGCGCAGCGGCAGCTCTATGTTCTCATAGACGTTCAGCTCGTCGATGAGGTTGAAGCTCTGAAACACGAAGCCGATGTTGCCCTTGCGGAACTTGGTGCGCTCCTTCTCCTTCAGGCTGCCGACCTGCTGGCCGAGCAGCTCGTAGGTGCCCTCGGTGGGGTTGTCCAAGAGACCGAGGATGTTGAGCAGCGTGGATTTGCCGCAGCCCGACGGCCCCATCACGGCGACGAACTCGCCGTCGTTGATGGTGAATGACACCCCGTCCAACGCGAGGGTTTCGATGTCTTCCGTGCGGAAGATTTTGGTGAGGTTTTGTACTTGTATCATATCTAAGGAATTTTGATGTTTCGATATAAATCTGCGATAATCTGCGGGTTCTGCGGGAATCCATCACTCTTTCTTCAGGGCCTCCGCCGGATTCGTCTTTGCGGCGCGGAGGGTCTGCCAGAGGACGGAGCCGCTGGCGATGACGAACGACAGCAACACCGTCACCACGAAGATCCAGGGATGCAGATCAATGCGGTAAACGAAATCCTCTAAATAACGCCCGCACAGCCATACAGCCAAGGGAATCGCTATCACGTTGGCTATCAGTATCATGAAAACATACTCATTCAGATTGCGGCGGGTTTCGCTCTCCAAGGTGCCGCCAAACACTTTGCGGATGGCGATGCACTTCTCGCGCTCGGAGGCGAAATGGGTGCTCATGGCCACCAGACCCAACAACGACAACAGCACCGAAATGCCCATAATCAGCTCGATGAGGCGCATCTGACGGCGGATCTTGTCATATTGCCGGGCAATCACATTCTCTACAAAATCGTTGTATTCCGGTTCCGTATAGGTGCCAAACACCTTCTCGCAGTGCTTTTTGTAAACCGCATCAATGGCACGTTTGGCCTCCCTGTGGTCGCCCACAATCTCTAACAACGGATGTCCGCCTCCTAACCCATAAAGAGGATTGCCATTGCAAAAGACAATGGTATAGTCCTCATCGGCAGCATGCAGGGCATCCAACATGTTGAAATCTTTGATGACACCGCACACATCGTTACCGATATTGTCCTGCTTCCAAGCAAAAATCGTGTCGTAGTTATAGACTCCGCGTGGCAACCCCGTCATGCCGGCCACGGCACTTTCCGTCATCCAGAAACTCGTCGCCTCCGGTTCATGAAACTGTTCAATCACTTGGAAACCCAACATGCGGAACGCCGCCGAGTCACAACTAAACGAAGCAACCTTTATGTTCTTTTCCGTCTCGCCAAATTTGGCCATAAGTAAATTCATGGTTAAAACGCCTGGAACATTCTCAGTAAAAGCCAATTCCTTCACACAAGGCAAGCTGCGAAGCTCGTCGATGAAAGTGGTCTTTTCAGAAAGATCATCCAACTTGGAACTGATAAAATAGAGGTTGTCTGTCTGCAGGCCGACGGGACGATTCACCATATGCCGCATCTGCAACTGCATCGTAATCACCAAGGCTATCAGCACGATGGAGATGACGTTTTGAACCACCATGAAGATCCGCGACAACTCTGTGCGGGAACGGAAGCGGAACGTGCCTTTCACCACATCAATAGGATTGGTCTGCGACACGATGACCGCAGGCAAAACACCAGCCAGCAGCGACACCACAACCACCATCAGCAGATAGGCAAGGAGATAACCCGTCGTGAACGGAATGCGCACCGCCACATCTGCCCTCAACAAATCGTTGACAAAAGGCACGATTGCGTCGGCCAGCAGCAGACCGACGATAAAGCAGCAGAGGGTGAACAGGAACGATTCGGCCAGAAAACGTCCGATGACGGCCGACTTCTGCGCTCCAAGTAATCGCCGCGAGGCCATCTCCTTGGCACGTTTTCCCACAAGCGCCACGTTCAGGTTGATATAGTTGATGAGGGCGGAAAGCAGCAGCAACAGCCCGACCATAACCACGTTGCGGAGCATCGACCTGTCACCTTGTTGTAAATGGCATTTTCTATCGCTGAAAAAGATTTCATCCAAACGAATCATCGTGACACCTTCCTTGAAAAGAACACTAAAAATATCACCATATTCCTCCTTGCAACGTGCAGTCACTTTTTCTTCCAAAAGCGCATGATCGGTATTCGGCACCACCTTCATGAAAGTATGGATAGAATTCTGATAATAAAGCGGGTTTTGTCTGTAAACAGCCATGCACTTGCTGGGTTCTATGTGGCCAATGATATCGGCATCATACAACAAAGAACTACCCAAATCGGAGAACACGCCTACCACCGTCAGCGTGTCTTCGTCCGCAATCACCTGTTTGCCAACCACTTCCCCTCCCATTTTGGAAGCCAACTTTTCCGAAATGAAGGCAACATGGGCTTTAGTGAGATTATCAGGACCACCTTCCCTGAACTGGACGGGAAAGATGTTGAAGAACTCGCGGTCGCAGAACAGGCAATTGCCGACACACGACTCGTCTTCCGCTTTCAGAAGCTGGTCGTTTTGGAAATAGAAATGGGTCACGCATTCCACTTCGGGAAGTTTGTCGCCAATGATTTCCTTCATGCCGTAAGGATTGGTCATATTTTCGCTGCCCACGGCATAAATCCGCTCGCGATCGGGGTTCTCGCGCGGCACGGCATATTGCTGCATCACGTAGCAGAAGCTGATGATCACGAACGCGAGGCTCACGACGAGCCCCACCGCTTCGACGGCGGTGTAGAGTTTGTTTCTGCTTAGGAATTTGAGGTAACTCTTCATATCAAACCATAATAAAACCTGATATGGACAGACAGCAATCGTGCCAAACTCATAAACCTATGATATACAACAGATTAGTAATACAAGCAACACGCACAATGTAAAGATCTTTTACAGTGGTGTAAGAGTTCTTTACAGATGGTCTGCGCGGGTTGTTATGGATTTGTAGCCAACTCAATCAACAAACAGATCGTCCAGCGTAACCTGATATTGGACAGAGACGGAATATTCGTTATGAAAGAGACCGAATGGAGTGATCCAAGTGGGAAGAATACCGTTTCGGGTCTTGGTCTCCCGGACGAATGCCGCCGTACGGTTACGGACTTTCAGGTCCTCATTGGAAGTGATGGTGTATTCTGATTGGGTGTATTTGATTTCGCAGAGGTTAACAAGACGATCGGCACGTTCGATAATCATATCCACTTGGGCACGTGGAGCTGTGGAACTTCGCCATGAGTAATATTCAACGGCAATCTTGTCAAGGCCAAGAGCATGTCGTACCTGCCTAATATGAACCATGCACACATGCTCGAAGGCTAATCCTTGCCAACTGTTGAGAACTGGGGTGTTGAGACGCTGCTCCCAATAATCTTCAGTAGTTAGCTTTTTGGAGAAGGTGAGATGGAAAAGTGTAAAAAGGTCAACCAGCTGGTAATAGGCCTCGTTGGTCTTTAGCCTGCCTCCAATTTTGGTCACATATCGGCGGATGATGTCGCAATATTCCAGATTTTCAAGCTGTTTACTCAGCGTCCCGCTGGATGATATTTTCAGTTTTTCTGCAATTTCTCCTCTCGTGAGTCCCTGCTTGTTCTTGCCTAATATCTCAACAATGCGAATGTAAGACTCTGGCGACTTGAACAGAGAGGCGTAAAGACGTTGATACTCCTGTCCAAGTTCAGAATTTTTATGGAAATAGAGTCTGTCGATGTTTTGGGCAAGGCTCTCTTGAGGGTTGAGCAAACTGAGGTAATAGGGCACGCCCCCAAGCATCATGTAAGTCTCGACAATCATCTGCCGTGGCCAGTGGATTTTTTTAGTCTGCAGATAGGATTCGGTTTCTGCTAACGTAAACTGTCTCAAATAAATAGTGTGTGTGGTTCGGTCATGGAGCCCTCCGTGGTCATTGACTATGTTTTCAATCATCCAAGAGGTGGCGGAACCGCAAACAATAAGTATGACATCTTTACGTAATGCGGCCCAAGTGTTCCAAAAATGTCCTAAAGCACGGACAAAGCCGGACTTGGGCGTATCAAAGCAAGGGAGCTCGTCAATATAGATAACCTGACGACCTTTGTGCGGCTGTCTCTCTAAAACAGATTTGAGTCCCTCAAATGCTTCGAGCCAAGTTTTGGGCTGAGGTCCCGTATAACCAACAGCAATCAAGGCACTCGTAAAGGCAAAGAGTTCCTCTTCGCGGGTGCCTTCTATGATACCAGTGGCTGAGAAGGCGAACTTATTGTCGAAAAATTGTTGTATCAGATATGTCTTACCCACGCGCCGACGACCATAAACGGCCACAAATTCAGCTTCCCCAGAATCCTTAACAGCTTGTAACAACCTGATTTCCTGTCTTCTACTGATAAAATTTTTATCCATGACAATACCGTTTTATGACAGGCGCAAAGATACAATTTTATTCAGATAGTTCGCCAAAACAAATAAAAATGATTAAAAATGGCGAAATATAGAGTTTATAAATCGCCATTTTTACAATTTATGATTTGTTTTGGCGATGGATCTACCCCCTGTAGAGACGCAAAATTTTGCCTCTCTACACCTCTTTATTCCTTTTTCAGGGCCTCCGCAGGGTTCGTCTTCGCGGCACGTAACGTCTGCCATAACACGGAGAGGAAGGCCAGCAGCATAGTGACCACAACCGCCACGACAATGATCCAGCCGTAATGCTCAATACGGTAGGCGAAACGTTCCAAGTATTTGCCGCTAAGCCAAACAGCAAGGGGAGCTCCGATGATTGCGGCAATTCCGACGAGTAGCATGTAGTCTTTCACCGTGCGCCGCAGCTCGCGGTTGACATCGCTGCCGAATACCTTGCGGATGGCGATGCTGTGGCTGCCCTCGTCACAATAATAGGTGCTCATGGCAACGAGACCGAGAAGGGAAAGCAACACCGACAGACCCATGAAAATCTCCAACAGCCGTACGGTGCGTTTGGCCTCTTCCAATTGTTCCAACATCAGATCATCCACATACCCGCACTTGATGTCTCTGCCAACGCCCTCCTTTTTCTTCACCCACTGGTTGTAGTGATCCATAATCTGTCTTTCCGCTTCCGCATGGTCACCCGTAGTCTTGACGAGCAAGCCAACTCCGTAGCCCGTTTTCTCAATATCAAACACAAAAACACCTCCATTTAAATTATAGTCGCCATCGGCACAGGCAGCTCCTTTGACAGGAAAATCATGCACAATACCTCCAATGTAATCCACATTCAGAAAGTAATAGGTGCTAAAATATGCGGCTATCCTATTCAAAAATGAAGTGGAGGTATCGGAAACACCGCTTTCTACCAAGACATGCTCGCCCAACCACAGCGAATTGGCTTTGGGATGGCCGAAATCCTCAATCACCTCAAACCCCAACAGTTGGAAATAGGTTGAGTCGCATAGAACCGTTACCATTTTTATCTCGCTTTTTGAATCGTCTTCCATATCTGGAATGCCAAAGCTATAGTTGATTTTCCCAGGATAACCTTGTCCGATACCGACTGCTTCAACACATGGCAACGACTTGAGTTCTTCCACGATGGGCAAATATGCTCTTGGAGGATAAGGCTCATCAATAACAAAAAGGTCATTTGTCTGAAGATGGGTGGGGCGGTTAACCATGTGCCGCATCTGTACCTCCATCACGATAGCCAAGGCAATCAGCACAAACGAAAGCACACTCTGAAAAACGATGAATATCTTGTTGAACCACATTTTGTTGTATTGGCGGAATGCGCCGCGAACCACCTCAATCGGGGCATAACGGGAGGCGAACAAAGCAGGCAACCAGCCTGAAAGTACACCTATCAGCAGGATGCCACTCACATACGCGACTATGTATGCGGGCGTCATCAACAGCCGTAGTTGGATGTCGGCATCGGGAGTATTGCTGACTAACAGCCGATTCATCGTGGGCACCAGAGCGTAAGCCAACAGAAAGGCAAAACCGAAACATACTGCCGTGAACAACACGGATTCGGCAATAAGTTTGCCCATGACGGACAGTTTCTGCGCCCCTAAAAGCCGGCGGGTGGCCATCTCTTTGGCACGTTTTCCCACCAAAGCCATGCTGAGGTTGATGTAGTTGATGACAGCCGACAGCAAAAGAAGGATGACGATGGCCGTAAGAATCCGGATGTTTGTGAGATTCCCCGTGTGAATACTTTTATTCGAATGGGAATAGGAATTGAAGAATATCTCCTTATAATTGTACACCACAAGCCCTTTTAACCACTCTTCACCCCAAGAACTATAATTTTGATTGCAGAGGTCAAGTACTTTGTTTTTGAAAGCCTCCTCGTCCGTGTTCTCCATTCTCTGAAAGAGAGTGAGCACACCCTGGATGATTCGAAAAGGCGTTTCGTCCTCATAGATTTTGTCATCAAAAGGGACCAACACGTCAAAATACTGAATCAGAGAATTTTGGACATCTTTCATGATTCCGCAAATGACATACTGCTTTTTATCAATGACAATGGTCTTGCCTAACAAATTCCCATTGTCCTCAAACTGTCTGGCCATCGTCTCACTGATAATGGCATTGTTGGCTTCGGAAAAGTGGTCCTTGCTCCCGTCAACGAACGTGTAATATGGGAAAAGGGTGAAAAAGTCCTGGTCAACGAACTTAATGTTGGCGGGATAGGTTTTATCCTGAAAAACAAGCGCATCATCTTTTCCCGAAATTCTAGTAATCGCCTCAATTTCAGGAATATTGGTCTCCAGAGATTCTTTATCCCAAACGGACAGCCCCAGGTGTAACGTATTACTAAGGCAGTAAATGCGGTCATGATTGGGATTCTCATTCACGACAGCCCACTGCTGCGCCACGTAGCTGCCAATCAGGATGACGAAAGCCAAGCTCACGACCAGCCCCACCGCCTCGATGGCGGTGTATAATTTGTTTCTGCTTAGGAATTTGAGATAACTGCTCATAATCATTCGGTTTCTATCTGTAGAGACGCGCCATGGCACGTCTCTACAATTATCATATCATTTTCCGTGCCAAAAACATAAACCTTTGGTTGTCAATCATCTAAACATCAAACAAAAGAGCCGCTGTAAAGATTTCTTACAGCAGGTGTAAGGTTTCTTTACAGGTATCATCATTTTATAAAAGTCATCATTGAAACTTTCATAATGGCAAAGATACTATTTTTGGGACAAGTCATCGCCCTTTTGCAAAAACGAGTTCCTTGGCGTAATCTCATAAAAAAATCGAGATTGCGCCAGAATTCTACCACAAGGTTGGCGCAATCTCATATTTTTTTGTATCTTTGCGCCAAAATTCAAAAACATGAAAGAGAACATCATCGGCCGTAAAGAACAGATAATCAAGCTGGAAAAGTATTTGGCAAGTGAAAAATCGGAGTTCGTCGCTATTTACGGCAGACGGCGTGTCGGGAAAACTTTTTTGGTTAAAGAACTGTTTGAAGGAAAATTCACGTTCAGGATGACGGGCAAGGAAAACGCCAACACCAAAGAACAACTGGAAAACTTCCACTACGCCCTGAACAACTTTACGACGACCAATGAACAGCCTGAAACTTGGACCCAAGCTTTCCGTCAGCTTGAGTCGTTCATAGAACACGATGCCGAAGATGGCCCTAAAATTCTGTTCTTCGACGAATTGCCATGGTTCGACACAAGAGGCTCCAAGTTCGTGAGCGCCTTGGAACATTTTTGGAACGATTGGGCTACTTACCGCAACGATATTAAACTTATCGTCTGCGGCAGCGCGACCACTTGGATGCTCAATAAGGTGATCAATTCAAAAGGCGGCCTGCACAACCGTGCCACACACACCATGCTCCTCTCGCCATTCACATTGGGTGAAACGGAATTATACTTCAAGTCGCAAGGCTTCCTATACGAGCGACAGGAAATCATCGAAAGTTATATGGCTGTGGGCGGCGTGGCTTACTATCTGTCGCTTTTCGAACGCGACAAGAGTGTGGCGCAAAATATTGAGTCCCTTTGCTTTACCCGTGGCGGCGAGATGGTGAATGAGTTCGAGAAAATCTTCAAATCACTTTTCAAAAAAGCGGACAACCATATTGCCGTAGTGACAGCACTCGAAAAGAAAGGAATGGGCATGACACGACAGGAAATCATAGCGGTAGCCCACCAAACCAACAACGGAAACCTGACGCGCCTGCTAAAGGAACTTGAAGAATGCGCTTTCATCCGCAGCTACATTCCGTTCAAAAAGAGTAAGAAAGACACGTTATACCAGCTGATTGACCCTTTCACGCTCTTTCATTTCCGCTTCATGGGCGATTCAGGAAGCTACATGAAAGGCTATTGGCAGAAGATGCAGTCCACCAGTGTTTACGAGAGTTGGTGCGGCTATGCTTTTGAGATCGTCTGCCTCAATCACTTGGATCAGATAGTCCAGGCATTGGGCATCGACGGAACCATCAACAAACCTTGCTCGTGGTTCTATCGTCCTCCCAAAAACACCTCCGATGAAACAGACGAAGACCTGAAGCACGGTGTTCAAATAGACCTCCTCATCGACCGTTCCGACAAGTGCATCAGCATCTGCGAAATGAAATATTCGAGCGACGAATACGAAATCACCAAAAGCTACGACAGCCAACTCGCTCGCCGGATGCGTATTTTCCGAAAGGTCACCAAAACGAATAAGTCCTTGCTGCCGGCATTCATCACGCCGAATGGTCTTTTGGACAACATGTACGCCCGGAAGATTTCCCGTGAGGTGAAGAGTGACGCATTGTTTGCCTAATTCTTAATTTCCAACACCTCCGCCTCCCCATACCCGTCATACGATGATGTGATCACCCTCTCCCCGGGTTCCAACCCCTCTAAAACCTCGTAGTACTGCGGGTTCTGGCGACCGATGCGGATGTCGCGTTTCACGGCACGCTTGCCGTCTGGGGAGACCACGTAGATCCATTTGCCGCCGGTCTTCTGGTAGAAGGCGCCGCGCGGGATGAGCACCGCCTCCACCGACTGACCGAGCTGCAGGTTCAGGTAGAACGTCTGACCGTTGCGGATGTGCTCCGGCTGGCCGTCCGCGAATTTGAAGTCGGCCTTGAACTTGCCGTCGCGGACCTCGGGATAGACCTTGCGTATCAGCACGTTGCACTTGCCGCCCTGCCGCTCGAAGTCAGCCTCCAACCCCGCTGTCACCCGGTCGATATAATGCTCGTCAATCAGAGCCTCGATCTTGTAGTTGTCCTGATTGTTGATCTGTCCGACCTTGCTGCCCATCGCGACAGACTGTCCGAGCACCACATCCACCAGACCAAGTTCCCCGTCAATCGGGGCTTTGATGGTAAGGTTCTCCTTGCGTTTGCGTATCATCTGCATGTTAAGTCGCATGTTCTCCAGACTTTCGCGCATCTGCCGGATCTCCACCGACCGGTAGAGGCTGTCCTGCTTGGCACGGTTTTCCACCAGTCTGAGACGGTCTTGGGCCAGTTGGTAATCCTCCTCGGCCTGCAAGAACGCCTCCTTGGCGATGAGATTGTCCTGATAGAGAGACTTTTGCGACTCGTAAGTGCGTTTCTTGCGGCGGACCTCCATCTGCAGCTGCAGCTTCTCCTGCTGGAGGTTCAGTTTCTGCTGCTCCATCTGGATCATCGTGTTGCGGAGGATGTTCTCCTTCTCGGCGAGGTCGGCCTCGGCGTTGAGAATCTGCATGTCGAGACTCTCGTTGCTGAGGACCAGGATGACGTCGCCTTCGCGTACGTGCGCTCCCTCCTCCGCGACGATTGCCTGCACCACGCCGCCCTCCAACGGGCTGAGCTGCACGGTGGTCATCGGCACCACGCGCCCGCTGATGCGGATGTAGTCGTTGAACTCGCCGCATCGCACCTCGCTGACGGTGATTGCTTCTCCGCCCACACGTAATTTCCTGGCGTCGTCGCGCAGTGCCAGCCACCCGATGAAGACGAGCAGCAGCGCCCCGCCCCAGTAAGGCATCGCCTTGCGGGTGAAGAGTTTCCGGAATCCTTTTGTTGGTTCTATCGCTCTATCCATAGTTTTTGTTTTTGACTGCCCCACACTGCGCTTCGCTTGTATGGGGTTAATTGCACTTCGTGCGTTTTGCCTCTTCGAGGCTGCTCAAGGAAAATATTTTATAATTCTGAATTCTGCATTCTTAATTGAAAATAGTATCTCACCACCCACGTCTTCAGAAACAGTTGCAGCTTCGCGTTGAGCAGTTCGGCGGTGGCGTTCAGGTGGTTGTCGGCGACGGTCTGGTAGTCAAGGGCGGAGATGAGTCCCTGCTCGAACTGTTTGGTACTCAGCACGTAGAGCTGTTGCTGGAGGGCGGCGTGCTGCTCGGCCTGACGGAGGGCGGCGGCGGCCCCGTCGCGATCGGCGAGGGCGCGGTGGATCTCGGCTTCCACGGTCTGCCGGGCCTGCGCGTATCGGGCTTCCGCACGGTCGCAGTCGTTGCGCCGACGCGCGATTTCCGTCTGCCGCGACAGCCGGTCGTAAATCGGGATGCTCAGCGACAACTGCACGTACTCGCCGCCGTTGTCGGAGAGTTGCCTCCAGTAGGGAACGGGCACGTAGTCAGCACGCCCCGGGTAGGTGAAATAGGTCGAGGACCAGCCACCGTACAGCGACAGCGACGGTAGCAGCTGCCACTTCGCGGTTTTGAGGGCGAGGCGGGCGGTCTGCCGCTCATTTTCGGCTATGATTACGGCTGGCAGACGCTCCGCCGCCCGACTCACCTCCATTGCACGCACCGCATCCGACAGCACCGTATCCGTCTCCACATCCGTGACGGAGAACGGCTGTTCTGTCGGATATAACATAATGTCTTTCAACGTGATATAGGCGTTCTGAAGTTGGTTCTCACAGACGATGAACCTGTACCTGCGGTCGGAGAGGTCTGCCTCCATCTGCAGCACATCCGCCGGCGATTTCTGCCCCAACTCCCTCTGCCGTTGCGCGAGCCGCAAGGCCGCCTCGGCTGTCTCCGTCTGCGATTGTAGTGTTTTCAATAATTCCGTGTAATAGAGCACATTGCAGTAGGCCTCCATCGTGGCGAGACGAATCCGGTCTTCGCTCTGCTGGATTCTCGTCACGCCCGTCGCCTCCGCCAGTTTCGTGATTTTCAAGTTGTTGACTGCTCTGAATCCGTTGAAGAGGGTGATGCCGGCAGAGACACCGTAACCATTGTGGAAAGAGGTGGTGGTGCTGTAGGTGTTCGTCTCGGGGTCGATGGAGCGGCCGAAGTTGGAGTAAGCGTAAACATCGCTGCTGATCACCGGGGTGAAGGCGTTGAGGATAGCGTTGCGACGGGCTAACTGCGCGTCGCCGAGGTCGGCCTGCAGCACACGCATCTCCGCAGAATGCGACAGCGCGTAATGGATGCAATCGCGCAGGGTCATCACCGCCGTGTCCTGCGCATACGCCGCCCCGAACATCATCGTCAACAGGATTATTATCGTTTTATTAGACATAGGAATTCCATTTGACGATAATAATGCCAAAAGAATGCCAAACATTGTTATCCGTTGGATTACAAAGATTTAGCAGAAAATATCAGATAAAAAAGTGTAAGAAATTCTTACACTGTGTAAGGGAAATTTACAGACCGAATCACGCAAACACCAGCGCGAAAATCGTCTGGGTGGCGTCGCTCTGCACGAGGGTAAGCGTGCCATGATGAGCGGCCATGATGCGGCGCGAGAGACTCAACCCTACGCCAGTGCCGTTGGACTTGGTGGTGTAAAACGGTACAAAGATTTCCTCCATTTTGCGAAGCGGAATCGCCCGTCCGTTGTTGCTGACCCGTATCACCGTCCGCTCATCGGCATCCAAGTCCGCCGTGATGGATATCGTGGTAGCTTCCGCCTCCATCGCGTTCTTAATCAAATTGTTGAACACGTGCATAATCTGTCCCTCATCCACATAAACCAGCAGGTCGGGCACAGCGGCCCGATAGGTCAGCGTCACGCCCTGCTGGATGGTTTTGGGCTCGTGCAGCCGCACAACACGGCCCACCAGCTCATCCACCATCACGGACTTACAGACTGGCGGCACCGACTTGGTGAAGCTGCGGTACGATTCCACAAAGCGAACCAGTTCTTTGGAAGATGCGGAAATAGTCTCCAGTCCGGCTTTCACGTCCAACTGGTCATCCTTGGAAAGGGCATCGCTCAAAGCAGCGATAGGCGTGACGGTGTTCATTATCTCGTGGGTGATGACGCGGAACAGCTTCCCCCACGAAACATCCTCATCCTTACGACTTTGCCGCTCCATAATGCCGCGAATCCGGTTGAGCTCGCGGTTCAGGGCGGTGTTGTCGCGGAAGCGGAAGTTCGTCTCCCCGTCCTCCAACGCATCCATCATGTAGGCCACCTTCTCGCGGTTGCGGCGCGTCACCCACAGCGCGGTGATGCAAGCGGTAAGCCCGCATGTACCCACAATGATGAGAATCCAAAGCCACGTACTCATATTCCGTATTTTTTCAGCCGATTGTAGAGAGTCGGACGGCTGATATTCAACGATTTGGCCACTAACGAAAGGTTCCCATTGTACTTCTTAACGGCATTGCGGATAACCCGCTCTTCGGCATCTTCCAAGGATTCAGTCGTCAATGGGGTGGAAACGTCGTTCAACTCGCTGTTATCAATCTGGAGATCACTCGGTTGTAAGATCTCGTTGTCCGTCAGGATAACGGCCTTTTCGATGCAGTTCTGCAATTCCCGCACATTCCCGTCAAAACGGCAACGCTGCAGCAGTTCCAACGCCTCGTCGGAAATGTCCGTGACATTCCGGCGGTACTTTTGGGCGTAACGTTCCACAAACAAGTGGGACAGCGGCGCAATTTCGTCCGTCCGTTCGCGCAACGGCGGGAGTTGCAGGGTAACGGTGTTGATACGGTAGTAGAGGTCCTCGCGGAAACGGCCCTCGCGCACCATAGCAGGCAAATCCCGGTTGGTGGCGCAAATCAGCCGGATGTCGATGGGCACAGACTTGGTATCGCCAACCTTGGTAACGCAACGGTTCTGCAGCACACGCAACAGCTTGGCTTGCAGATTCAACGGGATGTTGCCGATTTCATCCAAGAAGAGGGTGGTGCCGTTGGCCAGCTCAAATTTTCCGGTATGGTCGGCGCGGGCATCGGTGAAGGCACCCTTCACGTGCCCGAACAGCTCACTTTCGAACAGCGTTTCCGACAGCGAGCCGATATCAACGCTCACCATCGGCTTTCCCGCACGGGAGGAAAGCCTGTGTATCTCGTTGGCCAGCACGTCTTTGCCAGTACCGTTTTCACCCGTAATCAAGACGGTAGCATCCGTTGGGGCGATTTTCTCGGTCATGCGGCGGATATCCAACATCTGCGGCGAACTGCCCCACAGCATCTCCACAGCAGCCGATTTGGCATCGGATGTGCGGGGCGCACCACGACGGTTGCACGCCGCTTGGAGGGTCTCCATCAGCTTGTCATTGTCCCACGGCTTCACGATGAAGTCGAAAGCCCCGCGTTTCATCCCTTCCACCGCCAAGGGCACATCGGCGTAGGCAGTCATCAGAATCACCTCAACATCAGGAAATTGCCGTTTCAGCTCTGCCAGCCAGTAGAGGCCTTCATTGCCCGTGTTAATGTCTGTTTCGAAGTTCATATCAAGCATCACGACATCGGGTCGGAAGGTTTGCATCGTGCTGACGATCGTTTTGGGCGACGCAACAGCCTCCACTGCCCCGCAATGCGGTGCCAGCAGGATTTTCAGCGTGGCACGGATGCCCGCGTTGTCATCGACTACCAATACTCTGGATTTCACTTGTTTCATTGTTTGTCTGAATCTAACCTTTACTTTTCAGGCCGCAAAAATACGAAAAAGTTGTTTTTTAACGAAGTAAATAGCACATGCATTTCCTGAACACAACTTTTACACGTTCCAACATTGATTTTTTTCACTTAAAGAAGATTGAAAAAAATTCTGAGAAAAAATTTCCTTTTAGTTTCAAATTCACAACACATCGGTCATCAAAAAATTGACTTCGCTCATCCTGTTGATAACTTGTTTATAAAAAAACTTTGAAAAAACAGAGGTATTGTTTACTTTTGCAGCTTGTTTTTTAGAATCCTTTTTATGAAAAAAATCGTACTTCTTCTTACCATTCTCGCAGCTGCATTCAGCACGGCTGTTGTTTCCGCACAAGTCACCGACACAATTGTGTCGTTAGCCCCGAGCAACCGCAATGTGCTCTTGGAGGTGTTTACATCTATCGGATGCTCACACTGTTCTGACGGGGACCGTTTATCCAACGAACTGGCGGCCGCACATCCGGGACGTGTGAATGTCATCAACATTCACGAAGGCGGCTACGCCTCCAACACATACACCACCGAGTTCGGCACCGCGCTTAGACAACAGTCCAATTTGGGGGGATATCCCCAAGGCACCATCAACCGTCACCTATTCTCTGGCACGGCCACGGCGATGGGCAGGGGGGATTGGACCGGCAAGGCCAACCAGATCCTGGCGATGTCCTCGCCCGTGAACATTGCGGCTGAGGGCACGCTGGATTGGGCGACCCGAACGCTGAATATCCGGGTGCAGCTCTACTACACTACCAACCAGACTGTCACGTCCAACTCGCTGAACATCGCCATTGTCCAGGACAATGTGCTGGGTCCCCAAAATGGTAGCGACTACTATAATCCCACCCAGATGGTGGGCGACCTGTACAACCATAACGACATGTTGCGCCACCTGATTACCGGTCAATGGGGCGACACCATCTCCACCATCGTGCAGGGCACGCTGGTGGAGAGGACCTACCAATACGTGATCCCGGAGCAGTTAGGCTATCCGAACCCCATTGACGCCGTATTGGAGAATCTCCGTTTTATCGCCTTCGTTTGCGAAGGGCACCAGGAGGTGCTCACCAGCGTTGAAATCCCGATCCAGATGTTTGACAGCGGGCAAATGGCGCAACAGACGTTCACCGTGGCCAACGGCACGGTGGGGAACAACAAGTCTCCTATCAACACCTTTAACACTAGCAACTTTTATACACGAAACCAGGTGATTTATCCAGCGTCAATGCTCTCCGAGATAGAGGGGGACGCTGACATCTCTGCCATCACTTTCCATCTAAAAAGCCTGCCCTTTTCTGCGTGGACAGGCGTCTATCAGATGAAGCTCGGGACAGTCAACAGAAGCCAATTTACCAGCTCGAATTTCTACTCCACCGACACTCTTCCTGCATTATTCACCGGCACTGTGTCCGTTGCGCCCGACAGCACGATGACCATCAACCTTGACGAACCGTTCACCTATCATGGCGGCAACCTGCTGTTGGAGTTTGTCACGGCAACCACAGGGAGCATCACTTACGTCAATTTCAAAGGGGTCTCCTCTCCTAACGGCAGCCTCTACCACGTCCACAGCAACGTCAACGGGGACCACAGTTCCGGCACCGTGGAGAACTTCATCCCGAAGACCACATTCACGTTCGCATGGCAGGACATTTACAGGCCGCAAAATCTTGTAGTTTCCGATATTACAGGCAGTTCCGCATTGGTGTCGTGGCAGCAGGGACACTCCACGATACCTTTCCCCTACGAGGTGTCCTACAGAGTGGCCGGCGCATCAGACTGGACAGTTGCCGCCACCACCACTGGGAAATCCCAGCTACTCACGGGACTGCAGCAGCAGACGGACTACGAGGTGCGGGTGCGCACGCTCTGCGGTGACGGCTGCTCCGACAGTGCCACAACCGCCTTCACTACTGAATGTTCAGGAGGATACACCGCTCCCATCACCTTCGGCAACTTCTCCAACCCCAGCTCTTCTTCAACCCACATCCCCGTTTCCATGGGGCTTGACAAATTCAGCTATTCCCAACAAATCTTCATGGCAGACGAGATTGACGGAGCCAAACGTATCAACGGGTTGTCTTTGCAATACTTCTATAGTGAGTCGGCCACCCGCAACATCGATATTTATATGGGGCACACCAACAAAAGCGGCTTCTCCGCCAACAACGACTGGGTGTCTCCAGACAACCTCACCTTAGTCTATTCCGGTGTGTTAACCTTCGACAACACTGGGGAGGACTATGAATTTTGGATTCCGTTTGACGTCACTTTCGACTACAACGGCACCGACAATTTGGTAGTCGCGTTTTACGACTACTCCAACGGCACACTTTCCACCGGCAGCCGGTTCTACACCCATTACAAGAATTCAGCATGCAATTACCTCGTTAGTTCTTCCGAGATCAATCTCGCGAATCCTTCGGGCCACACCAACGGCATCCTATCCTACCGCAACAACATCCGCATAAGGGGCAATTGCATCTCCGACGGCTGCGACCGCGCCAACGTGGCGGTGACGGACATCACAGGAACCTCCGCACTGCTCCACTTCACTGCCGGAAATAGCAGCACCGGCTTCGAACTGCAATTCAAAAACGCTGCCGACAGTGCTTTCACCACCCTAACCGCCACCGGCAACACGTACCAGCTGACAGGATTGGAACAAAACACGGCATACTCGGTGCGCATCCGTTCGCTGTGTACCAATTCGCAGAGCAGCTGGAAAGAGGTGACCTTCACCACCCCAGTGAATTATTATCCGCGCCTCTACGTCTCCGTGGGCGGCACGGGCGACGGCGGGAGCTGGGCGACGGCGACCGGCGACCTCAACTATGCGTTGAATATGGCCTCAGCCATCCGGAATGCTTTCGAGACTTCGCCTGACGTATGGGTGGCCGAAGGTGTTTACTACGGCGACAGTGTCTCAGCTTCGGCGTTCACAATGATGAGTGGGATTAACGTCTATGGCGGGTTTGCAGGTAACGAGACCGAGCTTTCGCAGCGCGACCTCAACGCCCATCCCTCCATCCTCGACGGCCAGCACAGCCAGCGCGTGCTCAACCAGCCGTCCGTCTTCACGGTGCGCACCCTATGGGACGGTTTCACCATCCGCAACGGCTACACCACCGGCAACGGCGGCGGTGCCTACCTGCAAAACAAGGCGAACCTGCGCAACTGTATCTTCCAGGGCAACACGGCTAAGAACGGCGGCGGCGCCTACGCTTACTCCAGCGACGAGACCGGCCTCGGGGTAATCATTATCGAGGACTGCCAGTTCATCGGCAACGTGGCCACGGCGTCCGGGTCCAGTAACGCCTACGGCGGCGGCGGCTTGTACGCCAGCTACACCATAGCCACGCGCTGCACATTCACCCACAACTCCGCCAACAACAAAAGTGGCGGCGGTGTCTATGTCTACTACTCGTCTCAATTCTTCTCTGCTCTGTCCAACTGCTTGATAGCCAACAATACGGCCAGCACCGGCGGCGGCGTTTGGAACTACTCAAGTCTAACCAAAATAGAGAACACCACCATCGTGCACAACTCGTCCTCCGGAAACGGAGCGGGTATCAACACCGGCGGCATATGGCAAATCTCCAATAGCATCATCTGGGGCAACCGCACCACCTCCGGTGCCGTGAGCAACATCTACACCAACAGTTCATCCCCGCTCAACTGCAAATACAGCGCTGTGGAAGGCGGATATGATGGAGAGGGCAACATCACCCTCACCTCGGAGAACACCGGTACCAGCCCATTCGGTCCCCGTTTCGTACACCCCTCCTATGCTGTGGGCGCATCCGACACCACGGGCAACGCCGACTGGCGGCTGACCTACGGATCCCCCTGCGTGAACCGGGGCAACACCCTTCTGATGAGTTCCCTCGACACCACCGACCTGGCCGGGAATGTCCGCATCCAGCACGACACAGTGGACATGGGCTGCTACGAGTCGGACTACAACACCAGCCCCATGCCCCAGTTCGGTAACATCATCTATGTCACGGAGCAGGGTGCCGGCACACAGTTTGGCAACAGCTGGGAGAACGCCACCGCCTCCATCGCGGATGCGCAGGCCCTGGCGCAGTCGAACAATGCCGTGGTGTGGGTGGCCAAGGGCACCTACTACGGCAACACCGCCTCCGACAACGCTTTCGATATGGTGGCCGGCGTGAATGTATATGGCGGCTTCGCAGGCAACGAACCGGCCGGCTACGACCTCTCCTTGCGCGACTTCGAGACCAACGCCTCCATCCTCGACGGACAGAACGCCCGAAGGGTGCTCAACCAGCCGTCCAACTTCACAGAGGCCACGGCAGTCACCTGGGACGGCTTCACCATCCAACACGGACGGACTTCCGGCTACGGCGCAGGCGTCTATCTGCAACAATATTCCACCTTGAGCCACTGTATCGTACAGAATAACAACGTCTATTACTACAGCAGCACCGGAGAATCCGTATCCTCCTTCGGTGCCGGCGTATTCTCCTACATCACGCTGAGCAACGGCATAAGGCCCAACCTCATCAGCGACTGCATCATCCGCAACAACAGCTTTGAGAACAACAGCAGCCTTACTGGTCGTGGCGCCGGACTGTGTATCAAAGGCACGAAACTCATCCGGACAGAAATCAGTCACAACACCTCGCCATCGTATGGCGGCGGCATCTACAGCTATGCAGATGACACACTGTCAAACTGTTTGATCCACAGCAACAGCGCATCTTTCGGCGGCGGCATTTACATCAACGGAGGCTCCAACATCTACACAAACTGCGACATTGTGGGCAACACGGTGTCTTCCAACGGCGGCGGCATCTACAGCAATAACAACACGTTCCCCGAGTTCACCAACTGCATCATCTGGGGCAACCGCAAAAGCGGCAACCCCAACAACAGCAACCCCAACATTGTGTGCACCTATTCGGCAGTGGAGGGCGGTTACGACGGTGTGGGTAACATCGCCCTCGCATCGGAGAACACCGGTTCCGACCCCCTATGCCCCCGCTTCAAACGCCCCTCCAGTTTCACTGGTGCGTCTAACACGCCTGACTATTCCGACTGGCGGTTAGCCTTCGGTTCCCCCTGCGTAAACAGCGGCACCAACACCGAAGCCGACACCACAGATCTGGACGGCAACAACCGCATCCAAAAGGGCATCATCGACATGGGCTGTTACGAGTCGGCGTACGACTCCATCCCGCCCCAATACGGCAATATCATCTATGTCACGAAGCATGGTGCCGGTGGACAAATAGGCAACAGCTGGGCGGACGCCATCTCCTCCATCGAAGAGGCGCAGGCCTTGGCGCGTGAGCACAATGCCGTGGTGTGGGTAGCCAAGGGCACCTACTACGGCAACACCACCTCCTACAACGCCTTCTACATGGTGCCCGGCGTGAGCGTGTATGGCGGTTTCGCGGGCAATGAGCCTGCCGACTACGACCTCTCCCTGCGCGACTTCGAGACGAACACCACCATTCTCGACGGACTGCATAGCCGGCGCGTGCTCGACCAACCGACCAACTTCACGGCGGACTCGGCCGTGACCTGGGACGGCTTCACCATCCAGAACGGAAGCACATCAGGCTACGGCGCGGGAGTTTATATGATGCAGTACTCCACCTTAAGCCACTGCATTGTACAAAACAACAACGTCTATTACTACAGCAGTTCCGGCAGTTCCGTATCCTCTTACGGTGCCGGTGTCTTCTCCTATATCACGTTGAGCGACGGTATGAGACCCAATATCATCAGTGACTGCATCATCCGCAATAACAGTTTTGAGGACCACACCAGCCTTACCGGTCGCGGTGCCGGATTGTGTATCAAGGGCACGAAAATCATCCGCACGGAGATCAGCTACAACACCTGTCCGAGATCCTACGGCGGCGGACTCTTCAGCTATGCCGATGACACGCTGACCAACTGTCTGGTGTACAACAACAGCGCACGATACGGTGCCGGCTTGTATATCAACGGGGCCAACAACTGCTTCACCAACTGCGACTTTGTGGGCAACACGGTGCCCTCCAACGGTTACGGTGGCGGCTTCTATAACAGCAGCGTTTCCCCTGTCTTCACCAACTGCATCCTTTGGGGCAACAAGAAGGATAACAACGTGAGCGACTTCGTCTATTCGTCAGGGAATCCCCCCACCCTCACCTATTGCGCTGTGACGGGCGGATTTAGCGGTACGGGCAACCTCAACCTGGCCATCGCCAACGACGGCAACAACGACACGCTACTCTACGTGCGCCTCGTGGATCCCGCCAACGGGGATTTCCAACTGCAGCCCAACTCCGCCTGCATTGACGCGGGCAATTCCGGAGCGGTGGACAGCGACCGCGACTTCTATGGCAATCCGCGACTGAACGGCACTGTGGATATCGGTTGTTATGAGGCCAACAGCAACATCACTGAGACTATCGAAGCCACGGCATGTAACAGCTATACTTGGAACGGCACCACATACATATCCTCCGGCGAATATGTGCAAACATTCACACTTGCCGACGGCATCGACTCCGTGGTGACACTGCATCTGACCGTCAACTACAGCACGCACAATGTCAAGACCGAGACCGCCTGTGAGAGCTTTGTATGGCACGGACAAACCTACACCACTTCGGGCACCTACACGTATGCCTACACCAACGCCGACGGCTGTGAGAGCATGGACACGCTGCACCTGACCGTCAATCCCGTCTTTAGCACTCCTGTCACGGCGACAATCTGCGAGGGCAGCAGCTACAGCTTCTTCGACACCACACTCGCCACGGCGGGCACCTACACCCACACGTTGCAGAGCGTCCACGGCTGCGACAGTGTCATCATGTTGACGTTGACGGTGAACCAA
>JAGCCZ010000039.1 GCA_017651425.1 Bacteroidales bacterium
CAATCGCGGCGCGGGAGAACGTTGAGACGAGGCTGCAGCTTGCTCGCCGCGAAACGGGTGTGGGGTTCGACGAGCCTGCGTGAGGGATTGCAGTGGAAATGATTTTGGCGGGAATGCGTTCCCTGGCGAGACGGAGGTTCCGCTTGACGCTTCGCGTCTCGCGGAATGGTGGTGGGCTTTAAACCAAAATTATTGGAGCGGAAAGCCCGACGGCGCGGCGGCATTTGATGGCGTGCGCGAATGAGACATAATTCTCGCCGCCGCGCCGGCACGCCCAAATCAAAAAAAAGATGCAAAAGCCCTGATTTGTGTCATCAGGTATATAATTCCCATTTATTTTGATATGCAAGATGCTTAGCAAAAAAAAGGGGATCCTTCCCCAGTCCCCCATGACTGTGCATTATGAATTAATATGATAACCGCCGTGGCGTTTGCTGCCGACGTATTTGATGAGCTTGCGCTTGCGGAGCTCGGAAAGGCAGCGCTCGACCGTGCTCAGCGAAATCTCAGTCTGGGCGACAATATCCGTGGTGTTGCAGCCCGGATTCGCCTGAATGCAGGAATGAACCATATCGAGCTTCTGTTGCGGAGGGACAACGGGCTTCCGCTTGTACTTCGACTGAGGCTTTATCTTCGGAACCTGTTGCCCTCCTGTTTGGGCCTTGTATCGTTGAAGACCCTCGGCAACCTGGTCGGCGATCGAATCGCTGTTCTTGGAATCCAACGTGAACGAGAGCGGCTGCTTCGTCCACGGCATCTTTTTCAGGAACACTTCGCTGCCGTTGCACGACCAAATGTACTGATACGGAATCAAAACGGCGGGCGAAATGCGGACAAATTCTTCTTCCCCAAATAGTTGCATAAGGTGTTTCATAGAACCGAGCCGTGTGAACCAACTGTCATGCACCGTATAGATGCGGGTGAAGTTCCCGTCCTGAACACAATAGTATATGTCGTCTTTGGGGATCATGAGCAGATTGCTCTCGTGGTCTATGACATCCACCATTTGGGTGTCACGATAGACCACCTGCACCTCCGCATCCAAGGCTTTTCGCAGTTCCTGCCGCTCCCGGAACATATACGGGAAGAAGTTGAAGGCCAAGTCACGTGCAGTAACAATCATCAAATGATGCAAAAAAAATCTGGAAAGACCCCATTGCTCCACAGCGGCTGCACAACAATATTTCATAAATGGCCAGGCGATAGCCATCTCAATCAATCCAGCCGCAATGGAGACGAAAACCACCACCACATAATAGACAACAGGATGCTTCTTACGAAGTAGCGGGTAAAGCAGAAAATAGTTGGCATATAAGGTGGCCAGCAGTAGCAGCCCTGCAAGAACCTCTTTGGTAGCACTTCCAGCATAAGGACGAAGTTGGGAGTAATTGGCAAAGAAGTGGAGCAGTATGGCACAGAATAAGATGTTCAGTAAAACAACAATGACGGTTCTTCGATGTTTCATAATCGGACTTCAATATTTGTTCATTATTATGCTTCTTGTTTTCAGATCTGAAAGTCACTGCAAAAATAGTGAATTAATCCGAAAAAACCTTAAAACAGCCCCATTCCCTCACAGAAAATCCCTCTAAATCCCTCACAACAGCACAAAAATCTGGTGTTTACATAAAATATTGAAAATCAGTTTTCACACCCACCTAAATACAAGCTCAAGAACAGCAAACCGGCCATTTATTTTGCCGTGAGGGAACATATTTTTGCTGTGAGGGATAAAATTGTTCGGTGATTAATGTTATTTTTGCAGCCGAATAATCGAAAATAGTACACGTACCTAAACAGATAATTATGAGAAGAGCATTGACATTCTTTGGCTTTTTTATTCTTTTCGTCTTGTCTTCTGTAGCCCAGAAGACGACTACGAATGGACCAAAAACTGAAATTGGCGACGATCCTCGTCTCGCCTTGATGTCTGTGGATGATAGGTATCTCTTTTTTTGTTCCACAGACAAAGGTTTTAATGGCAGTTATGATGACATGTACATCACCGTATATGACAAGGAAAAGAGTTCTGTGGTAATAGAGCATGAAATAGATGAAGATCTTCTGTTCAGAACCGCTTATATGCAAGACAACAATGTAGTGCTAATGGGATCTAAATATAACAATAAGACTAAAAGCGTAGAGTATTTCCAGTGTTCATTCCCTGTTATGGGGAAAACGCCCCGAAAATTTATCAAAACAGTTACCTATAGCGTTCCTGCGGAGAACTCCATCCTCGTTTTTGCAGAAATCGTTTGGTCTCCCGACCACACAAAGATGGCATTTGTAACTTACACCCGTCCCAAAAGCAGCGGATCAAAACAATATTCGATTGATGTGAAGGTGTGCTCCACTGATGGAACTGAACTTATGAAGACACATCGGCAAATGAATACTCCTTCACCCAAATGGAGAGAAGTTTTATGTTTGACTAATAACGCTACTGTTTACATTAAAGAGCATCATGATTCCAAAGTCAGCCTTGACGATGGGGTTGGTGTGGAAATCAAGGGTGAAGATATTAACTATCGATTCTTGACAATTACTTCCAATGGCGTATTTGCACCAACAATAAAAACAGATATTCAGATGAACCAACCGATGGCGTCCATAACGCCTAAAGGTAACTTGTTCCTGTTTAGCGAGACCCCGACAGGTGTGTCAACTCTTGAACTAAGCCAAGAGGGAGAACTTTCCTATCTCAACAAATTCGATATGGAACTTCCAAAAGCACCCGAAGGCATTACGTATGAGGACATATTTCAAGAATATAAAGAGGCGTTCACGCTATTCCCTATACAAATCCTGCCTTTAAGTGATGGACGAACTGTCGTGTTAGGTTCACAACATAAATTCAATTTGTTCCAAAACTTTGTTTTATTCTTATTTGACGACAAAGGGGAAATGACCACCTATATGCTGCCTTTCGCCAATCTAATAGAGAGTTATGCTCTGATGTATAACAATGCCTTGGTAGAATGGGATGGAGAAGTTTGGCTGATATACAATGGAAATAAAGCCAATTACGGTCCCCATAAAACAAATCAATGGAAAACAATGAAAAAAATCGAGGAAAACTGTTTTGTTATGGTAAAAATAGACGATGATTCGAATTTCAATCCAGTAGTTATACACACACCTCTTAACTACAATATAAATAGGGAATATTTAATGAGAATCATGCACGTTTCTGAAGATGCCGTATACTATTTGAAACATTACAATGGGGACAATCGAATAGAAAAAATCACAAAATAGGGCGAAATAATTTCTCTGCGTATCACGCGTGTTTATTCATCATTTTGCATTCATAATTAAAAAACGGGGGACCCTTCCCGAATCCCCCTATTTCTAGGCTATTTTTTCTACCGAGCTCTTGCCCCTGACGGGACGGCTCAAGGAAAACTATTAACTTTTAACTCTTAACTCTCAACTGAATCAGTGGTTCTCTTTGAACATCTTCAGCCGCTCCTCCAGAATCGGGAACTGGCGGCGCGGGGTGAGGGAGACGCAGGCGCGGAGGCCTTCGCCGCGTTCGCTGCCGCAGGTGACCAAGGAGATGGCGCTGATGCCGTAGTAGAGGAACTCGCGCAGCAGCTCGTCGCTGGTCATACCCGGGTAGGCCACCGTGAAGTAGAAACCGTCGGCCAATGCCTGGTCGCCGTCCTTGTCATAGACGATGACGAAGCCGTTGTCGGTGAAGAGTTTCTTCATAATGGCGGCTTTCTCGCCGTATTCCTTCACGTCGTCGATGTAGTTGTAGGTGCCGTCGTTGCAGGCCTTCAGGATGGCGGCCATCGCGTATTGCGCGGAGTGGGACACGCCGGAGCTGATAGCATAGACGGTGCCGTAGATGATGGCGCGACCCAACTTGGTCATATTGAAGTAGGGCTTCAGGTCGGGGAACTCGCGGCTGTACATCTTGTTGGAGAGGATGAGCAGGGCGATGCGCTCGCCGGCGTAGCTGAAAGCCTTGGAGCCGGAGATCATCAGCGCGTAGTTGTCGGTGTACTTGCCGACGGAGGGCTGGAAGGGCGGCACGCCGGGCGTGGAGATGTTGTGGCGGAAGTCCATCCCGAAGTAGGCGAGGTCCTCGAGCACGAACACGTCGTACTGGTTGGCGAGCTCACCGATGATCTGGAGTTCTTCCTCGGTGAAGCAGATCCAGGAGGGGTTGTTGGGGTTGGAGTAGATGATGGTGTGGATGTGACCCTTCTGGAGGTAGCTTTCGAGTTTGGCACGGAGTTTCTGGCCGCGGTGCTCATACACGTCGAAGGTCTCGTACTTGAGGCCGAGCACGCGGTGCTGTTGTTTCTGGACGGGGAAGCCGGGGTCGATGAACAGGGTGGTGTCGCGTTCCTTGCGGGCGCGCACGAAGGTCATAAAGGAGGCCATACCGGCCATCATCGAGCCCACGGTGGGGATGCAGTTTTCAGGGTTCACGTCCAAATCGATGAAGCTCTTGACGAAGCGGGCGGCCTCCTTCTTGATGTCGGGGATGCCTTCGATGTCGGGGTAGAGGGCGGCGACACCTTTCTGGAGGGCCTGGATTTGGGCTTCGACGCCGACTTGGCAGGGCGGCAGACCGGGAATGCCCATCTCCATGCGGACAAATTCTTGGCCGGAGGCCTGTTCGATTTCGTTAATGAGGCGTTTCACCTCGCGAATGGAGGCCTTGCCGACCTCCTGAATACCGCTGTTGGCGACAATCTTATCGACAATGTCAGCGGGAATGGGGGTGTTTTTCATATAAAACGGTTATTTATAGAGTTATGACTTTGCTTTGGTTCGGGCGGCAAAGATACAAAAAAAAGGGCAACCCTGCCGGGTGCCCTTTTAACGTTGTTATGTCGGAAATATTATCTTTTTTTCTTGTTGGGAGTAGCGTTGTTGATCTCCTTGACAGCTTCGGTTTCCACTTTGTTCAAAGCGGCGTTGCCAATGTTCTCGCCAGTCTTCTTGGCGTGCTCGCCAACGGTTTGGTTGGTGTTGTTGTTGTTGGTCTTGTTCGTGGTCGTGTTGTTTTTCTTGCTGGTCGTTGCCTTTGCAGGAGCAGGAGCCGGCTCTTCAGCCACGACGGGCTCTTCCACGACGGGTTCTTCCACGATTTCTTCCACTACGACAGAGTCAACAGCGGGTTGTTCTTCGACAACTTTGTTCTTGTTGCCGCAAGCGACGAAGAGGCCTGCGCACAATAAAGCTAAAAATACTTTTTTCATTGTGATGATAATTTAGGGTTGATAATTGGTGTCTTTAATTACTTGGCGGGAACGTAGGTTAACGTGAAGGTGTATTCGCCCTTGGCGGGAGACTCGTTGTCGTTGAAAGAGTATGCGATGACGAGTTCCTTGCTGGTGAGGCTCACAATCTTGCAGGACTCCATCTCCTGATCCCACATCATACCGCTTTCATCATAGAAGAACGGGAGCTGCATGTTCAGCGTGGAGTTGTCAGAGGAAAGGTTCCAAGTTGCAACAGTTGTGGATTGGTAACCATAGCCTTCAACCACCTTGGCGCCGGGATCAATAGTCATGATACCGTTTTCTTGGAAGGTGATGATGTCGTCTTGTTCGTATTCTTCAAGGTAATCGTTGTAAACGTCTGTGGAGGGAGGTGTTGTCGGGGAGGAAAACACATAAGCAGGATCGGAGGTGGCTGCGGAGAGCACCCATCCCTTGGTTTGTCCGGTCAGGAGTTCGGTGTAGGTTTTGTCACCACCGCAGGAGGTGAAACCGAGAACGATCATGGCAGCGGCTGCCAGTACTAAAAGAGTTTTTTTCATTTTGATGTTGGTTTTAAAGTGTTAATAAATGAATTTTCTTCTTTTGCTAAAAAGCGCGCAAAAATATATTTTTTACAAATACCAATACTCTTAAAAAAACATAAAAATGCATAGTTGAAAAAAAGGCGAAAAAAATTGATGCGTGTGAAAAAAAAAATTGTACTTTTACCGCCTTAAAATGAAAGTGTGGAAAAGTAGGGGCTGGAAGTTTGACTACTATCGTAAAATACTGAAATTTAATAAAATAAATACAAATCCAAAATTATCAAAAATCAAAACTACAAAGTTATTATGAAAAAGCTTATCGTCTCACTTACCGTTTTAGGTTTCTTGACCTTCGGTATCGCAAACACCTCATTTGCCCAAAAAGACCAAAAAAAGGATGCTCCCACTGAACAAGTGGTGGATTCTGTAGCCGAGGCCGCTCCCGTGGCACAGGCTGAGCTGACAGAAGATCCCGATGACGCCATCAGCCAAGGCCTTCACTACACGTTGAAGGACAAGTTCATCCAAGGTGGCGCAGTCTGGATGACCCCGGTGCTCATCTGCTTGATCCTGGGTCTCGCGTTCGTGATTGAACGTATTTTCTATCTGAACCTCTCTTCCGTGAACTCCAAGAAACTGCTGAACAAGCTTGAGGACGCCCTCAAGAACGGTGGCATCGAGAAGGCAAAGGAACTCTGCCGCGACACCAAGGGACCCCTTGCCGCAGTCTTCTATCAAGGCCTCGACCGTTATGACGAAGGTCTCGAGTCCGTTGAGAAAGCCGTCGTCTCCTACGGTGGCGTCCAAATGGCCAAACTCGAAACCAACATGCAGTGGATTAGCCTGTTCATTGCTCTTTCCCCGTCATTGGGATTCTTGGGCACCGTCATCGGTATGGTCCAGGCATTCGATGATATCGAGCGCGCAGGTGATATCTCCCCGACCATCGTCGCCGGCGGTATGAAAGTGGCTTTGTTGACCACCGTCTTCGGTTTGATCTCCGCCATGATCCTGCAAGTGTTCTACAACTACCTCCTTACGAAGATCGATGGCATCGTCAACGACATGGAAGACGCCACCATCTCCTTCATGGACATTCTGGTGAAGAACAAATAACAAGCCTTGACTTGTATTTTATATATACAATAATTATAATTCTTACTTGTAATGAAGAACAAGATTATTAACATCATCATATTTGCAGTTGCCATCTTGGATTGCATTCTTGCCCTCGTCTTCGCCTTTAGGTTCGATACGGACAAGAAGGACAACTTCATCCAAGAGCAGCAAGTCCAGAACGCATGCCCCGCGTTGATCAATGACTTGCAGGCTGCAACCCCTGAGACCCTCTCCAAAGTCGTGGAGACCTACCAGACCGACATGCGGTCTTTTGGCGACTCCTTGAATGCAGTTCAACTGCAAAAAGACATTCTTTACACCTACCTCCAGGATCTGAAGAACTTGGACGAGACTTCTTTCGATGCTTATAAGGCTGGCTTCGCAGATCGCGCCGAAGGCCTCTTCGCCAAATGCGACAAGAAACAGGAGTATGTGGACGGCTTCAACCAAGTCGGCGACTTCAAATCCCTTGAGTCGTATATCAATAAGGTAGAAAAGGAATACTTGGCCCTGAAACAATCCTATCTCCTTGACAAGCAATACCAAAAGGCTGCCAATGGACTGATTTCCAAAGCCGACCAAATCAACACCACGGCATCTGAGACCAAGAAAGCCAACGATTTGCAGGCCCTGCAGGATGACCTCAAGCAGTTCAAGTCCAACGCCAAGTTGGAGAATGTGTTCATCCTCATTGCCTATCTGTTGGGCGGTGTCACGCTCTTCATGATGCTCTTCTTCGCATTGACAAGAATCGTCAAGGAGTTCAGAACCTCTTACAAGATTCTGATCGTGCTGGCCCTGTTCGCAGTGATTGTCTTCATCGGCTACGCCATCGGCTCCCCGGTGCTGACGCCCAATGCCATCAAGGCAGGTTTGACCTCCACAGGCTTCAAGATGGTCAATGCCGCCGCTTTCACCCTTTATGTCACCATCTTCGGCGCCATCCTCGCCATCCTCGTGACGAGCATCGTGAGTGCCGTTAAAAATCGGAAATAATCATGGCAAAAAGAAAAACACCGGGACTGAATACGGGTGCAATGTCAGATATTTCATTTCTGCTGTTGACCTTCTTCTTGTTGACCTCTTCCATCAACACGGAGCAGGGTATTCCTCGTAAGCTTCCGCCCCCAAAAGCCGATGACGCCAAAGAACAGAGAGTCGATATCAATAAACGTAACGTCTTGAATGTCTTGGTGAACTTCCGCGACGAGATCTCCGTCAACGGGGACGTGATCATGATTTCCGAATTGAAGGAAAAAGCGAAGGTATTCTTCTCCAACCCTACCAACGACCCATCTCTGCCCGAAAAGCAGAGCAAGTCCATCGACGGCATCGGTGACTTTGCCGTGTCCAAGGGCGTTGTGTCCCTGACCAACGACCAAGGGACGAGCTATAACATGTATGTGCAAGTGCAGAACGAGTTGCAGCGCGCCGTCAATGAGCTGCGCGACGAGACTGCTCTCCAATATTTCGGCAAGAAATATTCTGTGCTCGACTCTGCCGCACAACGTGCTGTCACCCAGGCCATACCTATGAGCATTTCCGAGGCTCCCCCAATCGACTACAGCAACACAGGCGCCAAGTAACCTTAAAACATCAAGATTATGTCAAGATTCAAGAAAACTGGAAACAAAGAGACACCCGAACTCAACATGGGTTCCATGTCTGATATTATCTTCATGTTCCTATTCTTCTTCATGGTGATCACCACGATGCGTGAGGCTTCCTTGAAAGTCCATTTCAACCCGCCCCAAGCCACTGAGATCCAAAAATTGGAGAAGAAATCCCTCGTTGCCAATATCTATGTGGGCGCCCCGATCAGCAAAAACGAGAACACCCTGCCTCCAGGCGAGGTGTCCGTCCAGCTGAACGACCAGACCATCAAGTCGGAG
The DNA here is from genome assembly GCA_017651425.1 of Bacteroidales bacterium. Taxonomy (GTDB): domain Bacteria; phylum Bacteroidota; class Bacteroidia; order Bacteroidales; family WCHB1-69; genus F23-D06. The sequence goes on from JAGCCZ010000039.1 coordinate 8,779, forward strand.
GATCTTGTTGCCGACGTCCGTGACTTCATCGGAACCGAGAAGGAGTCCCGCGATGCCAACGAGCGCGACAAGCTGACCTTCTCCCTCAAGGTGGACAAGGATGTTCAAATGCGCTATGTAAACACGATCAAACAGGAGCTGCGCAAGAACAACGCCTTGAAGATCAACTATGCCGCTGGTAAAAAAGCCACAGCACAATAAAGAAAACGTTATGCTCGGCGGACAACCATCCGCCGAGCATTTGTAAAGTTTGAAAAATCAATACTAACCTAAATTATTAAATTATGAAGAAACTATTACTTGCTGTTATTGCCCTCTTCTTCATGGGCACCGTTTTCTCCCAACAAACGGCAGTGAAAATGACCAGACAAGACGCTGCCAAACTGCACGTTAACGTGCCTTTGCATCAGACTCCGTCTGCCACTCCGCAAAATTACGTTCCGCAAAATTTGCGTGGTAACACTCTTCCGTACTTCACCATCGGTCAAACCCGCTACGATCTTCAAACCAATGGCTCTATGGCCCAGCGTTTGATCATGTTCGACGACGGCACCTCTGCCGCAACATGGACCACTTGCGGAACCAGTTCTTCCTCCCGCGGTTCTGGTTACAACTATTACAACGGTACATCTTGGACCCAAGGTTCTGGTTCCAGTGCTCCGATAAACAGAATTGAAAGTGTTAAAACGGGCTGGCCTACCATTGCCCCGATAGGTGACAACGGTGAAATTGTCATTTCCCACAACGGTTCCACCGGACTTGTCATTAACGTGCGCCCCAACAAAGGCACGGGCAACTGGTCAGAGACCGTTCTCCAAGGCCCCTCTATTTATGACAGCTATATCGGTGGAAACAGCACCGCCCTTCTGTGGCCCTCCGTTGCCACGAATGGCAATACTATCCACTTGATCGCCTGCACCGAGTCTGACACTGTTTCCCTCTACCAGGGCATCCAGACCTGCTTGTTGTACTATAGAGGCACCTACAATCCTTCCGACAATACCATCGTTTGGGAAAATCCCCGTATTGTGGCCGATATGGCCAACCACTTGGATTGGTTCAACGGTTTCGGCGGCGACAGCTATGTGATTGTGGCTAACGGCAACACCGTGGCCGTGGTTTATGCCGAGCCTTGGACCGATGCCTTTATGTGGAAGAGCACCGATAATGGTGAGAACTGGACTACCACCACGATTGTCAACTCCGTGGTTCCCGACATTTTCGATGAAGGCATCCATCTGGTTGACACAATAGGCGGTCCCGCGTACGTGACCGATGGTTCCTTTGCCGCTGCTATTGACGACAATGGCAAAGTGCATGTTGCTTTTGGCCTCACGGGCGTGTCTAATCCTGACGTTGGAGATGGCGGTATCTTTGTTTATCCTGCTATTGATGGTCTCTTCTATTGGAATGAGTCAATGCCTGCTCTGCTTGCCCAAACTAAGAACCAACTCAATCCTGACTCCTTGGAAGCCAATGGCTATACAGTGTTCTCCAAAGTTGACCTGAATGGCGATGACGATTTGTATGGCTTGAGTAATGCTAACTCCGACACTTATTCCTTCACGGATTACCATAGAACAGGTGTGACCTCTATGCCTTCTTTGGCTGTTGACGGCAACAATGTCTATCTGATTTGGGCCTCTTGTCTGGAGTATCCTTTCATCGGCGTTAATGCTACTAACACCCCCGCCTATTATCGTGGTATCTTCGGTGCCAAGTCCATCAATGGCGGTACCTCGTTTGAAGACGGCATTAGCTGGCTCTCCTACAACAAGTCCTGCTACTATGTGGACTGGGACTTGTACGATTGGGATCCTGATGCTTCAGAATGGAACGACGGAAGTATCGAAATGGAGGGCGAGAACGTCTATCCTTCCATCGCTCAAAACATTGTCAATGGCAAGCTGAACATTATCTGGCACAGCGACTACTTCCCGGGCAATGCCCAAGGCAGCGTTTCTCAAAACGACCCGACTTTGGTGCTCTTCACCTCCATCGATGCCGACCAACTCGGTGTGTACAACAATATTGAAGAGATCCCGCAAGGCCTCTGGATTGACACTTGGACTGGCATTGCCGACAACACCCTGTCTGGCATGCAGCTCTATCCGAACCCCGCTTCCGACGTTGTGAACGTGATCTTCTCTTCTGAGGAGACCGCTAACGCCCAACTCACCATCCACAACCTGATGGGACAGCAAGTGTATAGCGAGAGCATCGCTATCCAAGAAGGCAGCAATGTCGTGAGAATCAACACCTCCAACTTCCAAGCTGGCGTCTATATGGTGAACATCAAGTCCAACCAAGGCACCACCACCCAAAAGTTGATCGTGAGATAACGATTTATTATGACTAAAAAAAAAGCAGGTCGAAAGGCCTGCTTTTTTTATGCAACGAAATGATAAATGTAGATCCGTCACATTGTGGCGGCTCTACACAATATTAATTGAATTTCCTTCTTAGCAAGTCGCAAAGCGAAAGGTAGGTGTTGGAGGTGCTGTCCCAATAGTATTTCTGTTTGAGCGTTTCAAGCGTGTTGAAGGCCTCCTCCATATTGCGGCATTGGTTCAATTGCGTGATGGCCGCGCTGAACTCCTCGCCCTTGTTGTTGAACAGCTCCTTGATATAGGTGAATTTGTCATTGATGGAGATGGCTTTGGTCAAATCTGAGACCTTGGCGTTCTGGAATTGCGCCCCCAACGAGTGGTCTTCCCCTTGTTGCTGGAAGAGATCGTTCAAGGAGCGCTTGGGAGCGGCTTGGAAACGGGAAGGAGAAGGCTCCTTGGGCATGAATTGCAGAAGATCGTCCTCATCGGAGGGTTGGTTGCGCTTCTGCTCTTCCTCTTTGCGGCGTTGCTCTTCGGCGAGACGCTTCTGTTCCTCCATCTTGCGGCGTTGCTCTTCGGCGAGGCGCTTCTGTTCCTCCATCTTGCGGCGTTGCTCTTCGGCGAGGCGCTTCTGTTCCTCCATCTTGCGGCGTTGCTCTTCGGCGAGGCGTTTCTGTTCTTCCTCTTTGCGGCGCTGCTCTTCAGCAAGGCGCTTCTGTTCCTCTGCCTTGCGGCGCTGCTCTTCTGCGAGACGTTTTTGCTCTTCCTCCTTGCGGCGTTGTTCCTCAGCAAGACGCTTCTGTTCCTCTACCTTGCGGCGCTGCTCTTCTGCGAGGCGTTTCTGTTCTTCCTCCTTGCGGCGTTGTTCCTCGGCGAGACGTTTCTGCTCTTCCTGTTCCTTTTTGAGGGCTAATTCTTTCTCGGAAGGGTCTTGAATGGCGGAATAACTCTCGTGCTCCGTGTCAAAAAAGAGGTCCACATCTTCCTCGATTCCTTGGTGAACATCGAAATTTTGCTCGTTGACAGGCGCATTGCCGGCTGTTTTGGCGGGTTGGCGCATCTGCAGGAGCTCGTATATGTTCCTCATCTTCTCCAAGGCAATATCCTTCTCGATGGCGGGCAGGGAGAGACCTCCCTTGCAGATAAGTTCAAGTTGTTCAAGAATTTCGATTAATTGTTCAAAAGATTTTTGCATTTTATGGTGATTAATGGTTTGACAAAAGCGAAATAATGTTAATTTTGCCGTTTCAAAAAAACGGCCAAAAATACAAAATTCTTTCATTCAAAAAAGAGAAATGTTTTTAGAGAACAAAGCCAGTCGGAACAACAAAAAAGGTTGGATAGAAGTGATTTGCGGATCCATGTTTTCGGGCAAAACCGAGGAGCTGCTCCGCCGGATCCGCCGTGCGGAGTTTGCCAACCAGCAGATTGAGCTTTTCAAGCCCTCCATTGACACGCGCTATGACGAGGTGGAAGTGGTGTCGCACAACGAGAACTCGCGCGTTTCCACGCCTGTCAACAACTCTTCGGAGATTTTGTTGTACGTCAACATGGAGACGGTGCAGGTGGTGGCTATCGATGAGATACAGTTTTTTGACGATGGCATTGTGGATGTGTGCAACAAGCTGGCCAATGCCGGCATCCGCGTGATTGTCAGCGGCCTTGACATGGACTACCAGGGTGTTCCATTCGGGCCGATGCCCAAGTTGATGGCCGTGGCGGAATATGTGAGCAAGCAGCATGCCATTTGCACGCGCTGCGGCGATTTAGCGCAGTTCTCCCATCGCATTGTGGCCAAGCAGGGGCAGGTGCTGTTGGGCGAAAAAGACGCCTACGTGCCGCTTTGCAGGCACTGTTTCGAGGAGATGCGGAATGCAGAACATGCAGAGGATACCAAACTTTAATACTAAAATACAGATCTATGAACTTAATTGACAAAATCAAAGCGAATGCCATCGAGGCCAAAAAGCGCATTGTCCTGGCCGAGGGCGAAGAGGAAAGAACATTGAAAGCCGCCGATATCATCCTGGAAAAGGGATATGCCGGCATTGTCTTGTTGGGCAACAAAGCCGTGATTGAGGGCAAGGCCGCCGAGTGGGGGCTGAAGAGCCTTGACAAGGCCGAGATTATTGACCCGATGGACAACCCCAAAAAGGAGTATTATGCCGAGATGCTTTGCGAAATCCGCAAGAAAAAGGGCATGACCATTGAGGAGGCCCGCAAGTTGGTGGAAGATCCCCTCTATTTGGGCACATTGCTCATCAAGAACGGCGATGCCGACGGCGAGGTGACCGGCGCGCAACATGCCACCGGCGACGTGCTTCGTCCCGCTTTCCAGATCGTGAAGACGCTGCCCGGCATCTCTGTGGTGTCCGGTGCCTTCATCATGTGCTTCCCCGACAAGAAATGGGGTGACGACGGCATCATGGTTTTCGCCGACTGTGCCGCCGACCCGAACACGGATGAGAACAAGCTGGCCCAGATCGCCGTGGTGACCGCGCAAACTGCCCGCACCATCGCCGGCATTGAGCCGAGAGTGGCCATGCTGAGCTTCTCCACCAAGGGCTCTGCCAAGCATGAGTTGGTGGACAAGGTGGTCAACGCCACCCGCATCGCCAAGGAGATGGACCCGAATCTCGTCATCGACGGCGATCTGCAGGCCGACGCCGCCATCATTCCGGAAGTGGCCGCCAAGAAGGCTCCCGGCAGCCCTGTGGCAGGCAAGGCCAACGTGCTGGTCTTCCCCTCCCTCGAAGTGGGTAACATCGCCTACAAGCTCGTGCAGCGCATGGCCGGCGCCGATGCCATCGGACCTGTCATGCAGGGCATGGCCGCCCCTATCAACGACCTCTCCCGCGGTTGCTCTGTGGAGGATATCGTCAGCTTGGTGGCCATCACCGCCTGCCAAGCTGCCGGCAACAAGTTCTAATACCGTTAACTCAAGGCGCGCACGCTTGACATGGCGTGTCGCGCCTTTTTTTATCTTTTTTATTATGAAAAAAATAGCATTGACTGTTGCGGGACTCCTCCTGTCCATCGCCGTGATGGCACAGAATCCAACGGTTCCCATTCCGAGCAACTTGCGCACGGGAGTCCGCACAGCACAAAAAAAGGAATCCGATAAAAAACTCGAATTCTTTGTGGGAGGCAATATCAATTCGAATTTTGGCTACAACCTCGCCCTGGCCCCGGAATTGGGTGTCCACATCACGGACTGGTTTTCTGTCGGGGCGGGTCCTCGTTATGAGCTTTCTTTCATGGGGATGGGAATGGGAAACTATACTGCCTTGCACGCTTTCGGCGCCAACGTCTTCACGGAGTTCCTCATCGCGCGTTATTTTCTGGTGCATGCGGGCTATGAATATCTCAATTATCCTTCTTTCTGCGACGAGGAAGGGTACCCTCTGTCAACCCCCATGCGCAAAAACAACCATGCCTTGGCTCTTGGCATCGGATTCAAGAGCTATATCGGCACGGACTTGAGTCTGTATGCGCTCTATGTGATTTACCCCACACAGCCGCTCAATAAAAATTACAACGACTACTACGCCCCAATGCCCATGTTTGCGCGTGTGGGAATCACGTATGACTTTTAGGCTGTCATGAGCAATACGCGCTTCCATTTCCAGCTGGCCAATCGGATCCTGAAGGACAAGGGCAACCGCTTTTCGCGGCCCATTGTGGCGCTGTCGGTGTGCGGTGTCTCCTTGGGATTGGTCATCATGATGGTGGCTATTGGCATCACTTCCGGCTATAAGCGCGAAATCCGCGACAAAGTCATCGCGATGGGCTCCCACATCCGTATAGCCCACTACGACGAGAACTATACTTACGAGCAGGTGCCGTTCAACAAAAGCCAGCCTTTCGTCGAGCAGCTGCGACAAAATCCCGACATTGCGAGTGTGCAGAACTTTGCCACCAAAGTGGGCATTGTCAAGACCACCGACCAGGTGGAGGGCATTGTGCTCAAGGGCATGGATGCCACCTTCAATCAGTCCCTTTTCCGTAAAAACATCATGGAAGGAGACTCTTTGTGTTTGGGCGACACGGTCGCCGACAATCATATTATAATTTCGAAACATCTGTCCGATAAGTTGTTGCTGCATGTCGGCGACAAAGTGCAGACCTATTTCGTGCAGGATCCGCCGCGTGCCCGCAAATTCACGGTGGCGGCCATTTACCAGACAGGCCTGCCGGAATATGACGAGCGTTTTGCCCTCGTCGATTTGCGTCACATCCAGAAACTCAACGACTGGCCCGACAGCCTTGTCAGCGGCATCGAGGTGCTCATCCGCGACTATGACCGCATTGCCGAGATGGGCGAATATGTGCATCATCGCCTGCCTTTGGAGTTGAAGGCGGAGACCATTTATCAAATCTATCCCGAAATATTTGAATGGATTGCCCTTTTCGACACCAATGTGGCCGTGCTGCTGCTCATCACGACGTGTGTATGCATTGTCACCATGATGTGCATCTTTTTCATTGTCATCTTGGAACAAACGCAAACTATCGGTATCCTTAAATCATTGGGCATGAAGACGCGGCATGTGGTTCACACCTTCATGATCGTGGCCGGGCGTATTTTGCTGCGCGGCATGCTTGTCGGCGATGCCATTGCGCTGCTGTTCGGACTCCTGCAGCAGCGTTTTCACTTTGTCAAGCTCAACCCCGAGACCTACTACACCGATTTTGTCCCGGTACATTACGATCCGTGGGCGGTAATAGGCCTTAATTTGGGCGTTTTCGTCATCTGCATGGCCGTGCTGGTCATCCCCGCCTGGGTGGTGGGCCGCAAAATCACGCCGGTGAACGCGGTGAGGTTTGAGTAGGAGGTGGCTGGTGGTTGGGTGTTGATAATTAAGAAATTAAGGAGTTAAGAAATTAATACCAATAGCCATTTGCGGTTAGCTATTGGCTGTCGGTTCGTCGTTTTCTTCCGGCGGGTTGTTGACAGCCTTGTAGCCGCCGGTCTTCTTGCTGCCGGTATGCTCGATGAGACCTTGGCAAATATAGTCAATTATCAGAGACGGCAAACAGTGTTTTGTCTTAACCCTTCACACAATATCTGTTTTATCCCTTCACATCGTTGTAATGCGCTTGTTTTATAACATATTGATTGTCAAAGTTTTCACCCTCACTCCATAAAGATTGGTTTTTTCAGGGGGTTCACATTTTTTGCAAGGGGGGTTCACATTTCTGGTGTGAAGGGATAAAATATCATCATAATATAGTAAATTTGCATCGCCATATCTTCGGATTCTGTTTGTCGGACCTCGCAGGGTCTGGGGATGTGGCGGTGAAAAGGTAAAAAAGAGAGGTCCTCATAAATTGTAGTAATGAAAAAAAGAATTGTTATCATCTCAATTGCCTTGTTGTTTCTAACCGCAGTATTATCAGGCTGCAGAAATACAGATTCCGTCTGGGTATGCAAACCTGAAAAGGGGTTGAAAATAATTCTGAACATTGACGAAAACGCACAACATGCAACCGTAAGCGTTAGACCTAAAAATTTCGTTTCACCCACTAACCGTGATTATCTTTTTCACGATGACCAACAATTTCACATATCCAACGACACACTTTATAGAATTGGAGAACACGGGGTATGGGACGGGACAGACACAGACGTTGTCTTTGTATATGGAATAAGTAAAGAAGATGGTTTGGTAATCACATCTAAATCAGAAAATTCCATGAGTTTATATTATTTTGGCTCCACTTTTGGAAATACTATTAGAGAATATGTTTTTGAAAAAAAATAAACAGTCATGAAAAAGCAGAGCCGTCACATTGTGGCAGCTCTACTGCGTTCGCAGTAGTAGATGCCCTGCCAAGGATGAAGGAGATTCCGCTCGCTCACTGCGTTCGCAGCGGAATGGTGAGGCCCACCGGAGGGAACAGGGGGGAGATGGGCGGCGATGGAAAAGGCTTCGGCGACGGCACGCCCCAACCCGCCGCCCATCTCCCCCTTCTTCTCCCCGCATGCGGCGCACCATTCCGCGAAACGCGACAGCGTTGAGCGGAATCTCCGGGCAATGTGCTATTTGCAACGTGCGATTATGGTCAATTATCAGAGACGGCAAACAGTGTTTTGTCTTAACCCTTCACACAACATCTGTTTTATCCCTTCACATTGTTGTTATATGAGTATTTTACAACATATTAATTACCAGAATTTTACATACCCACATAAAGATTGACTTTTTCATGGGTTCATATTTTTGCAGCAGGGGGGTCACATTTCTGTTGTGAAGGGATAAAAATATCATCATTATTAGTATTTTTGCCCTGTGAAATAATACATTCCTTATAAAAAAATACCATTATGAAAAACTTATCGAAACTTTTAGCTATAGCCGCTCTTGTTGTGTTTGTGTTTTCTTTCTGTGGTTGCGAGCGAAATAGAGGTAACCTGATAAAAGGGAAAGTAATAGGATACGAGTATTGTACAGGCGAGATATACGGTTATCTTGTTGAAGTTCAATCACCAGCTGGAATCGGAGGAACGGTGTTTATTTACGGTACAGAACACGGGAATGTTGTCAAAACATACTCTAAACCAGAAAACGATTTTCAGATTGGGGATGAAATCAATGGCGTATATCAGATGATGGCTGATTCTTCCATTTGTAGAATTTGCCAGGATCTTTATCTGGCGTATGATTTGCCGGAAGTAATAATCAAGTATAAAAATTGATTGTTATGAAAAGACCTGTGTTTGATTCTTGCCGTAGGAAGTTGCTGTGGTGAATTTGTGAAACTTAAACAAACATATTATTATGTAACTTTGCAGCGCCATATCTTCGGATTCTGTTCAACGGACCTCGCAGGGTTTGGGGATATGGCGTGGAAATGGTAAAGAGAGAGGTCCTCATAATGTTGATCTCAAAAAGTCAGATAATGATGATGTCCAACGCCTCCCTTTCGCGGCGAGCAAGTTTTATGCATCTTGGATGCCGGCTCCCGCGCCGCGAGGGTTGTCGGTTGCGCGCCTCTTCCCCATATTGCGCTCCTTTCAGTCGCTTATATGGGGTTAATAAGATTGTGTCCCTCCGGGACAATAATTTGAGTGGTACGGTTTGCG
>JAGCCZ010000040.1 GCA_017651425.1 Bacteroidales bacterium
CAAAATCTGCTGCTTGTATTGTGGGTTGATGGGGAGATCCTGTTCCGTTATCGGAATGTTGAATCTCGTTCGTTTATCAATGGCCCGCTGCGAGAGATACTCCAGCGGATTGTTGATGGAGTAGGGCGAATTGTTCTTGTCACTCAGATAGATACGATAACAAGTGGGACTTGGATTCTGGCCGAAAAGGGCGACCGACAGTCCGAAAAAAAGCAAAAGTAGGGATAAGGGTTTCATGTTGGCGTGGTGTTTATAAATAAGGGCCTCTGTTTTTAATGATTTCGCAATCAGCCTTAAGATCTTGCGAGGTCCATTTAACAAAATCTGAATAATTGATGCGGCAAAAATAGTAATTTTTTTTTAAATACGTGATGGAATAATTAAAAAATACATTTTGCTTTAAATATTTTTGGGAGTTATATACATGATATGGCACCTTGCATGCTTGTGTGCCCAAGGATGTTGCTAACGGATGGTTCCTTGCCGAAGGAGAGACGAGGGTTTAGGGCGTGAGTTCCCCATAATGTGAATCATAACATTGACACTATTAACAGCCGGAACTAAATCCACGACTTTTGTCATGGCCGATAATAAAACGAAGACAAATTATCGCACAACTATTCAATTTTCGAGTATGAAAGTCTCTTTGGTTGTTCATAAGTTGTTCGTAACAATACATCTGAACAAGCGACAATATTATTTATTTTTGTCGCTTGTTTTTTAGATTTTGATTTATGAAGAAACTTGTACTCCTTTTTTTTGTTGTTGTTGTTGCAGCCGCCTTTATTACGGCCACTGCACAAGTCACTGACACAATCGTGCCGACAACACCGACCAACCGCAATGTGCTCCTGGAGGTATATACGACCACTGGGTGCATGTTCTGTCCTGATGCCCACCGCAGGGCGAACGAGCTGGCGGCAGCAAATCGTGATCTACGACTTGAGCGGTCGCCAGATCATGAGCTGCAACGGACAGTCTGAACAATTGAACACCCTCAACGTTAACAGCCTGACCAGAGGAGTCTATTTCATCCGCATCCTCACCCAAGACAATCAGTCTTCCATCTCCAAGTTCATCAAGCAATAGCTTAGAAGTTAAAAGTTGGTATCTCTTATTCATTGCCACAAACCCACTGGATGGCAATGCCGTCAGCCGCCCTTTTGAGGGCAGCAATCAGGGTAAAACATCCAGTATTGTGTTGAAAGAGAGCGATATAAGAAGTGTTGTATATCGCTCAAAACACTGGAAAACAGCGATTTGCAGACGTAAAATCTCTGTTTTTTCCGTAAATCAGGAAAGCATTTCCCTAAAACTGGTCTTGGTGTCAAAGGCGGCTGACAGTATCTTCTCCGTGTTTGTGCGACGGTCCTGAACGGGTTCATCCTTTCCCCAAAAATAAGGCACTTATATACATAATGGCACAACAAAGATGAGATCAACGCCAGAGTCAACCGTTTTCATCCCATAAAGATTAGATAATTTCATTCTTCCTAAAAAAAAAGACTGCCGGTGGGCAGTCTTTATGATAAACTTATAGTGATTGTTCGAGATTAGCCGTTGAAGACTTTGTCGAGGCCGACGCCGCGGACTTGGGCCACGGAGTAGGCGTCGCGCATCTTGGAGAGGGCGTCGAAGGTGGCCTTCACCACGCTGTGCGGGTTGGAGGAGCCTTTGGACTTGGCGAGCACGTTCTTCACGCCGACGCTTTCGAGCACGGCACGCATAGCACCGCCGGCGATGACACCGGTACCAGGGGCTGCGGGTTTCATGAAGACGCTGGCGCCGCTGTACTTGCCTTCTTGGGCATGGGGGATGGTGCCTTTCAGGACGGGGACCCGGATGAGGTTCTTCTTGGCATCCTCGGTGCCCTTGGCGATGGCGGTGGAGACTTCCTTTGCCTTGCCGAGGCCGTAGCCCACGATGCCGTTTTCGTTACCGACCACCATGATGGCGGCGAAGCTGAAAATGCGTCCGCCCTTGGTGACCTTCACCACTCTGTTCACTGCCACCATTCTTTCCTTAAGTTCGAGGTCGGCGGCTTTAACTTTCTTTATGTTTGCGATTGCCATAGTTCTTGGGGTTTAAAATTTGAGACCACCTTCTCTGGCAGCGTCGGCCAGGGATTTGACTCTTCCGTGATACAAATAGCCGTTACGGTCGAAGACGACTTCGTTGATGCCGGCGGCGAGGGCGCGTTGGGCGATTTCCTTGCCCACGAGGGCGGACTTTTCGCACTTGGTGCCTTGGTGTTCGGCGATGCCGGCCATCTTGGAGGATGCGGACACGAGGGTCACGCCGGCCATGTCATCAATGACCTGCACATAGATGTCGCGGTTGCTTCTGAACACGGACAGTCTGGGGCGGGCAGGAGTACCGCTGACAATTCTGCGAATGCGGTTCTTGATCCTTTTTCTTCTATATTCTTTTTTGTTGTTAGCCATAGTAAAACTGTATTTACGCGATTATTTTTCTGCTGACTTGCCAGCTTTCTTTCTGATGACCTCGCCCTCGAAGCGGATACCTTTGCCCTTGTACGGTTCAGGTTTACGATAGGAGCGGATCTTGTTGCACACTTGTCCGAGGAGTTGTTTGTCGATGCAGCTCAGGATAATGATGGGGCTTTTACCTTTCTCGTTGATCGTCTGCACGGTGATCTCCTTGGGGAAGTCGAACAGGATGTTGTGGGAGTAACCCAGACCCATGTCGAGCTGGTGGTCGCCCTTGGCCTCAGCCTTGTAACCGACGCCGACGACCTCCATCTTGGTCTGGAATCCTTGGGAGACGCCGGTGACCATGTTGTTGATGAGGGCGCGATAGAGGCCGTGCATGGCCTTGTCGCGTTTGTTGTCGGTGGGGCGGGTGAGGTGGAGGTGACCGTCTTCGAGGTTGAGTTCGATACGGGGGTCAACATACTGTTGAAGTTCGCCCTTGGGGCCCTTCACGGTGACGATGTTGGATTTCTCGTCTCTCTTGATTTCGACGCCGGATGGGACGGCGATTTGCAATTTGCCTATTCTTGACATAACGGTTCCTCCTATATTAGCTGATGAAACAAATAACTTCGCCGCCAACATTCTGGGCCTTTGCCTCTTTGTCGGTCATCATGCCACGGGAGGTGGACACGATGGCGATGCCGAGGCCGTTGAGCACGGAGGGCATGTCAGCCACGCCGGCGTATTTGCGCAAACCGGGACGGCTGGCGCGTTGCAGGGTCGTGATGGCGGATTGTTTGGTCACCGGATGGTACTTCAAGGCGATCTTGATCATCTTGGGGTGTACGTCATCGATGAACTTGTAATTGAGAATATAACCTTTTTCGAAGAGAATCTTGGTGATTGCTCTTTTCTCGTTGGAGGCGGGGATTTCCACCACCTTGTGATTGGCGCGGATGGCGTTTCTCAAACGAGTCAAATAATCGGATATCGGATCGGTATTCATAACTGTAATCTCCTTAATTTAATGTTACCAACTTGCTTTTTTCACTCCGGGAATAAGTCCGGCCATGGCCATTTCGCGGAAGTTGATACGGGAGAGTCCGAACTGGCGGATATAGCCTTTGGGACGGCCCGTCAGCTTGCAGCGGTTGTGCAGGCGGATAGGGTTGGAGTTGGGGGGCAGTTTTTGAAGTGCGATGTCAGCGGCACGTTTGGCATCGTAGTCGTCGCCGTTCATGATCTTCTTGAGCTCCGCGCGTTTCGCACTATATTTAGCAACTAATTTTGCTCTTTTAACTTCTTTAGCTTTTAATGATTCTTTTGCCATGCTATTTCTGATTTTTGAAGGGGAAGCCAAATTCTTTCAATAATGCGAGACACTCCTTGTCATTGCGTGCGGTAGTCACGAAGGTGATGTCCATACCGTTGATTTTAGCCACCTTGTCGATGTCGATTTCGGGGAATATGATCTGCTCGGGAATGCCGAGGGTGTAGTTGCCTCTGCCGTCGAAACCCTTGTCGCTGATGCCGCGGAAGTCGCGGATACGCGGGATGGAGACGGAGATGAGGCGGTCGAGGAATTCATACATGCGGTCGCCGTGAAGGGTCACGCGCACGCCGATGGGCATGCCTTTTCTCAACTTGAAGTTGGAGATGTCCTTCTTGGACTTGGTGGCGACGGCCTTCTGACCGGCGATCATGGTCATTTCCTGGACGCCGGCGTCGATGAGTTTCTTGTCGGCGATGCCGAATTTACCAAGGCCTTGGTTGAGGCAAATCTTGGTGATGCGGGGCACGCGCATGACGGATTTGAATCCGAACTGTTCCTGGAGGGCGGGGAGCACCTCTTTCTGGTATTTTTCCTTGTATCTTGGTGTCATTACTTGATCTCCTCTCCTGATTTTTTGGAATATCTAACTAATTTGCCGTCGGCGTTTCTTCTTCTGCCCACGCGGGTAGCATTACCTTTTGCATCGATGAGCATAAGGTTCGAGATGTGAATGGGGGCTTCCTTTTGGATGATGCCTCCGTTGGGGTTCTTGGCGTTGGGTTTCGTGCTCTTGGAGACGAGGTTGCATCCCTCGACCAGGGCTTTCTGCTGGTCGGGCAGGACTTCGAGGACCTTGCCTTGGGACTTCCTGCTCTCGCCGGCAATCACTTTTACGATGTCGCCTTTCTTGATCTTAAGTTTCATTTTGTCGTTTTTTTTTTGGATTGTTTACCAATTGGTCTTTGTCAATTGTATCTATTGTTATTAATTTCTACAGTACTTCCGGTGCCAAAGACACGATCTTCATGAATTGTTTTTCACGGAGCTCACGTGCAACGGGTCCGAAGATACGCGTACCGCGCAGTTCGTCTGCGGGGGTGAGCAGCACCACGGCGTTGTCGTCGAAGCGGATGTAGGAACCGTCATGACGGCGGACGGGTCTTTTGGTGCGGACCACCACAGCCTTGGAGACGGTGCCAGCCTTGACTTGGCCGGAGGGGATTGCGCTCTTGATGGCGACGACAATCTTGTCGCCCACGGAGGCGTAACGTTTCTTGGTGCCTCCCAAAACGCGGATGCAGAGGACTTCCTTAGCGCCGCTGTTATCAGCTACTGATAATCTTGATTCTTGTTGTATCATAACTATTTAGCTCTTTCTAAGATTTCTACTAAACGCCAGCACTTGTTTTTGCTCAAGGGTCTGGTCTCCATAATTCTGACGCGGTCGCCGATGTGGCAATCGTTCTTTTCGTCGTGTGCCATGAACTTCGTGGAGCGTTTGAGGAATTTCCCGTAGATGGGGTGTTTCATCTTGCGTTCCACCTTGATGACGATGGATTTGTCCATCTTGTCGCTGACCACGACACCTTCTCTCACTTTTCTATTATTTCTTTCCATAACTATTTTTTATCGTTTAATTCGCGTTTGCGCAACTCGGTGTGCAGTCTGGCGATGGTTCTACGTTGATCTTTGATGGACTGGGGGTTCTCTAACGGGGAGATGGCGTGGTTGAGTCTCATCTTGATGAGGTTCTCTTGCTCGACAACCAGTCTTTCCTTCACTTCAGCAGTGGTGAGTTCGTTGATTACGGTCTGTTTCATAGCTTTCTCGGATTAAATTTCGGGAGAATAGTCTCTTCTGACAATGAACTTTGTGTGAACGGGCAGTTTCTGGGCGCCAAGTCTCATGGCTTCCTTAGCCACTTCCATGGGGATGCCGTCGGCCTCGAAGAGGATGCGGCCCGGGCTCACGCGTGCGGCCCATGACTCGGGAGTACCTTTACCTTTACCCATACGGACACCCAAACCCTTGGCGGTAACGGGGCGGTCGGGGAAAATGCGAATCCAAAGCTGACCCTCACGCTTCATCTCACGGGTGATAGCCTGACGGGCGGCCTCGATTTGGCGGGCGCTGATCCAACATTGGTCGAGCGTCTTAAGCGCGAAGGAACCGAACGAAATCGTGGCACCACGTTTGGTGATGGATTTCATTCTGCCTTTCTGCGGCCTTCTGTATCTAGATTTTTTCGGTTGTAACATTGCTTTTAATGTTTTGTGTTATTGATTATTTCAAGCCGGCATCTTTGCGTCGGCGTTATTAGTTGTTTCTGTTGTTGGTGCGGGGACCACGGCCTTCGCCCTTGCGGGGACCGCGGGACATCCGGCGTTGGGGTGCCTTGGCGTCCTTGCCGGCCTCGGTGAGGGTGAACAGGTCGCGCTTGCCATAGACGAAGCCGCGGCAGATCCACACCTTGATGCCGATGCAACCGTACGTGGTGTGAGCCTCGACGGGAGCGTAGTCGATGTCGGCACGCAATGTGTGCAAGGGGATACGGCCCTCCTTGAAGTGCTCGGCGCGTGCGATTTCGGCACCGCCCAGACGACCGGCTGCGGTCACCTTGATGCCTTCTGCGTTGGCGCGCATCGTGGTGGAGATGGCGGTCTTGATGGCCTTCTTGTATGCCACACGGCCTTCAATTTGCTTGGCAATGTTCTGTGCCACGAGTTGTGCGTCCAGGTCGGGGCGCTTCACTTCCACGATGTTGATCTGGATTTCCTTGCCCGTGATGACCTTCAGCTCCTCCTTCACCTTGTCAACCTCCTGGCCGCCCTTGCCGATGATGAGGCCCGGACGTGCCGTCATGATGGTGACGGTGACGAGTTTCAGTGTTCTTTCAATGTAAATTTTGGAAATTCCGGCCTTTGCGAACTTGGCATTCAGGTACTTTCTAATTTTGTCGTCTTCGACAATCTTACCGGCGAAATTTTTGCCGCCGTACCAATTAGAATCCCATCCTCTGACGATTCCGAGGCGAATGCCTACCGGATTTACTTTCTGACCCATACTTAATTAATTAATTTTGTGATTCTTCTTTTATTATTTCATTATTGTTGTTTTCCGTATTGCGGTCGGCAATCACCAAGGTGATGTGGTTGGAACGCTTGCGGATGCGGTTGGCGCGGCCTTGAGGAGCCGTGCGGATGCGCTTCAGCATGCGACCACCGTCCACCATGATCGTCTTCACGTAAAGGTCAGCGTTCTCCAAACGCATGCCTTCGTTCTTCACTTGCCAGTTTGCGATGGCAGACTTCAGAAGTTTCAACAACTTCTCGGAAGCCTCTCTCGGGCTGTATTTCAGGACATTCATTGCATAGTCCACATTCTTGCCGCGAATCACATTTGCCATGATCCGGGTCTTGCGCGGTGAGGTTGGATTATCCACTAATCGTGCCATGTACACCGTTTTGTTCGCTTCTTTTCGAGCATTGGCTGCTAATTTCTTGCTTGCACTCATTGTTTTATTTTCTCTTTTTTTATTTTATATTTGTCTAAAAATCAGTGTCTTAAACATCATTCCACCCCTCAATTCCCCACTCTTCTCATTCGGGCGGCAAAAATAATATTTTTTTTTATACAATTCACTGTTTATAAATATTTTTTCTCCATAATTTTCATTTCATAACTTTTCCATTCTCCACTTTTTTTTCAGGCAGGATGAACCGGCCATTATTTTATGTAACTTTGCCGCCTCATTCAAAACTGATCCAGCATGTACGACAACGACCCGAGAACCGTGGTGACCCTTGACGCAGGCGGCACCCATTTCCGCTTCACCGCCCTGCGCGGCAACAAGCCGGTCACCGAGACCATAGAGCTCCCATCCGAGGCGCGCGACCTCGACAAATGTCTGGCCAACCTCGCGGCCGGCTTCGAGCAGACCATCCAGGCGCTGCCCGAGAAGCCGGTGGCCCTCAGCTTCGCCTTCCCCGGCCCGGCCGACTATCCCAACGGCATTTTCCCTACCCGGCTGACCAACTTCCCCGCCTTCGAGGGCGGCGTGGCCCTTGGCCCCTACCTCCAGCGCCGCTTCAACCTGCCCGTCTTCATCAACAACGACGCCGACCTCTTCACCTACGGCGAAGCCCTGGCCGGCACCCTGCCCGATGTCAACCGAAGACTCCATGCCGCCGGCAGCGTGAAGCAGTACCGCAACCTTGTCGGCTTCATCCTCGGCACCGGCTTCGGCATCGGTGTCACCACCCACGAACAGATGTACATCGGCGACAACTGCTGTTCCGAAATATACTGCACCCCCAACAAGCTGCAGCCGGAGCTGATCGTGGAGGAGGGAGTTTCCCAGCGTGCCATATTACATTATTATAATATGCGCGCCAACGACCCCAGGGCGAAGGATTACACCGACTCGCTCGATATTTTCCTCATTGCGAACGGCGAGAAGGAGGGCGACCGCGAGGCGGCACGCAAGGCTTTCGACACCTTCGGTGAAGTGGCGGGCTACACCATAGCCCAGTGTGTCACCATCCTGGACGGCATCATCGTTCTTGGTGGCGGCCTCTCCAAGTCGCACACCCTCTTCATGCCCGCCCTGTTGCGCGAGTTGCGTGCCCAGATGCACACCCGCGCGGGGCAGACGCTCCCCCGCGTACCCTCCTACGTTTATAACTTGGAGGACGAGGCCGAGTTCGAGGCCTTCGCCCGCGGCGAGCAGCGCGCCATTCCCCTCTACGGCACCGGCGAGACCATCCTTTGCGACACCCAGAAGCGGCTCGGCATCATCACATCCCACATCGGCACCAGCGTGGCCACCACCATCGGCGCCTACTGCTATGCCCTGCACCAACTCGACAACACCCCCCAATAACCCCACGCAATGGAAGAGGCACCCTTCATCGGCATTGTGCGGCACCGGATACAGACCGACGGCAAAGGCGTGAGCACGCTCGCGGCCTTCCACGGTTGTCCGCTGCGTTGCCGGTACTGCCTCAACCCGCAATGCCATCGTGAGGACGTCTGGCGCACCTTCACGCCCGAAAGCCTCTATGAAACGGTGAAGATTGACCAGCTCTACTTCCTCGCCACTGGCGGCGGCATCACCTTCGGCGGTGGCGAGCCTGCCATGCATCCCGACTTCATTGCCCGCTTTCGCGAGATCTGCGGCCTGGAATGGAACCTGACGCTCGAAACCTCCCTCAACGTCCCCGCAGACCATATCCGCCGGCTATCCTCCGTCATCAACCAGTTCATCATCGACATCAAGGAGACCAACGACGAGATTTACCGGCGCTACACCGGCATCAGCAATCGGCGCGCGTTCGACAACCTGCAAGAGCTCCTGCAGGAGGGCCGTGGCGACGACATCATCGTGCGACTCCCGCTCATCGAAGGCTACAACACTCAGGAGGACATTGAGCGAAGCGCCGGAAAACTCCGCGCAATGGGCGTGGAACACTTTGACTTTTTCACGTACAAAACAGACATCCACAAATAAACGCGCACTCAATATTGCAGCCACGAGTTGCCCGTCGATCGGCCCAGCGGAATAAAAGTCTCAAAAAAGAGCGTTTTCTTACACAAAATATATTTTTTAGGCCTTGACAGCAACCTGCAAATTTTGTACTTTTGCAGCCTAAAATCTCAGATATGGAAACATCAGTTGAACAAAGAATCAAAACTTGGCTGGAAGAGGATTATGAATCCAGTTTCAAGGATGAAATTCGTCGTCTCCAAAAAGAAAATCCGCAAGAGTTGACAGAGGCTTTTTATCGCACGTTAGAGTTCGGGACGGGTGGCCTGCGCGGCATCATGGGCGTGGGTACCAACCGCATGAACCGTTATACGGTGGGATTTGCCACACAAGGCTTGGCCAACTATCTCCTCAAATGCTTCAAACATCAGAAAATCAAGGTGGCGATTTCGCACGATTCGCGACTTCATAGTCGTGAATTCGCGGAGATCACGGCAGATATTCTCTCGGCGAACAAAATCGAGGTGTTCTTGTTTGAGGACTTGCGTCCCACGCCGGAGCTCTCTTTTGCCGTGCGGCATCTCGGTTGCCAGGCAGGCGTGATGGTCACCGCGTCCCACAATCCCCGTGAATACAATGGCTACAAGGTCTATTGGGAAGACGGCGGGCAGCTCGTGCCCCCGCACGACAAGAATGTCATTGTGGAGGTCAACAAGATCACGACGCTCAAGCAGGTGAAATGGACCCGCGCAGACAACCTCGTCCACATTATCGGCGAGGATGTGGACAAGGTCTATCTCGACAAGATTGCCGCCCTCACGCTCAATCCTGCCGCCATCAAGAAGGCCAAGAATCTGAAAATCGTCTATACACCGCTGCACGGCACCGGCATCACCATGGTGCCCAAGGCTTTGGATATGTACGGTTTCAAGAATGTCTATTTGGTGGAAGAACAGGCTGTCCCCGACGGCAACTTCCCGACCGTCAAGTCGCCCAACCCTGAAGAGAAGAGCGCCCTTGAGCTGGCCTTGAAGAAGGCCGACGAGGTGGAGGCCGACCTCATCCTCGCCACCGATCCCGATGCGGACCGCGTGGGTATCGCCATCCGCGATGCCGACGGGAAAATGTGTCTGCTCAACGGCAACCAGACGGGCACGCTGCTGTTCCACTACATCCTTTCCCAGTGGCAGCAGAACAACAAGATCACGGGCGACCAGTTCGTGGTCAAGACCGTGGTTACGACCGACTTGATCCGTGATATCGCCATTGACTTCAACGTGGAGTGTATGGAGGTGCTCACGGGCTTCAAGTATATCGCCGAGGCCATCCTCAAGAACGAGGGTGCGAAAACATTCGTCTGCGGCGGCGAGGAGAGCTATGGCTACCTGATCAGCGATTTCGTGCGCGACAAGGACGCCGTCTCCGCCTGCTGTCTCATTGCCGAGATGGCGGCCTACCACATGGCCAATGGGAAGGCCGGGCACAAATTGCTCGCACAAGTGCTTGACGACATCTACAAAGGATATGGCTACTACAAGGAGGACCTGCTTTCTCTCACCAAGAAGGGCAAGGCCGGTGTGGAGGAGATCCAGGCCATGATGGCCAACTTCCGCAGCAACCCGCCCCAAAAGATTGGCGACCAGCCGGTGGTGATGATGAAGGATTACGCTGTTTCCAAGTCGTATGATTTCGTGAACAAAACCAACACCATCATCGACCTGCCGACATCCAACGTGCTGCAGTTCTTCACGGCGGACGGCAGCAAGGTCACGGTGCGTCCTTCCGGCACGGAGCCGAAAATCAAGTTCTACTTCAGCGTTGTGGAGAAAGCCCGCAAACGCGCCAACCTCAAATCCGTTGAGGAGACGCTTTGCGCCCGTATCGACAAGTTGAAGAAAGATATCGTTCAACAATAATACAACAATAATATTGCCCCGATGCGTGATTTGCGTACTCGGGGCGATTCACAAAATAAAACATATATGATTAACCAAAAACTGATCAATCCCAAGAGCATCGTCGTGTGCGGTGCATCCAGTGACATTCACAAACCGGGCGGCAAAGCCCTTAAAAACCTGTTGGAGAGTGCCTTCAAGGGCGAAGTCTATGCGGTGAATCCCAAAGAGGACGAGGTGCAGGGCATCAAGTGCTACAAACAGGTGGAAGACCTGCCACAGGTCGATTGTGCCATCCTCTGTATCGCTGCCAAGTTCTGCGCCCACACGGTGGACGTGCTGACGCAGCAGAAAGGCACACAAGGATTCATCATTGTCAGCGCGGGCTTCTCGGAGGAGAATGCCGAGGGCGCTGCCATTGAGAAGCATATCGTGGATGCCATCAACGCCGTGGGCGGCTCCCTCATCGGCCCCAATTGCACAGGCTTCCTCAACACCAACTACAGCGGCTGCTTCGACACGCCCATCCCGAAACTCGACCCCAAGGGTGTGGACTTCATCACGGGAAGCGGCGCCACTGCCGTGTTTATCAAGGAGTACGGTATGAGCAACGGCCTTAAGTTCAACAGCGTATGGGCTGTAGGCAACAGCGCCCAACTCGGCATCGAGGATGTGCTGGAACATCTGGACGAGACCTTCGACCCCGAGAAGTCGAGTCATGTCATCATGCTCTATATGGAAAAGATTGGCGACCCGCAGCGGTTGCTGAAGCATAGCCGCAACCTCATCAACAAGGGCTGTAAGATTGCAGCCATCAAGTCGGGCGGTTCCGCCGCCGGCTCGCGTGCGGCCTCGTCGCACACCGGTGCCTTGGCCACCAACGACGCCGCCGTGGATGCCCTGTTTCAGAAAGCCGGCATCGTGCGCTGCCACAACCGTCAGGAGCTCACTACTGTATGTGCCGTCTTCATGCACCCTGAAATAAAGGGTAATCGCTGCGCCGTCATCACCCACGCCGGCGGTCCGGCCGTGATGCTCACCGACGTGCTTAGCGACGGCGGCATAGAAGTGCCCCCGCTCAAGGACCACCCCGCCAGCCCCGCTCTGCTCGCGAAACTCTTCGGCGGTTCCTCCGTGGGCAATCCCATCGACTTCCTCGCTACCGGCACCGCCGAACAGCTCGGCTATATCATCGACACCGTCGAGAACGACTACACGGATATCGACTTCTCTGTGGTCATCTTCGGATCCCCGGGCCTCTTTTCCAACAAGGAGGTCTATGATCTGCTCGACGAGAAGATGAAGACCTGCAAGAAGCCCATCTTCCCCGTGCTGCCGTCTATCATCAATGTGAAACAGGAGATCGAGGACTTCATCGCCAAGGGACGTATCAACTTCCCGGAAGAGTGCGTGCTGGGCAACGCCCTCGTCAAGGTGTGGAACACTCCGAAACCGCAGCCCGAAGTGGTGGAATTGCCGCAAGTCGATGTTGCCCGCATCCGCAAGACCATCGACAAGTGCGAGAGTGGTTACTTGGAAATCGCCGACTACAACGAACTGCTCGATGCTGCCGGCATCTCCCGCAAGAAGTCCGTCGAGGTGGACAAGAAAGAAGACGCTTTGGCATTCGCCAAAGAGGTCGGCTGCTCGAAAGATGTGCCATTGGTGATGAAGGTCGTGGGTCCGTTGCACAAGTCCGACGTGGGCGGTGTGACACTGGGCGTCAAGGATTTGGATACTGTGGCCAAGGAGTTTGACCGCCTTATCGTCATCCCCGAAACCTACGCCGTGGAAATGTACCCGATGCTGGACGGCACGGATGTCTATATCGGAGCTATCCGCGATGAAAAGTTCGGCCATCAGATCTTCTTCGGCCTGGGCGGTATCTTCATCGAGGTGCTCAAGGACGTGCAGTCTGCATTGGCGCCCATTACCGCCGCTGAAGCCAAACAGATGCTCACCAAGCTGCGTGGCTACAAGATCCTGCAAGGCGTGCGCGGTCAGGAGCCCGTCAATATCGACCTCTATGCCGACCAGGTTGCGCGTGTGAGCGCGCTGGTGCAGGCTGCTCCCGAAATCGTGGAGATGGACCTCAACCCGCTGCTCGGCAACCCGCGTTACGTGACGGCAGTTGATGCCCGTATCAGGATTCAAAAGTAGTCATTCTGCAAGGCAACCAAAATAATCCCGCAAGGGCATTGCCTTTATGTATCCAGGCGCGAAGCGATGAATAAGCGACGCGCCTGTTTTTTGTGCGCTAATCTGTCAGACAGGCGTCCAGGTCACGGGCCAAGGCCTCCTTGTCAAGGCGTTGCCCGATGAAGACGATCTTCTGCATGCGGTCGCCATATTGCTCGTCCCAGTCCTTGCGCAGGCCGGGCTCGCGAATCATCTCTTCGGCGAGTTCGTCGGGTGACATGGTGGCGAACCAGAGCCCCACGTCCTTGAGCGACAATTGGCGCCCCGCCTGTTCGAAGAGGTAGCACTTGTCGAATTCCCCTTTGAAGTAGCAAATGCCCTTGGCGCGGATGACGTTCTTGGGCAGCTTGCGGGCTACAAATTCATCGAAACGGCCCAGGCTGAAGGGCCGGCGGCGGTAATAGACGTAGGTGCCGATGCCGTACTCTTCCACCTCTCCGCCTTCGTGATCATGGTGGTGGTGATGATGGTGGCCGTGTTCGTCGTGGTCATGTTCATCGTGTTCGTCGTGATGATGGTCATGCTCATGCTCATCGTGATGGTGGTCATGATCGTTGTCGTCATCATCGTCATGGGCATCGTCGTGGGCATCGTGTTCCTCTTCTTGGTGGCCTTCGATTTCGCGGATCCAGGTGGCGGAGGTGGCCACTTTCTCGAAGTCGAACATGTTTGTGTTGAGGATAAGGTCGAGATCGACGTCGCCGTAGTCGCATTCAATGATCTTGGCGGCAGGTTGCAGGGCCAGGACGATTTCGCGCAGGCGGTTCAGCTCGGAGCGTGAGACCTCGGAGGCCTTGTTGAGGAGGACGATGTTGCAGAACTCGATCTGCTGGATGACGAGGTTCTCGATGTCGTCTTCAGCGATGTTGCTGCGGAGCAGTCGGTCGCCGCAGGCGAACTCGTCTTGCATGCGCAGGGCGTCCACCACGGTGACGATGCAGTCAAGGCGCGGCACACCGTTTTGGGTGTAGGGGCCTCCCATGGAGGGGATGGAACTGATGGTCTGGGCGATGGGGTCGGGTTCGCAGATGCCGCTGGCCTCGATGACGATGTAGTCGAAACGCTGCTGGTCGATGATCTCGGCAATCTGTTTGACGAGGTCCATTTTGAGGGTGCAGCAGATACATCCGTTCTGGAGGGCCACGAGGCTGTCGTCGTTCTGTCCCACAATGCCGCCTTTCTGGATAAGGTCGGCGTCTATGTTGACTTCTCCAATGTCGTTGACGATAACGGCGAACTTGATGCCGCGTCGGTTGGAGAGAATTCGGTTCACGAGAGTGGTCTTGCCGCTGCCAAGGTAGCCGGTCAGCAGTAATACAGGGGTTTCAGGTTTCATGTCTTCTTTTTTTAAGGGGCGCAAAGATATACTTTTTTTGTGTTTGCCAACGGGCTGATCATCCTACATGACTCAACAGCCAGAACATCCCGACGCCGAGGTAGTTGCCCACAGCGTAGCCGAGCAGACCAATGGCGATGCCGGGCAGGATGATGTCTCTGTTTTTCAGCACGGCAGCCACCATCGGCACGAAGGGCGGCGAGTTGATCAGCGCGATGGAAGAGGCCAGCATGAGGTCGCCGTCCAGTTTGAAAATCCTTGAAAAAAGGATCTGCAACAACAACGATCCGAACACGGCGAAGGCGATATAATAGAGAATGAACAAATGCTTCGAAAACTCCAAGTCGTGGACGTTCACCATCGTGGCCACCGCCAAGCAGAAAACATAGACAAAATAGAGCCCCATTTCGAAGGTGCCCTCCAGACGTTTGACCGGCTTCCAGAAGGAGAGCAGAATGGATAGGGTGGTGATGGTGATGATGATAAGGGCGATGGTGTTGTCAAGGGGAATGGCCAGCGACAGGGCGTAGGAAATTGCCACGATGCCGATGGCCACAAGAATCCCGATGCCACGGTTTGCCACCATCTGTTTCAGACTATTTTTTTCCCCGACTTCCTCATCCGGGATCTCCTTCATCTTGTCAGATGTTTTCGCCATACGGGGGAAGAAAAGTCGGACAATCCTTTTTCCCAAGAAGACGATGAAGAGGAGGTAAATGCTGGTCACCACCAAGTCGTGGCCGGAGACCAGCAGGAAGAGATGCTGCGGCAGGCCAACGGCCTTCGAGACGGGGGCGAGGTTGGGGATGCCGCCTGTGTAGATGCCGACCATCACGGCGCCGACCTTGGCGAACTCCGTGTCGGTGAGGCCGGCAGCGGTGGCTTGCGATTGGAAGAGAAAGAAGCCAGCCACCGTGACCGTCAAGACGCTGAACAAACCTACGCCGAATGCCGCAAATATGCTTTTGGCCGACTTGAGCCGGAAGTTGCATCCCAACAGCATCAAAGGAATGGCAATCAGCATTGCAATGTTGGAGACGTTTTCGCAGACGTTGAAGGCGGTTTCACCCACAATCCCTATGTTGCCCACCAAAAGGCCGATGATATACAAGATGACCATCGGGCTGATTTTGTGGATGGCAGGCCACCGTTCGGCCATTTTGACAATCAGGAATGGGATGCCGAAAAGATAGATGGATGCGACTATGATGGTGAGGATGTTTGCCATAGGATAAATGAGGTCGCAAAAGTAAAAAAAATATGGAATGGCTATTCATGCGCCTTGCCGCGTAGCCCTTTTGTCCTTGAGCCTATCCTCTATTTTTGTATTTTTGCCGCCCTAAAAAAACGGCAATGAATTCTGTGGCGAACAAGATATTGATTATCCTTGGCACGACGCTCTTGTTGGGTGCGGCGGCGTTTGCCATCTGGGGACGCCATACCCCTGTGGCAGAGAGCATCAAGCAGCAGACCGCCGCCATCCTCAAGCGGGAATATATCCCCGACCAGCATTTGGATCTGGCCGCCACCATGGCTTTTCAGAAGCAGGATTCCGTTTACAACCTCTTCCGGAAGAATTTCCGGATGCACTACCAAACTGTTGGCACGGCCACCTTCCCCGACAGCAGCCGCCTTATCCTCATTGCCGAGCCGGCACCCTTTCTGGAACCCGACAGTGTGGAGACTATCTGCTCCAAGTTTGCCCACCAAACCGCCATCCGATCGCACAAAATCGGCTATGACGGGCGGGTTTCCGATATGCTGATCGTGGTGGGCAATGCCACCTCGGAAAATCTCGACAACTTGGTGGCCAAGCTTTCCAAACAACAATTTCTTTCCGATTACAAGCCCCGTGCCATGGACTTGTTGAGCGACAAGAAGCGGCATTATTTCACCCAGGATGACTTGGACTACCAAATCACGTTGGCTGAGTTCGACGACTGGTTTTTCTCGGCGGGCGAGGCCTTTATCGATGAGCGCGACACCGCCCGCGACCTGACCGTGGATGACATGTTCCGCGAAAAGCGGCGTGGTGTCTTTTTCAGCCGTCTGCCCGGACTTGTGGCGTGGAGTATCCGTCGCGATGCCGACCTGATCAAGCAGGTGGGTGACATCCGTAAGTTTGCCCTTGATGCCGACCTCATTTTGGGGGCGTTGCGCGATTCCACCACGCTGGTGATCATCGGGCGTGAGCGGGAGGCCCCCTTGGAAGTGCTCCCGCCGCTGCGGGTGGAAACCGTCTTGCTTATCGCCTCCATCAGCAGCAAGGAGTTGTCGCAGAGCCTGGATATCAACGACTGCATGGCGGGCAAAATGGCTAACGGCCGCGACTGGTGCCCTACTTATCTCAGCCGTGAGCTGGAAAACACAGAATTAGGACATTTGCTCACCATCACCGATATTCTGTTGAAAGATTGGTCGGAGAGTGGAACCATCGAGGAGGCCAGCTACCGATACCCATCCCCCGGATACTTCCCCTTCAATCAACCCCTGTTCAAAAAATTGGGACTCAGTGAGCTGGTTTACAATTGGAACACTGCTAACACCATGTACGCCATTGACTTGCCCGAACACACCATTTATACGTTGAATCGCACGGGCGCGTTGCCAGTCTCCTATTTCCATTCACAGGAACGCAGCACCAGCGTCGGGGCGCAGTATGAGCGACAGGCAGGCAACTATTTTGCCCATACGGGCAACACCGATCTTGCGCGTGTGGTGCAATATACGGCATTGTATCAGCTGTTTATGGATAACGGTGTCCATTATAAGGGCAAGTTGTTGCATTCGTCGTTCCCGTCCAACAAGCCTTATCTGCTGGCCAAGCCTTGTCGCTCCTTGCTTGACGTGTTCAAGGATATGCCCGATAGTCAGATTGAGCTGCTTTCGGATACGCTTTCCCGCATCCATTTCACGACGTATGGTGAAAAGCAGGTGAACCGGCAGTTGCGGCAGAACGAGCGTGACTATAATTTCACCTACACGGAAGAACGCGAGCGGGAGATCCTGCAGCATGTCAACAGTCAGGAAAAAAGCTCCATTGCCGAGGAATTAAGAGGTGTGCGTGCCATGCTCAAGGGGCTGTCGGAGGAGGAATACTCCAAGTTGGTGCGTTATCTGTCTTATCCGCGTGGCACGACAATCAACAGCCAGGAGACTTACAACCGCATGTTGCGTGCGCGCAAGGTCAACGACCTGCTGCGGCACATTGGGAAAAACAACCTTACCTTGATCGGACTCGACCTGGCCAAGGTGCGCGACTATTATGTGGGCAGTTTGAGCAAGAGTGGTGGACGGTATTTGAAAACGCCATCGGTGATTATCACGTACAACGATTTGGTCACTACGGGCGGGCACAACATCTCGTCGAAGATCAGCCGTGTGGGGAGCACTTCCAATTATAAGAGCTACAGTGGCGGCAGTGCTCCGGTGGCGCAAGCGAACACGCCGCCTGCCAGTCGCCCGTCGTCGGCACCGTCCGCTCCGCCGGCTGCCAAGCCGTCGCCTTCCTCCTCCTCGCCATCTTCGTCAGCTCCGCGGAGCTCTTCGCCTTCGAGCACGGGTGCCAAGCCTGTCACCTCGGGCGGCCATCCGTCTGGCGGATCCTCTTCGCCGCGTCCCTCGACATCCTCGTCCTCCTCGGCCAGCCACTCTAGCACGGTGGCTTCACGTCCCTCCGCAGGTAGCTCCGGCCGCTCTCGTGCCAGTGTCATCTCCACCGGCGCCCGTCCGACGAGAGGATTTTAGGAGACATGGTGCTATATTGATCCGTTTTGTCAGTTGAAAGCAGACTCCGACTCGAATTTCAAATATTTTATGTATGTTTGCAGCGGTTTTGTCAAGAGAGGAAAATCCTTGAAACAAAGCGTTTTTGTTGTTTGAAAATTTCATTTATTAATCCAAAACAATACAAAAAGATGTCATTTAATCTCAGAAACAGAAACTTTTTGAAGTTGTTAGACTTCACTCCCAGGGAAATTCAATACATGTTGGACCTCGCACGCGATCTCAAACGCGCCAAGTATGCCGGCACGGAGCAGCCTCGTCTGAAGGGCAAGAACATTGCCCTGATTTTCGAGAAGACCTCCACCCGTACCCGTTGTGCCTTTGAGGTGGCCGCCTACGACCAAGGCGCGCATGTGACTTATCTTGGACCCAGCGGTTCCCAAATCGGCATTAAGGAGTCCATGGCTGACACGGCCCGCGTGCTCGGGCGCATGTTCGACGGCATCGAATACCGCGGCTTCAAGCAGACCACGGTGGAAGAACTCGCCAAGTTCGCCGGCGTGCCCGTCTGGAACGGCCTTACCAACGAGTTTCACCCGACGCAGGTGCTGGCTGACTTCCTCACGATGAGCGAGCATGTTGACAAACCCCTCAACCAGGTCACCTACGCTTACCTCGGCGACGCCCGTTACAACATGGGCAACTCTTTGATGGTCGGCGGTGCCAAGATGGGCATGGATGTGCGCATTGTGGCTCCCAAAAGCCTGCAACCCAGCAAGGAACTCATCGCTGAATGCAAGAAAATCGCCAAGGAGACTGGTGCCACCGTCACCGTTACGGACGATGTGAAGAAGGGTGTGAAGGGCTGCGACTTCCTTTATACCGATGTGTGGGTCTCCATGGGCGAGCCCGTTGAGGTTTGGGAAGAGCGCATCAAGCTGCTCAAGCCTTACCAGGTCAACAAGGAGACGATGAAGCTGACCGGCAACCCCAAGTGCAAATTCATGCACTGCCTGCCTGCTTACCACAATCTGGAGACGCAGGTGGGCCGCGATGTCAACAAGCAGTTCGGCTTGGACGGCATCGAGGTGACCGAAGAGGTCTTCGAGTCCGAGAACTCCATCGTTTTCGACGAAGCCGAGAACCGCATGCATACCATCAAGGCTGTGATGGTGGCCACGCTCGGCGACTAAGAGAGGCTTTCATTTTACCAATTTGAAAAAGGGGGCTGATACAAAATGTGTCAGCCCTTTTTTGTTGCCCAATTCTCTACGGTCGTTTGTCACAAAAAAAAATCCCTGAGCCACGCTCAGGGATTGTCGTATGGAGTGGATAATGAATATCGCGGGAGGGAAATAATCTGTTTTTCAAGTTAGGAGGTCGAGAAGTGAGGAACAAATTCCGGCTTCTGACTCGAAAATCGTAACTCGAAACTTACTTGGAACCTTTGTCCTTGTTGCCGGCGTGTCCTCTGAAGATACGGGTAGGAGCGAATTCACCCAGCTTGTGTCCAACCATATTCTCGGTCACATAGACGGGGATGAATTTGTTCCCGTTGTGAACGGCGATGGTGAGGCCAACGAAGTCGGGGGAAATCATAGAGGCGCGGGACCAGGTCTTGATGGTGGTCTTTTTGCCAGACTCCTGGGCGGCGAGAACGCGTTGCTCCAGTTTGTAGTGGATAAAGGGGCCTTTTTTTAATGAACGACTCATAGTAATGCGCTTTTAGATTATTTCTTTCTTCTTTCGATGATATACTGGCTGGAATTCTTCTTCGGGTGTCTGGTCTTGTAGCCCTTGGAAGGAATGCCGCGACGGGAGCGGGGATGTCCGCCGGATGCACGGCCTTCACCACCACCCATGGGGTGATCGACAGGGTTCATGACGACGCCGCGGTTGCGGGGACGTCTGCCGAGCCAGCGGCTACGACCGGCCTTGCCGGACACTTCGAGGCTGTGGTCGCCGTTGGAGACGATGCCGATAGTGGCCTTGCAGGCGCAGAGGATCATGCGGGTTTCGCCGGAAGGCAGTTTGATGACTGCGTATTTTCCGTCGCGGGACATCAGCTGGGCGTAGGAGCCGGCGCTGCGGGCGATCTTGGCGCCTTGTCCCGGGCGCATTTCGATGTTATGGATGATGGAACCGAAGGGGATCTCGCCGACAGGCAGGCAGTTGCCCAGATCGGGGGCGACGCCGGTGCCGCTGAGGATCTCCTGGCCGACCTTGATGCCGTGGGGTGCCACGATGTAGCGCTTCTCGCCGTCGGCGTAGAAGAGCAGGGCGATACGAGCCGAACGGTTGGGGTCGTACTCGATGGTCTTCACGGTGGCGGGGATGCCATCCTTGTCTCTCTTGAAGTCAATAATACGGTACATCTGCTTGTGACCGCCTCCGCGGTACCGCACCGTCATTTTACCACTGTTGTTTCTTCCGCCTGTCCGATGTTTAGGACACAACAAACTCTTTTCGGGTGTGTTGGTGGTAATGTCGTCAAATGCGCTGATAACCTTGAAGCGCTGACCCGGCGTTACTGGTTTGTACTTTTTAAGTGCCATTGTTTTTAGATATTACTGTAAAAATCAATTTTTTGATCCTTGTCCACGAACACGTAGGCCTTCTTGAAGTTGTTCTTGTGACCTGTGATGACGCCAGCCTTAGTATTACGGTTCTGGACTTTACCGCGTTGGATCAAGGTGTTCACGCGGACTACTTTAACACCATAGACAGCCTCGACTTCGCGCTTGATTTCGGGCTTGGTGGCCTCGCGGGTCACCATGAAACCGTAGCGGTTGTACTTTTCAGCCGTCTGCGTCATTTTTTCGCTGATGATGGGTTTTATAATGATACTCATTGTTCTTGTCGTTTAAAGGTTAATTATTCGCCTAACATTTTTTCCAGCTCCTTGAGGCTGCTCTCGCAGAGGATCAGGTGGCCGGCGTTGAGCACGTGGTAGGTGTTGGCCTCGCTGGCGCGCATCACTTGGGTGCGTTGCAGGTTGCGGGCGGAGAGGAAGACGTTGTTGTTCAGCTCAGGGGTGAGCAGGAGGGTCTTCTGACCGTCGAGCTTGAGGTTCTTGAGCATGTCCTTGTAAGCCTTGGTCTTGGGGGCGTCGAAGGAGAAGTCTTCCACCACGGTGATCTTGCCTTCCTGCTGCTTGTAGGTGAAAGCGGAGAAACGGGCGAGTCTCTTCACCTTCTTGTTGAGCTTGAAGGAATAGTCACGGGGATGGGGGCCGAACACGGTGGCACCGCCGCGGATGGTCGGGCTCTTGATGCTACCGGCACGTGCGCCGCCCGTGCCTTTCTGGCGTTTGAGCTTGCGGGTGCTACCGGACACGGTGGAACGCTCCAGGGTGTCGTGGGTGCCGTGACGCTGGTTGGCCAAATATTGTTTCACGTCAAGCCAGATGGCGTGATCGTTGGGCTCTACGTTGAAGATCTTGTCGTTCAATGTGGCCGTTCTTGCAGCTTCGCTGCCGTCTATTCTATATACTGTTAGCTCCATCTTTCAATTTTTAAATATGAACCATTGGATCCGGGTACAGAACCTTTAACTACTAATAAATTCTTTTCCTTGACAATCTTCAGAATCTGAATGTTGATGACCTTGACCTTTGCATTACCCATTTGGCCGGCCATGCGCATGCCTTTGAACACGCGGGAAGGATAGGAGGAGGCACCCATGGAGCCGGGAGCTCTCAGACGGTTGTGCTGGCCGTGCGTGGCATCGCCGACACCGCGGAAACCGTGACGCTTCACCACACCCTGGAAGCCCTTGCCCTTGGAAATGCCGCTGACGTCAACGTACTCACCCTCGGTGAACACGGTCACGTCCAGCACCTCGCCGTATGACTTCTTGGAACCTTCCTCAAAACGGGTGAATTCGCGCACGATTCTCTTCGGCGTGGTACCGGCTTTTGCGAAATGGCCCTTCAGCGGCTTGGTGGTGTTCTTCTCTTTCTTCTCGTCATAACCCAATTGGATGGCACTGTAACCGTCCTTCTCGACGGTCTTGACTTGCGTGACGACGCAAGGACCAGCCTCTATCACTGTGCACGGCACAATCTTGCCGGAGGCATCGTAGATGCTAGTCATCCCAATTTTTTTTCCTAGTAATCCTGACATTTTTAGTTGATTTATAAGTTATTTATTCGTTTTTTGCGCATTTCCACAAACCATTCTTTGGCTATAACAAGCTGACACAGACGCTGTTATGAGCTCTTTGCGGTTTGTTTTAATGAGCCTGCAAATATACACTTTTTCTGATATTCAACTGCTTGTGCGAAAAATATTTATCAACACATTCTTTTCGCAGTCGAAGAAGGTGAAGAGCGACACAAAGTGTTCCTGCGTGTCCTTGTAGCGTTCCTGTGCCGACCGGATGCCGCCCACGGTCTCGTTGAAGCCGGAGATGGCGGCGTCGGAGATGCTCGACATGGAGCCGCTCTTGTCTAAAATGATGAGATTGTAAATCTTGAGTTTTTGATTGTCAGCAGGCTCGTTGAAACCGACACTCTCTCGCGGCGCGGGAGTCGTTGCTTAAGATGCCTGAAACTTGCTCGCCGCGAAAGGGAGGCGTTGGAAAAAAAGCGTTGCTTGGAGAACTGTTACTACCGGCCTTGTGCCATCATGTATATAAATACCTTTTTTTATTATCTTTGCACCCTGTTTTAACCCTTTAAAAATTTATGATTATGGAAAATACAGACTACATGAACGAAGAGATGGCCCAGCCCATACACACCGGTGAGGAACCCCTTTTCAACGAGAACCAGCGCGAGCAGATGTCGCAGGCGTGCTCATACCTGATCAGCATCAGCAAATGGATGAAATTCTTCTTTGTGCTCACCCTTATCGGCATCGTAATGATGCTCGTGGCAGGCATTGTCTTCCTGATTGCCGGTCCTGTCTTCGATACAATGGACACGACGGGAATCACCAGCATGGCCCCGCGCTTTGCAGGCATCATCTACCTTGTGGTAGCCGCCCTGTACGTGCCGATGGCCATCTACATCAAGCGCATCTTCACGGCGGCGGAGACCGCTGCGTTCTCCAACGACAACGATGCAATGGTGGAGTATCTGAAGAACAACAAGTCGCTGTGCAAGTTTTACGGCATCCTCACGATAGTGATGCTCGGGTTCTGCATCTTGGTGATGCCCGTCATATTCCTGTTTGCCAGCTTCGCGGGGCTCTGATGTTGCCGTGATGGGCTGAAAAACAAAGGGATTTTCGTGGAGTGACAGTCGGGTCGTTTTTTTATTATTTTTGCAGCGCCTTAAAATACAGGTGTTGTTCTGTCTATGTGGTTTTCGGACTTGCCCATAGGCGGCTGTTTTTCAAGTCCTTAATTGAGTAAATAAAATTGTTATGAAAAAAGTTCTTTTGATCGTTGCAGTTGCAGCCGCCTTTACGGTTGCAGGATGCAAGAAAACCTGTCATTGCACTACGACGCAGACTTTCCCTGGCGAGACCCCGGTGGTCACGAACACAACTGTCGTTATCGAGAAAGGCAAGTGCTCGGATATGAATGCTGAGCAGAACACCTCTTTCGATGAGGGAACGATGTCGCAAGTCATCAAATGTGAGCAAGAGTAATTCCGCACGGTTTTCACTGCAAAACAAAAAGGGCTGGTTTTCCAGTCCTTTTTTGTTTTAGATATGATGCAATGTTTTCTCTTTAGCGTCAGTTGCGCACGCAACGGACAGAGTATCCTTTTAATTTCGAATGATATATAATAAAAGATGCGTTGTCAAAGAGCGTGGTGTTAAGCGAGACTGACGTGTTTGAGCATCTCGGCAAAACGGGTGATGCCGGCCTGAATGCGGGAAACCGTTTTTTTCGTATCTTTGCCGCCTTATGAAAAATATTCGAAATTTCTGCATCATAGCGCATATCGACCACGGCAAGAGCACGTTGGCCGACAGGCTTCTCCAATATACCAATACTGTCAATGACCGCGAGTTCCAGGATCAGGTGCTTGACGACATGGACTTGGAACGCGAGCGCGGCATCACCATCAAGAGCCACGCCATCCAGATGGAGTACTTGTATAAGGGCGAGAAGTACATCCTTAACCTTATCGACACGCCGGGCCATGTGGACTTCTCCTACGAGGTGTCGCGTTCCATCGCCGCCTGCGAGGGCGCGCTGCTGCTGGTGGATGCCACACAGGGCGTGCAGGCGCAGACCATCTCCAACCTCTATCAGGCCATCGACAGCGACTTGGAGATTATCCCTGTCCTTAACAAGATGGACATGCCCGCCGCCATGCCCGCCGAGGTCAAGGACCAGATTGTGGATCTGCTCGGCTGTGACGAGTCCGACATCATCGAGGCTTCCGGCAAGACGGGCCTCGGTGTCGAAGAGGTGCTGGAAGCCATCATTGAGCGTATTCCCGCCCCCAAGGGCGACCCCGACGCGCCGCTGCAGGCCCTCATCTTCGACTCCGTGTTCAACTCCTTCCGCGGCATAATCGCCTATTTCCGCATCTTCAATGGCACCGTCAGCACCCACGAGATGGTCAAGTTCCTCTCCACGGGACGCGAGTACGATGCCGACGAGATCGGCATCCTCAAAATGGACCGCGTGCCCAGGCAAAAACTGTCCGCTGGCGACGTGGGCTACCTTATCACGGGCATCAAGACTTCCAAGGAGGTCAAGGTCGGCGACACCATCACCCATGTGGACAACCCCTGCACCGAGGCCATCGAAGGCTTCCAGGAGGTCAAGCCCATGCTCTTTGCCGGCATCTACCCCACGGAGGCTGACCAGTATGAGGAGCTGCGCGCCTCCCTTGAAAAGCTACGTCTCAACGACGCTTCGCTTACCTTCGAGCCGGAATCGTCCGCCGCGCTCGGCTTCGGCTTCCGCTGCGGATTCCTCGGCCTGCTCCATATGGAGATTGTCGAGGAGCGTCTCGACCGCGAGTTCGACCAGGATGTCATCGCCACCGTGCCCAACGTCTCCTACAAGGTGCTCACCACCAAGAAACAGTGGGTCGATGTCTATAACCCGTCGGGCATGCCACCGCCCACCGAGGTCGATCATGTGGAGGAGCCCTACATCCGCGCGCAGATTATCACCAAGGACGACTACATCGGTGCCATCATCAAGCTTTGCATCGACAAGCGCGGTACCCTCATCAACCAGATGTATGTGGCCGCCAACCGCGTGGAGCTGACTTTCGACATGCCCCTCGGCGAAATCGTCTTTGACTTTTACGACAAGCTCAAGAGCATCTCCAAGGGCTATGCCTCTTTCGATTACCATATCACCGATTTCAAGCCTGCATCCTTGGTGAAGTTGGACATCCTGCTGAACGGTGACTCCGTGGACGCCCTGTCGGCGCTGATCCATTCCGACAATGCCTACGCTTTCGGGCGTCGCATCTGCGAGAAACTCAAGGAGCTTATCCCCCGCCAGCAGTTCGATATCGCCATCCAGGCCGCCATCGGCTCCAAGATCATCGCCCGCGAGACGGTCAAGGCTGTGCGCAAGGACGTGACTGCCAAGTGCTACGGCGGTGACATCACCCGAAAACGCAAGCTCCTTGAGAAGCAGAAGAGGGGCAAAAAACGCATGCGCCAGATCGGAAATGTAGAAGTGCCGCAATCCGCCTTCCTTGCCGTGCTCAAATTGGATTAACGCCATGATTGGCTATGGTGTGGCAGATGCTTCCTGCCCCTTGGCCACAGATTCTTGACGCAGAATGAAAACCACATTTCTATCCCAGCTTGCCGCGCGGCTCATCTCCTTGGAGTTGCCTTTTGAACGAAGCGTTGTGGTGCTTCCCAACCGTCGTGCCCGCCGTATGCTGATGCAGGCGTTGGCGGCTGCGCACACCGGCGGCCCGATGTACGCCCCCGATGTTTTCACCATCAATGACTTTATCGACCGGCTGTCGCCGTTGAAAATCCCGGAAAAGTTCCCCTTGATAGTTTATCTGTACAACTCTTACAGAGCCATGGCAGGAGAGGACGCTGATGACTTCAATACAGCATTGGCATGGATGCCCGCCTTTGTGGACGACATGTCGGAGGTGGACACGCAACTTGACAATGGTGAGCGAATCCTGCGTGATTTGGCAGGCGCCAAGAGCTTTGAAATCGGGTTCGGTCAGGATGAGCTCAGTGATGAGCAAAAACGGAAGGTGCAGTTCTACAATGTGCTTGCCGATCTTTATCTCCGTTACAAGGACGACCTTGCCAAGGATGGGCTCGGCTATGATGGCATGGTCTATCGCGATTGTGCGGAACATATAGAACAGTATTTCTCAAATCTGACCTACGAACATTATGTTTTCGCCGGTTTCCATGTGTTGAATCCTGCGGAATTGGCCGTGGTGAAATACATCAAAGAGCACGCCGATGCTCACTTTTTCTTCGATATCGATCCTTTCTATTGTGATTTTCAAAAGAATGAGCGTTTCACGACCGCGCATTTCCTGACGAAAATTTGCAGAACCCTCCAGATGGACGAGGCAAAACTGCAGTTTTGTTCCGATAATTATGCCACGCAGCATAAGGAGATCCGCATTGTGGGCACGTCCAAGGAGATGAACCAGATCTATTATGCCATTCAGTGTCTGGAGGAGATCCGGGCGGCACAGGGCAATCTGGATGATACCGCGTTGGTGCTGGCCGATGAGGAGCTGCTGGTGCCGTTGCTCTCCGCCTACGATGTCAAGGACGCCAACGTGACGATGGGCTATCCGTTGACGGCTACGCCGGTACATACCTTGCTCGACGCTTTGCTTGACATCTACGAGCGTGGACAGGGCTATCGTCACGGGGGTGCCATGCGTTTCCATCGACGTGATATTCTGGCGCTGCTGCAGAGTCCGATCATACAGAACTATGCGTTTGAAGACCGGCAGCAGTATCTTGAGCTTGTGGAAAAAATGCAGTCGGAACAACATTTCCTCTATTCTGTAGAGGAGCTTTCGGCGATGCCCTTGCCGGCTTTCGGCGAGGTCACCGCACTGCTGCCTGTGCTGTTGGAATATTTCAACATGCTTTTGCTGCGTGCCAAGAAAGGTGATGCTTCCATGCTTCGGCTTTTGGTGGAGCAATTGGCTGTCGTGCAGGATCAGATGGCGGCGTTGCAGGACAGTGGTGTCAGCCCAACCTTCTCCATCGTCAAGTACGCCATCAAGCAGCAACTCTCCAATATTAAGATTTCCATCAAGGGCGATGCCACACACGGCCTTCAAATCATGGGCCTTCTGGAAACGCGCACACTCGATTTCAAGAATGTCGTCATGCTTTCCGTCAACGAAGGCACACTGCCATCGGGCATCACATACAACTCCATAATCCCGTACGATTTCAAGTTCCAGAACGAGACGTTGGAAAACTATCTCTACAAGGATCAGGTTTATGCCTATCACTTTTTCCGCCTTTTGCAGCGTGCGGAGAATATTGTGCTTCTTTATAATAATAATAGTATAGGCGGTGTCAACGAAAAAAGCCGCTTTATCGCCCAGTTTGAATTCGAGGTGCAGGAAAAAGGACTGGAAAACATCCATATTTCCTATCCAACCGTGGCGTTTCCATACGAGTCGTCGGCCACTGACGCGATTAAGGTCCGGAAAAGCGATGAGATTCTGGATAAACTGTATGAGTACCCCTATTCGGCCTCGGCTTTGAAGACGTACATCAATTGCCCGTTGCAGTTTTATTTCAGATACTTGTGTAATATCAGGACTTCCGATATGGTGAAGGATCGCGTGGAAAGCAATGCGGTCGGCAGCGTCGTACACGCCGTATTTCAGGAGGTTTTTGACGTAAGCCAGGGTGAGCAGTCGGACTTTAGCCAAAGAATAGACGAGTATTTGGCTGATTTGGACAAAAGAATCCGTCATATAGTTCTTACAAATGAAGATTTGCGGAAGAGTGTGCGTTGGGAGGAGAAAGATCTTTCCGAAGGGCGTGTCTATTTGGCGATGACCATGATTCGCAACGATGTGGTCCATTATCTGAAGCGTTCCAAACAGGAGTTCCGGGAGCGAAACGTGACCATTGTAGGCAACGAGAGGAAATTGAGTTGCAAACTGCTTGTGGACGGGCACCCGCTTACGCTGTACGGCTTTGTCGATCGGTTGGAAACCGAGATCGATTCCGACACAAATGAACGCCATCTCACGGTGGTGGACTATAAGACGGGCAACGTCAACAAGGATCACCTTCGCGTGAACATGGAGGAAGCTGATGTCCCCTTTAGCGATCCCAAATACAAGGAGTTTCTGCAATTGTTTTTTTATGCGCTGCTTTGCAAGTACAGCGATGATGAGACCATCAGGAAATATATCGGGGCTGTGCCGGTGCAGTGCGCCATCTTGTCCATTCAGGATGTGAACATGGGCGAGGAATACTTCCACAGGGCCCGCATCGCCGAGCGTGTCGAGGGACGCAAGAGGATAGGGGAGACGCCTTGCTTTACCGCGGATCGTATCGCCCTTTTTGAAGAGAGTTTGAGAACCCTGCTCTCTGAGATTATCGATCCAGAAAAAACATTTGGGCAGACCACCGACGCCGACCACTGCAAACAGTGCGACTTCAAACACCTGTGCGTGAGGTGAGCCGTCACAATTATACTTTTGGCGGGCAAGAAGGAACTAAAACACCATCACGCTTCCCTTAATAACCTGCTTTTCACCAATTTTGTTCTGATAGTGGATGATGTAGTTGTATATGGTGTTCTTGTAAAGGTGCCCGTTGACGGTGCCGTTCCAGCGGAAAGTCTTGTCTGTGGAGTAATACACTAACTCGCCCCATCGGTCGTAAATGGAGACGTCAAAGCCTCGGTTCAGGATTTGCGGCCACAGGGCCTCGGCGAACCCGAATTGTTCATTGAGCCCGTCTTTGTTGCTGGGGGTGATACTGTTGGGCAGCAGTACCATATATTCGCACGCAGGGAGGGATATGGATGCCCTGTTGGTGCAACTTCCGTTGATGCCCTCTACGGAGTAGTTGCCGGATGCATAGACGGTGATGGTGGGTGCGGTCTCAGCCGTGCTCCAGACATAGTCCTCGAAATCGGTGACCACCTGCAGTTCAGCATATCCCTCCTCGCAGAAGTTTTCGGTGAAGGAGAGGATTTGGATGTGGGTGGGGATGACGGTAAGGTTAAGGGTCAGGATGCTGTCAGCCCCATGTTGGTTGGTCAAAGTCGTGGTGTAGGTGCCGGAACTGATATAGCCATTGTTGTTCCAGACAAAGGGGGTCTGATAGTCGCAAACGGTGGTGTCCAAAGTACTTGTGCTGTTGCGGTGTACTTGCAGCGAGAAGTAGTAAACGCTGTCGCATCCTGTTGCGCTGGTGTAGGCATCGACAATGGTGGTGTCGTCGTAAAACTCGATGCCATTGTAGATGTAGGGGAGGTCGTTCTCGTTGACAACCACGTCCACGGTGTCGAAAAAGGAGTGCCCGACAGTGAGGTGCATGATGACGGCGTCGTCCACACCATTGGGGTTTACGATGAGGTGCTCGACAGTGTCAGGGCCCGTGAAGATGTGCCCGTGCCAGTCAAAGGGCAGCTCATGGTCGCAAATCATGGTGTCGATGTCGCGGCGGATGAGCACCTGGATGGTGTCGGTGATGCCGCAGTTGGTGAGCCGGACGAAGGAGATGTCGTCCATGCCGAAGTCGTTGCCGCCTCCACCGGTGTTTTGGTTGATGATGGAAATGGCGGCTTGGGTGTTGTTGCCGCTGTTCCAAATCTGATAGAAATTAAGCCAGGTGTTGTTCTGTCCGTATGTGGATGGTGCCGAGAAAATAGGGCCGATTTGTTGGTTGTTGATGCGGAACTGCAGCTGTGCCCAGGGATCGTTGGCCACGGTAGTGACCCATGTGGAGAAAGCATAGTCCGTGTTGGGTGTCACGTTTATGGTTTGCGACCATACGACGGTGCCGGGGTTGGTGGATCCATTCACAATCATGTATTTGCCGCTGCCGGAGGTGTGATCATGCGCACCTTGGAAATTGGTGTGATAGGTGTTGGCATTGTTTCCCACCATGTAGGTTCCTTCATTTCCCAAGGTTCCCCATTGGGAATAGCCGCTGTTGGTGCCAAGTGTATAGGCACTTGTGAAGCCGGTGTTCCCTTGCTCGAAATCGCCGTTGGCGACCAAATTGATATTGGAGTTGTATCCGGAGACGAAAAAGTACATCGACGATGTGGGACTTCCGGTTGTGGTGGCCGTGGTGAGGTTGCTGACGGCGCTGGCAGGCGACCAGACGTAAAACTCGCAGCCCGATGCCCAAAGCTGGACCGTCTGCCCGGAGTCGATGACCATGTCGCTGGAAGCCTGCATAACCGGTAGCGGAGAGATGTTCAAGTGAAGGGTTATAAGGTTGTCGCAACCGCCGGTTTGGGAAGGCTCTGTTCTTGTGAAAGTGTGTTGGCCCGGTGTCCGGGTGCTGTCGGAAGGGAGGTTGAACCCCTCTTCCGTATAGGGTTCCCCTTGGCAAATCTCACCATAAACATCAAAATGCTGGGACTGTTGCACGTTTAAGGTCAGAAACAGGACAAGACTATCGGCTCCAGATGCGTTTGGGATGGTCAGAATCTGTACACCTGCCTGGTTGAACACGACACCGTTCCATGTGTAAGGCAACTCGTGGTCGCAGATGTTTTGCACCAGCCAGTTGGTGTCGGCGGTGACAATGTGAAGCACATATTCCAGAGTGCTGTCGCAGCCGTGTACGCTCGGCGAGTGGAAAACCAATGTGGTGTCTCTGGGCGAGACTGAGGTCAAGGTCCTTCCATTATAGGTGTAGGGCAATTGGCTGTGTCGAATGGTGTCGTGAATGACAGCGTGTTTCGCACCTTCAATCTGAACGGTGAACGAAGTGTCGAAAGCACATCCTGCAGTGTAGGTGTGTATGGTGTATGGAGAATTCACGACGTGATTGTCCGGTATGTTGTCGGGCGTGATGATGAAGGTGGAATCAGAGGTCCTCGTGACATAGTTCCCGATCATGGTGATGCTGTCTGTGGAATATGTCGTGGAGGCGAGTAACGACGGATCCAATACCAACTCCCACTCCACCAAGTAGCCATTGTCATCATCTCTGAGATCTTGCACTTGAATGTACCAGTTCCCGTTCAGGGGACATCCGATGAGGTTGGAGAAGCTCTGCTTGGGGTGATAGATGTTCTGCATGAGCGCCACGTTGCTGGAGTCCACCACGGACGGATAGAACCCCTGCCCGGCACTGTTGTCCCACAAGGGGTTGTAACGCGTGTGTACATTGGCCGGCTCGTACATGAAACTGTGGCTCCCTCCGGCATATTGGTATCCCCGGTTGGTGTTGTCGGACCAGACATAGTTCCAGGGAACACCTATGGGACTGAGGGTGCTGTCGCAACTCAGGTGGTCTGTCTGTCGGTTGGCTAATCCCAAATTCAATCTGAAGTATGGGTTTTGGAAGACACCGTCCCAATAGTCATTGAAAAAACCGCCGGACAGGGTCGGGGTTATTTGGCAGGATTGTCCATTCGGACAAACCAGCTTCACTTGAAGGTCCTCCAACGCGGAGTGTTCCATCTTGATGCGAAGGAACAAAATGTCGTCTGGCGATTGGATGGTGGAATTGGCCGGAAAATCGGAGAATGGAAAAAAGGAACGGTAGTAGGTGCCGTAGGGCGGGCATGACATGCCGTCTGGCAGGAAGATCCTCTCGGACCGACTCATGGAAGCATTTGGGAAGTTTAAGGCAACCGTGGAGTTGGATTGCCTGCCAATCGTGACGGGCATGGTGTCACCAGAGCAAATAACATCCAATGGATGTAAATGTTGGATAGGGTTTGGCGTTATCCTGACAATGAGGCGCAGGTAGTTGAAAGCGGGTGTCGCGATGATGACGGAGCTGTCGCCA
The DNA here is from genome assembly GCA_017651425.1 of Bacteroidales bacterium. Lineage (GTDB taxonomy): Bacteria > Bacteroidota > Bacteroidia > Bacteroidales > WCHB1-69 > F23-D06. Next base: position 32,233 of record JAGCCZ010000040.1, read on the forward strand.
TGGAAGGTGACACCGTACCAGTGGAATGGCAAGGCTGTCGCACAGATGGTGGTGTCCAAGCGCAACGTGTCCCCATCGCAAATCCCGCGTGCGGACTTGGCGAACAGATCAGGCTGTGAAATGTCGCTGGCCGCCATGAGGGATAGGCCGCAGAGAAGCAAGAGGGCAGTATGGATGAGTCGCTGGAGCATTATGTCGGGAAAAGATTATGTGGAAAAAATTAGTCGAAATCTAAGGTCATGACAGAATCGCGTTTGGTTTCGTTGCAGCCGGAGGGGTCGCCGATGTACGATTCTGGGATGGTGAAACTATAGCCGGACTGGGCGCTTTTGTTCTCGGAGTTGACAACGGCATAGTAGGGCAGTTTGGGGTCGCCATAGACCTTTTGCATGAAGAGGCCGAACACCGGGAGAGCGGTGCGGGCACCCTGGCCCAAGGCTGTGGTGCGGAAGTGCGCGGAGCGGTCCTCGCAACCCACCCAGACACCGCAGGTCAACAGCGGAGTGTAGCCCACAAACCAGCCGTCGGACTGGTTGTCGGTGGTGCCGGTCTTGCCGGCTAACGGGAAGGAGAGCTTGTATTGGCCGCGCAACCGGCCGCCGGTGCCGTAGTCCACCACACCCTGCATCAGACGCACGGTCTTGAAGGCGGTGATCTGGTCGATGGCCTCGTTGCTCTTGGGCACATAGTTGTAGATGACGTTGCCGTCCTTGTCGCAGATCTTGGTGATGAAGACGGGCTCCACATACACGCCTTGGTTGGGGAAGCAGTTGATGGCACCCACTTGCTCATACAGGGTCAGCTCGCAGGCTCCCAAGCAGATGGCCGGCACTTCGGGGATGTCGGAGGTGATGCCCATGGCACGCACCAATTCGATGACGGCGTGCGGACCGTAGCGCTTCATGATGTAGGCCGACACTTGGTTGAGGGAGTGGGCGAGGGCCTCGCGCAAGGGGATCATCTGTCCCTCGCGATAGCCGCCGGAGTTGCGCGGCGTCCAGGTGCCGCCGGGCGTGGTGATGGTCACCGGCACGTTCGGGACCATCGTGCAGGGGTCGAACTCGCCGCTCTGCATGGCCACGGTATAGACGTATGGCTTGAAAGTCGAACCGACCTGACGTTTCGACAACTTGACGTGGTCGAATTGGAACTGCTCGTAATTGGTGCCGCCCACGTATGCCTTCACGCGCCCCGTGTTGGCCTCCATGCACATCAGGCCGCATTGCAAAAACGACTTGAGGTATCGAATGGAGTCGAAAGGCGACATGATCGTGTCCTTCGGACCCTTGTATGTGAAGATGGACATTTTCACCTTTTTGTTGAAGGCCGCACGGATCTCCTCGTCGGTGGCGCCGGCGTCCTTCATGCGGTCATAGCGTTCCGACTGCTTGACCGCTGCCCAAAGGATGCGGTCGGTCTGCTCCTCGGAAAGGTTGACGAAGGGGGCGTTCTTGGCATTCTTGATGTGCTCGAAGAAGAGCGGCTGCAAATAGTTGCACACATGCTCCTCAACCGCCTCCTCGGCATGCTTCTGCATACGGGAGTCAATGGTGGTGTATATCTTCAGGCCATCGCAATAGATGTCGTAGTATGAACCGTCCTGCTTGGGGTTCTGGCGGCTCCATTCTTTGAGAAATTGACGCAGGTATTCGCGGAAATAGGTGGCCAAACCTGCATAATGCGCCTGCGAGCGGAAATTGGACAGGTCAATGGGGAGTTCCTTGATGGAGTCAAGGTCTGTTTGGGAAAGATAGCCGTATTTGTTCATCTGCCCCAATACCACGTTGCGCCTTCCCAAGGCGGCTTGGTAGTGGCGGCGGGGACTGTATTGCGTGGGGGCCTTGAGCATGCCCACCAGCAAGGCGGCCTCTTCGGTGTTGATCTCGTCGGGCTGCTTGTTGAAGTAGGTGCGCGCCGCCGACTTGATGCCCACGGCGTTGTTGCCGAAATTCACCGTGTTGAAATACATGGCTAAGATTTCGTCCTTGGAATACTTGCGTTCCAACTTGGTGGCCACCACCCACTCCTTGAACTTGAAGAAGACCAACTTTATTTTGTTCATCTTCTGGTCGCGCGGGAAAAGGTTTTTGGCCAACTGCTGCGTGATGGTGCTGCCACCGCCTTTGCGGTGAAAGGTGAGCACGCCGGAAGCCACACGGAACAGGGCCTTGGCATCCACGCCGGAATGTCTGTAGAACCGGGAGTCCTCCGTGGCGATCAGGGCATCCTTCAGGGGCTGCGACAGGTCCTTGTATTTGCAGTTGGAACGATTCTCCAAATAATAGGTGCCGAGCAATTCTCCATCGGCGGAGATGACTTCTGTGGCCAAATTGGCATCCGGGTTTTCCAATTCCGTGAAAGAAGGCATATAACCGATCCATCCCAAGGAGATGAGGATGAATAACAGTGCGAGCAATCCGATAATGGAGAAATAACAAATCCAGAAAGGCTTGATCCATCGCGATTTGCCGCCATTGCCCTTGTCGGAGCTCTTTTGTTTCTTGGAACCGTTGTACATGTCGTTTTCTATTATGCTTGGGTTAATGTGGTTTCTGTGCTATTGGACCGTGGTGATGCTGTAGGAGGATCCCACGGTGAAAGTCTTGGTGCTGCCGCCGGAGTAGGTGGCGCCTGAGTAGTAGTTGTGGAAGTCGGTGCCGCCGCTGATGGTGCCGCCGTATTTGAGGGTGTAGGAGCCTTGGGTGAGTTCGGGGCTGCTGAAGGTGAGCACGGCATTGGAACTGCCGCCACCACCGGGCCAGCCGCCGCCACCGCCGCTGATGGTGGGCACATGGAAGGTGAGGATGACGGCATTGTCGCTGTTGCGGACAATCTGGATGTCACGGTTGCTGGCGCCCGTGTATTTGAGCGAATGCTGCGTGCAGGCACTGGCCGTGGGAGAGCTGAACATGTTGCCCGAAGGTCCCGTGCCCACAATGACGCCGCCAGTGATGGCGAAGGTGTTGTTGTCGCAGTCGAAAGCCTCTTCGGGAGTCTTGACCGCCGAAGCAATGGTGAAGCCGCCGTTGATGCGCAACTGCCCGTTGCAGTCAATGCCGTCGTTGTTGTTGGAAGCCGCATAGATGGTGCCGCCGTTGATGACGAGCTGCGAGCTGGCGTTCATGGCATCGTCATAGTTGGAGATGAGTGTCAGCAGGCTGCCGTTGATGGTCAGGACGGTTTTGCTCTCCAAGCATTCGCCGCCCTCGGTGTTTTGCGTGCAGTTAACGGTGACGATGCCGCTGTTGACGGTCAATGCACCGTCGGCCTTGATACCCTTGGGGTTGCAGTAGTCGGAGCCGCCACCGCCCGGAGGCCAGCCGCCACCGCCGCCGGAGGTCACAGTGAAATGCGCACCTGAGGTGGTCACGTTGATCACAAGCAGGGAGTCGTTGGCATCGGGTTCCCCGATGGTGATGGTGCCTTTGCTGTTGATGCCTTTGCCGCCATTGCCGGTGCTGGTGCAGGTGATGTGCCCGCCTGTCAAGTTGATGCTCAGGTCGCCCTTGATGCAGCTGCAGGAGTAGGCGTCCTTGGTGGAGCCGCTGACCGTGTAGGCCGCGCCAGCACCCGCCGTGGTGACGGTCACCTCGCCGCCGGTGATGTTGACGGTGCTATCGGCGGAGATGCCCCTGCCGCCGCCGTTGCTGGCGGGCAATGTGATGTCTATGACACCCCCATTGACGGTGATGTCACCGTTGCTTACCATTGCGGAGCAGTAGGAGGGATTGTTGCCGGAGGTGGTGCTCTCCAGCACCGTGGTGCCTGAGGAGGTGATGTGGATGGTGCCCCCGTTGATGGTGGTGCCCATGCCGCTCTTCATCCCTTTGCTTTGGTTGCCGCTGTTGTAGATGGTGATGGTGCCGTTGTTGACGGTGATGGTGCTGTCGCACTTCATGGCTTTGGCATCGGCTGCGGTGCTGTGAATGACGATTTCACCGCCATTGACCTCTATGAAGCCATCGTCTCCGTCAATGCCGTCGTCGCCGGAAGTGACCTCCACCGTGCCGCCGTTCATGATGAACCAGTCGCAGTGGATGCCGTCGGCCACGGCGGAGGCGACCACGATGTTGCCGCTGTTGACCTGCACATAGTCGTCGCTGTGGATGCCGTTGCGCACGGCACCGTTCACAGTCAGGGTGCCGCCGCCGTTGAAGACGAGCTGGCTCTTGCTCTGCAGGGCTGCCTTCTTGGTGTTGCCGGAACCGTCGTTGAGGTGGTTCTGACTGCCATTGGCCAGCACCACTGTGACGGCTTTGTCCACTAACACGTCAATGGCGGGACCTGCATCATTGGTGATGGAGACGCCCTCCAAGGAGAGTGTGAACCGCTTGTCGGGCGTGATGCACAGGGAACCGTCGCCTGTGCTGCCCGAGATGTGGTAAACCACGTCCTGAATGCCGGCCGTGGAAAGCACCGTCACGTCAGCGCCGGCCGTGGTGATGTTGATACCCGAGGCGGCCAGCGGATTGATGACGGAAACCGTGTTGCCGTTGTAGGTGATGTATATGTCACGCGATGCCATCAGTGTGTCGCTGCTGAAGGTGATGCTGTCCATGACAGCTATGTTGAAAATCCTGTAGTCGTTGCTGCAGGAGAAGATGGAACTGCCATTATGGAAATGGATGCTGTCGATGTCCGTGATGGCCTTCTCGAACACGACATTGCCCCCGTTATAAAGATGCAGGAGCTCTTGCGCCCACGAGGTGCAAAACAGGCAGACAGAGAGGATGGTCAAAGCGACTTTCTTCATAACTTCGTTATTTTAAAAGTTTTGTCATTCACTTTGACCAGATACAGCCCCCTTGGCAAGGTGTGTATGTCAACAGACTCGTCATTACGACAGATCCCTTTCAATACCATTCTGCCATCGGAGGAAAAAATCTGATAGTGGTTGAGATCGTTGTCTTGGGAGAAGATTTTCAAAAAGGAGGATGCCGGATTGGGATAAAGCTTGTATCCTGCGGCTTCGATCTCTTGGGTTCCGGCAATGTAGGCGAAGGTCAATTTTTGGATGGACGATACCGGGATAGAGTAGGGGAGATTCAATCCGTCTTCGATAAAAAGATAGTCGTTTTGGAAATAGAGCTTGCCATTGTCGGCAATTTCGAAGGATTGGGTGCCACCACCGTGGAGACGAACGTCCACGATGGTGGTCTGCGCTCTGCAAAAAGGCACGATAAGCGCCCAAAACGTGAGGATGAATAGGATAACTTTTATGTTTTTCAGCATGGTTCGGCTTCAATAAATTCAATAAAAATCACCTGCATGATAGAAAACGCTACTTTACAACATCTATTACATGCATGATAATAAAAAGCCTGCAAATGTACATAAATTATGAATACACACGGATAGAGGAAGCTGCTATGCATACGATGTCCTTTTGCGGGACTTCGACTTGGCAGAATTCAAGACGGTTGCGCCTCATGAAAAGCTGTTGAAAAAGTTAGAACTCATCTCGTAAGATAGGATTTCCAAAAGGAAATATCCTTGTCTTTTTGCCCCCTGGTCCATGCATCAACTTGATTGGGCAGATACGCTATCAATTCTATCGCATTCATCTGTGTTATACTGTAAAGCATAATGTTAACTTGCCATGAATATTGATCTTCGTTCATCAATGCCACTAACTCTGGAATGTACTTTTTCGCATCAGGTTGGAAACAAAACTCTTGAATAATAGTGTCATTGACAAAAATGTAATATGTTATCCTCCAACCACTTGCTGAAGAATCGACGAGTGAAGGCATACTGACAGAAAAGGTGAAGTCTTCTGGAGAATACGATTTAACACGATTGATTATTGTTGAAAAATCATATTGATAAGGGGAAAACTCATCTGTGGCTTGTTGGCAGTTCGCCTGAGAAGACATCCCGAATAATGTAATGAACAAAAGAACAATCCAAATATTTTCAACAAATTTGGATGCATTTACATCTTTGGAACACGGCGTGTTTTGTGGAGATTTGGCGATAGGTTTCATGGCGCGAAGATAGTTTCTTTTTCGGTTTGGGGAAGATGATTTGGGGTAACTTTTGAGAAAAAAAACAGTTAATCAATCTTGACTGGATATATAATCCGATTGTTCTTCATTTGCAATCCGCAAAGTTTTAAGATTGTCTTTAGTTCTCTGAGTTCTGATCTGTTTAATTGCAAATTTTCAAGTTGATATAGCGTCCACCCTGTTTCTGCCTTTTGTATTGAAGATGACCGAATAATGAAAACCTCCTCCACCGCGGCCATTGGGCAAGGGAAAAAAGCAATTCGAATAAAAGCTCTTTTTAATCGATCCTTCTCATTGACTAAGTCATTGCTGGTATATGAAACAATGCTATCGTTAGTGAACTCTATCTTTCCGTGATATGACTCCATTAATGGGAACCAGCGATTATTCTTTTGAGTAAAGTGAATGTGGGTTTTAATACAGTTCATTTGACTGTCAAATGATACTATGCGAATATCGCAAATTTTATATGGGATGTTTTTCTCGTGATTAGATGCAATAAAATCATCACGGACATTTTTGCTTTTAGTACTTTCACAAAATTTGATATGATAATAGTCGTTAGCTATTATCCCATTTTGAGCAAATGTGTGTCGGATTTTTAGTGTCAACAATATCAACAATAATAGTGCAAATAGAAAATGGTTCTTCATAATACAACGGTCAGTTACTAACGGTTCTTGGCTTGCACATTAGAGGGCCCTTCATATCTTCAAATTCTTCAAAAGAATCAGGATAGGCCTCTTGCATAATCTTCTTTGTCGCAAATTTGTCAAATGAAATTATCCCATCCTTTCTATAAGGGTATTTACCTTCATCATCTTTAATATCTCTCAACCACTTTTCGGTGAAGACGGGGTAGTCGTTTAGCGGTAACGAAAATTGATTGTAATAAAATTGGGACTTATAAGCATCTATTTCATCATAAATATCCACGTATGCTCCGAATCCGCCTTCATATTCTTCGAAAACGACTTTCCCGCTCAAAAATTGTCCGCAATGAGTGACTTCATGGACAAAATTGGCAGTATTTACATATCCGATTCTGAACAAATACATCATGTCACGGTTAGGATCTCTTGTTAGCTGTGTATATCCGGTAGTTCCTTCGCTTTTTGGTAATAGGGCGAACGTCCAATTACGATTGCTTTCCATCTGATCCATTACAGACAAAGTCATGAAAAGGCCCATAATACTTTTCTTGATATAAGAAGGGTTGTCCTCTTCGGTGTTCGTCACAACTTGAAATATTCGATCAACGATTGTCTCTGTAATCTGCTGTTTTTGTTTATTCCAGTTATCATTCGATTCAGGATCTATTGTTCTCCCTCTCGGATCCGCAAACCACACCGGGTTCCCCGCGAAGCACGCATACGGACTTTCGTTCTCCTTGAACACGGGGTCCAAGTTCCATCTTCTGCCCAACCTCGTGTCGTACTGCCAGAATTCAGCGGTCAAACTCACCCCTTCCCCAAGCACCTCATTATCAGCCTCCTGCCCGTTGAAGAAGTACCGATATCCCCCCATAGCGGGACGGGAGAATTTTGGCGGGTATGTGATGGTGTGGTTCATGGCGCGAAGATAAGTTTTTTTGGGGTTGGATAACAATTAAGATGTGTTTTTTGACGACAACGAGGACAACGAGGAACAACAGTTATTTGTAATCATACGCCTCAATCTCAAACGTAAAAGTATTTTTCCCCTCAGGCAAATTGTAGAAATGCACCATCACCTCGGGCGTTTGCTGAATGTTTCTTGCTTTCAAATCCTTTTTGTATAATCTGATGATATCGTTGACGCATTGTTTCGCTTCTGTTTTCGCACGTGTCGGTTTCCATACAAGAATGGCAATGCGATGGAACCCGCGCTTGTTGCTTGAAAAAAAGGAGGCAATTTGCTTTTTCTGACGGTTGTTTAGTTTCGACCGGTGAGAGCTGAGCGCGAGTTTGTCAATAGTCTCCATGTTTTCTAATCGAACCGTGTTACAGCCCGACATCTCATTGGCATCATACTGTTTTTGGAAAAAGTAATAATTTCTGTCCGTCACCTGCATAATAAAAGAATAAGACGTGTCGGCCTTATGACGAAAACATTTGGAACTGTCTAAATTAAAAACAGCCCCTGTGTTGTCCAGCACCAGCATTTCAGAAGGTGTTACTTCTGCTCCAAATTTGTCAAAAAAGCAGAAACAGAACTTCTGTTCAGCACTGCTTTGCCCAATACAGAATATGGGTAACAACAAATATAAAATTAACGTAGTCAGTCTCATGGTTTTAATAATCTAGATAGATACCTCGTAGCAAAATATGAAACTGTTTCGGATTGTTAATGTCCAGTCCCAATTTATGGACAGGCCAGTTAGTCCCCAACGTCTGATTGGCAATGACACGTTCTTTGATGTAATTATAGTTTTGCAAAATAATAGGAATCAAAGCCTCGTAATGAATTTGATTGATTTCTTGTCCCGCAAGTGCTCCTCTTGACATCACGTCGCGTTCGAATCCTTTTTGATAATACGTATCTTTAAATCCCAGATTGTGGAAAGATTCATGGAGTACAGCATCAGCCGAAGTCGCATAAGAATATGCTGTGTTGCCGCCCCTTTGTCCTTGCCCTAAATAGCCGACTTTTCCACCTCCCTCAAGCACACCTACTTGAAGAAAATTGTCACCTTCCTGATACCCTTCTATTGATCGAAGATCGGCATAATCCATATTCTCAATGTCCATGTCTGCAAGTTCTTGACGAACCTCCCATGTGATATTCAGCCTGATATTGTATGTTTTTCCATCAATCACAACAGAAGTAGATGTATTTAACTTGGCAAACTGTTCTTTCGCATTTTTTACGGCTATTTCTGCACCTTTGCCATAAACGAAGAATTTTGTTTCAACAACAATGTCTCCTCCATTTTCAGTCTCAGTATAAGTAACGCGTCCATCCTTTCCTCTCGGATCCGCAAACCACACTGGGTTACCCGCAAAGCACGCATACGGACTTTCGTTCTCCTTGAACACGGGGTCCACGTTCCATCTTCTGCCCAACCTCGTGTCGTACTGCCAGAATTCAGCGGTCAAACTCACCCCTTCCCCAAGCACCTCATTATCAGCCTCCTGCCCGTTGAAGAAGTACCGATATCCCCCCATAGCGGGAAGAAGGAATTTTGGCGGGTATGTGGCGGTGTGGTTCATGGCGTTAATGGTGCAAAGATTGGATTTTTTGGGTTCGTGTGATGATGAAGTTGTGGTTTGGCGACAACGGGGAGTAATTTAGGACAATGATCAGAAGCAATTGAAAAATTCAGGCATACAATCAAATACTATTTCTGTTTCTTAAGTTTTATGTCTTTCATATACACCTCATTCTCCGCCTCGTACCCAGCAGGTAGTGTGTCATGCAAAACAAATGTGGGAACCACGATGACCTTTTCTCCATAAATACCAGACGTGGGATACTTGTATCGAATTATTGATAACAGAGAATCCTCGCTATACTGCAAAACCTCCACCTTGTAAACCCAATCTTGCTCATGAAAATCCGACATAAAATAATCCTTATTCTTATTATGGAACAAAGACTCAGGAGTATAGTAATAAGCTAACATCCAATACGCCTTCTCAATACACTTGACTTGTTTCCCTTTGCTGTATAATCTATATGGTCGTATGGTGTCACCGTTCCAATTGTAGCAGTATTTCACCTCAATGGCTTTACGCTTGAACCATTCTTTGTCAATAGCGATTCCAACAATGGGACCGACAACAAATGTACCGATTAGGAAAAACAGCAGCATCGGGACAGGGTGTTTTTTTATTATTATGTCTGTAGGCCACATATTTATTATGATTTGTTGTCCTTCACTTCCTGTTGATAATCCTCACTTTCCCATTGAGGATTGGTTGGAGTACCAACATTATTCATTTTAATGGATGTTTTAATTTCAAATTTTTTGAAAGGATGAAGCCAATTCCCATGCTGTGTGTATTTTAGATAATTCTTCCCATCAACTTGGTATACATCTAAATCAGGATTTAGGTCATCATATTCTAATCCTTTATTATTAATTAGCTTTCGCAGACGGGTCTGTTCTTCGTATGTTATAGAAAATGATGACTTTATTTTGGTCTCGGTAGTAGTAGCCACCGCACCAATTCCAACACCCACACTTGCACCAAAATACCAATCCTGATCCCTTGCTTCAACGGATCCTCTACAAATTGGTGCTAAATCCAAAGATGTAATGCTACCATTTGAAAATGCTTGACTAAAAGTCTTGGCGCCGAAGTCAATACCATAGTGTTTCTTTACACCAACAAGTAATAATCCCCCAACGGATTCCTTGTCTGAAATTTCAAATGTGGAATAATAGTGAAAAAATGTAATCCCAAAAGCATCATAGGCTCTTCCTTCGCCTCGTGCATAATTCCATCCATATTGTGCGATACCACCAGCACTATTAAATTCTTTCGTGCTGAACACAACTTCCAGCCCTTCCAACTCCATCCCGTCCACAACCCTGTTCTCCGCAAACGCATACACACTGTTCCACGGGAACTTCCCCGCCAGCGGGTCCACGCTCCAGAACCTCCCGATACGCGTGTCGTGCATGCGGTACTCAAAGGCGTGCAAAGCCCCTTCTCCAAACACCTCATTATCAGCCTCCTGTCCGTTGAAGAAGTACCGATAACCCCCCATAGCGGGACGGGAGAATTTTGGCGGGTATGTGATGGTGTGGTTCATGGCGCGAAGATTAGTGTTAGAACTTGCTTTGAATGAATTTTTCCCAATAAAAAATGTCTTTGTCTTTTCGTTCCTTAATCCAAGCCTCAACACGATTCGGTCTGTATATCATAAATTCAATCGCATTCGTCATAGTTATATTATAAAGTATGATATTGACTTGCCAACAGTATTGATCATTGTCCAGTAATTCCACCAACTGTGGGATGCTTTCTATAGCATCAGGTTGAGAACAATAAGCTCGAATAAGTGTGTCATCAACAAAAACATAATAAGCAATTTCCCATCCATCTGCTGATTGTGCAATGAGTGAAGGCGCACTGACAGAGAACGTAAAGTCCTCTGGAGAATATGATTTAGCACGTTCAATCATTGTTGAAAAATCAATTTGACGAGGAGAAAGTGCATTATTATTTGATGGCTGACATTTCACCCGTTGAGAAACCAATAGTAACATAACTGTGAGAAGTGTAAACCGTATTGCCTTGACAAATGTATTAGTCTCTTTCATTTTCGTTTTCGTTATTCTTTTTAGGTTGCATTGAATCGAAAACGGAACCATTTTTTTGGATGTAAAACCAGTTATCGCTATACCATATATGATGGTCGCCTTCACTAATGATTATGCAATCACAACTTACCTTGGCTTTATTTTTGACAAAGGGGTATGCGCATTTATATTGCGGAGCAATGACTATTTGTCCATCTGTAGTAGCATATCCAATCAAACCCTCATTATTTACTATC
>JAGCCZ010000041.1 GCA_017651425.1 Bacteroidales bacterium
ATCTCGCGGAACAAATGCCTGAGTTTCCAGGTGGACAGGAAGCCTTGAATGCCTATTTGGCCAAAGAGGTGAATTATCCGGAAGTCGCAAAGGCTCACGGCGTGAACGGTACTGTTGTGGTGGAGTTTGTGGTTGAGAAAGACGGGAGCATCAGCAATGCAACAATCAAAACCCCACTGTTTCTCCCGTGCGACAAGGAGGTTCTGCGAGTCATCTCCTCTATGCCAAAGTGGATCCCCGCAAGGAATAAGGGTGTACCTGTCCGATCCTTTATGCAGATTCCGGTCACATTCCAGATGTAATAAATATCTTTTGTAAAACCACAAAACTATCCAACAATGATCAAAAACAAGCAAGACATCCGGGTTGAGACCGTGGAAAACAGCGGCAACATTGAGGGCCGGATCAACAAGGACATCATCCTCACACCGGCGGAGATGCTGGAGCGAGCCTCGATGTTCAACATCATCACCCTTCCTTCCGGCAGCCGGATCAAGGAGCACCCGCACATCGAGGATGCCGAGATCTACTACATCCTGGAAGGGGAGGCGGAAGTCACCGACAACGACCGGACCGCCATAATGCGTGCCGGCGACGTGATGTTCACCGGCAACGGCGCTCGCCACAGCATCGCCAACCAAAGCGGCAAAGACGTGAAGTTCTTAGCGTGCATCTTGAGAATGTAGAATTATGAATGCTGAATGCCGGATGATCCGTAACGCATTCCTCTTAAAAACCGATTCTGATTAACAATGTGTCATAAAATGATGAAATTACAGTTGCTTTTGCTGGCGATGCTCCTTTCCGTCACAGCCCTTGCGCAAAAAAAGCCTGTTGACTACTTCGAAGAGGCCAACAGATATTATGATGCCAGACAGTACGACAAAGCGTTGAAAGGTTATCAATACTTCGTGAAACATTTTCCGAAGGACCAAGGCTATCCGAGAGCGTTGTATAATGCTGCACACTGCCAGTTCCTGTTAAAGCAGTACGGGAAGTGTATCAAGACTTGTCGGAAACTGATGGCCGTTGAGGCGGACGAGAAGGATCCCCTAGATTGGGGCATTATGGCAGACCCTTACGCCAATTACCGGCATCGGGGAGCCGATATGGCTTACGAATGTTATGCCATCCAGCAGAAGTGGGATTCCGCGCTCCGCTATTTGGCGCTGTCGGATACGTTGTATCCCTATATCCATTTTTGTGGCAATGCATACGCAGGGAACGAAGTGTCCAACGCCTTGCGATACGCTGAAATTTACGAACACATAGGACAGCCGGACAAAGCTTTGGAAAAGCTCCTCCAAACCGTTTTCCTCGACGGTCTCACAGATGTTTCAAAAGTTCTCGCAGAGGTACGAAAGCTGTTGTCGGGGAGGGAAGGGCTTCTCCAAGAACTGGATACAGCCATGAATGCAATGTATGAGAAAAAGTTTGAATTTGTGGATAACGAGGGGAAGACTCATACCAATACGCATCACTATATTTCTTTCTTGAATGTGGAAATCGAAGTGCCGGAAGACTATTGGTTTTTCTATTTTGTTCCGAACAAAGTTGAAAGCGGCTTTGTCAAAGAAGAATGCATCACCTACATCAAACAAACTTCGTTTTATAAGATGATTGCGGAGTTGTAAGTATTAACCCTAACCCTTAATCCCTAACCCTAAACCGTAAACCAATATGAAATCCCTCATCACAACCCTCCTCCTCCTTGCCGCAACCCTCTTCTCTGCCGTGGCCTGCACTAACTTGATTGTCGGCAAGAAAGCCTCTGCCGACGGCAGCGTGATGTGCACCTACAACTGCGACGGCTTCGGCTTCTCCGGATCGCTGTTCTACAGTCCCGCCGGACGACACGCGCCCGACGAGCAAATCGCCATCCACGGTTGGGGACCCACGCACGAAGGACGGTTCGTGAAGCAGGTGGAGTACACCTATAACGTGGTCGGGCTGATGAACGAGCGGCAGGTGACTATCGTGGAGACCACCTTCGACGGACGGCTGGAACTGCAGAACCACGAAGGGTTGCTCGACTATTTCTCGCTGATGCGGCTCACCCTGCAGCGCTCTTCCACTGCCCGAGAGGCCATCAAGTGCATAGCCGAGCTGGTGGCAGAATACGGCTACAACAGCAGCGGCGAGAGCATCACCATCTGCGACCCCAACGAGGCGTGGATCATGGAGATTATCGGCAAGGGGAAGGATAGGAAAGGCGCCGTCTGGGTCGCCCTGCGCATCCCCGACGACTGCATCTGCGCCCACGCCAACCTCAGCCGCATCCGCCAGTTCCCGCAGGAACCCGTAGGAGCGAAAAATTTTTCGCCCAAAATAGCCCACAAATCTCTTAGCAGCAAACACCTTCAATACATCACCCGTCCCGAAGTCGAGTGCGTCTATGCCGCCGATGTGATCGAGTTCGCCCGCGAGAAGGGATACTTCAGCGGCAAGGATGCGGACTTCTCCTTCCGCGACGCTTACTGTCCCATCGATTTCGAGAACGTGCGCTACGCCGATGCCCGCGTGTGGAGCTTCTTCCGGCACCACTACGATGAGGCGGAGATGGACAAGTACCTGCCGTATCTTAACGGCGACTTCGACAAGTGTGACCATCTGCCGCTGTGGATCAAGCCCGATGCGCCGCTGTCGCTCCGGGATTTGCAGGAGGACATGCGCGACCATTTCGAGAACACGCCGTTAGACATGACCGCTGACATGACCGCCGGTCCGTGGGGAATGCCTATCCGGCCGCTGCCGATGCACTTCCGCGATACCGCCGGCGTGAGCTACTTCCGAGAGAGGCCCATCGCCACGCAGCAGAGCGGCTTCACGATGACCTGCCAGATGCGCTCATGGCTGCCAGACGACGTGGGCGGCGTCACCTGGTTCAACTGCGACGACGCCGACATGGTGGCTTATGTGCCGATCTACTGCTGCATCACGCAGGTTCCAGACTGCTTCCGTCCCGAGAACAACCCCCGCACGGAATTCAGCTTCGAATCGGCCTTCTGGATGAACAACTGGGTCGCCAACATGGTCTATCCGCGCTATTCGATGATGATCGAAGACCTCCGCAAGGCACAGCGCGAGTTGGAGGACTACTACTTCGCCGATCAGGACAGCGTGCTGAAGGCCATTGAGACGATGACGCCCGCCGACCGTCGCGACTACCTCAACAAGAAAAGCATCGCTTATGCTGACAAGATGATGAAAAGGTGGGATAAGTTGGCCAAATATCTGATTGTCCGATATAACGACCAAGTGGTACGCAAGGTTGACAAAGACGGAAACTTCCAGCGTTGGGGATATGAAACGCCCGGCTATGATATCCAGTTTATCAATTCCATTGGCACCTCTACAGGAGACCGGTATCGGTTGAAGGAGGTTATTGAACGGAGAGAGAGATAAAAAAAGGTACGGCAGAATCACTACCGTACCTTTTTTCTAATCACTGATCACTATTCACTGATCACTATTTTCTGTGGCGTTTCTTTCTCGCCAGCTCGTTGGGCTCCAACGCCATCTGTTCGCCGTGGAGGAGGGAGGCCACACCTTCGACGTGCTTCTTGTCGGGCAGCGGGCCGCAGGTGTTCTCCTGATAGTCCTCGGGCTCGGTGTAGGTGGTGATGACGCCTTCGTAGTTGCGGAGGATCACCTTGTGCGGGCTCTGGGAGATGACGTACTGGGGCATGACGGGAATCTTGCCGCCGCCGCCAGGAGCGTCCACCACGAAGGTCGGCACGCAGTAGCCGGAGGTGTGTCCGCGCAGGTTCTCGATGATCTCGATGCCCTTGGAGACGGGCGTGCGGAAATGCTCCAGACCCATAGAGAGGTCGCATTGGTAGATGTAGTACGGACGCACGCGCATACGCACGAGATCGTGCACGAGCTGCTTCATAATCTCGGTGTCGTCGTTCACGCCGCGCAACAGCACGGTCTGGTTGCCGAGCGGGATGCCGGCGTCAGCAAGACGTGCACAAGCGGCCATAGACTCATCCGTCACCTCATTGGGGTGGTTGAAGTGAGTGTTGAGCCAAATGGGATGATATTTCTTCAACATGTTCACCAAGTCATCGGTGATGCGCTGCGGGCAAACCACAGGGGTGCGTGAGCCCAAGCGGATGATCTCCACATGCGGGATGGCGCGCAGGCGTTGGATGATGGATTCGAGCATCTTGTCGCCCACCATCAAGGCGTCGCCGCCGGAGAGCAGCACGTCGCGCACTTGCGGGGTGCGGGCGATGTAGTCGATGGCGGCCTGGATGCGGTCCTGCGTGGACTCACAGTCGTGCTGGCCGGCGAAACGTCTGCGGGTGCAGTGACGGCAGTACATAGAGCACATATCCGTGATGAGGAACAGCACTCTGTCGGGATAGCGGTGGGTGAGGCCCGGAACCGGGGAGTCCTCATCCTCGTGCAGCGGGTCGAGCAGGTCGGCCGGCGACTGGTGCACCTCGGCGCCGGTCGGGATAGCCTGGCGGCGAATCGGGCACTTCGGGTTGTTCGGGTCAATCAAGCTCAGGTAGTACGGCGTGATGGCCATGCGCAGTGTCTGAAGCGACTTCTTCACGCCTTCCTCCTCTTCGGGAGTGAGGTCGATATATTTTTTCAGTTCTTCGAGGGTCTCGACTCTGTTGCGGACCTGCCATCTCCAATCGTTCCATTCAGCATCGGTAACGTTGGGAAACAATTCTTTTCTTCTACTTGGCATACTATCAGTATTTTATCGTTTTTAAAAAGAGGTTGCAAACATACATAAAAAAAATGAGATTTTAACCCGCATCTCTCCTTTTTTCTATTCAATAAATCTCTTAAGTTGAAAACGAGGATTAAAATCAATATTCAATGTTCATTTAGAGTCATTCTCCTCCATCAGTTCTTTCAGCTTCTGGGAAAATTCAGGGAAACTGTGGTCGAGGATGATGGGACGGCCGGCGGAATCGACGAAGCAATGGCGTGTGCGCCCTTTCAGCACAAGTTCGCCGCCCGGCAGCTTGCGCATCACATATTCAATGGTGAGCCGTACGCCCCGGAATTCGCTCACCTTCACCTCTATTTCCACACTGTCGGCGAAAACAGTGGGATTCTTGAACTCGCATTCCACGGCGAGTACGGGCGAGATGATGCCGTCTTCCTCCAGCTTGCGGTAGCCGAAGCCGATCTTGTCGAGGAAATCAACGCGCGCCTCCTCCATCCAGCGTACATAGTTGGAGTGATGTGTCACGCCCATCTTGTCGGTTTCGTAGTATTGTACTCGGTGTATGTAGGTGTCCATTTTTTTACAATTTGTAGATCTTGAAATAATGGGCGCAAAGATACACTTTAAATCCGATTGCCCCAAAAAAGGGAATTATAAATCAGGGTTCTGTGCTTTTTTTTATTTGGGCGTGCCGGCGCGGCGGCGGAAATCATGCCACATTCGCGCACACTATCAAATGCCGCCGCGCCGTCGGGCTTTCCGTTCCAATGATTTTGGTTTAAAGCCCACCACCATTCCGCGAGACGCGAAGCGTCAAGCGGAACCTCCGTCTCGCCAGGGAACGCATTCCCACCAAAATCATTTCCACTTCAATCCCTCACGCGGGCTCGTCGAACCCTGCATCCGTTTCACGGCGAGCAACGCACAACCTCGTCTCAACGTTCTCCCGCGCCGTGTCTCTACGATATTTTATTGTTTGACAAATCGTTTGGTTACCCATACATTATCTTCCAATAGAATCTTGGCGAAATAGATGCCGGCGGGCAGCCACGATGCGTCTAATATGACGGTCTTCTCGTCTTGTCGCGCGCCCGTCGCAGAGGGAATGACAAGACGTCCCGTCATGTCATATACGGACACGCTGCGGATGCCGTTGCCATGACTCTGCACCCGGATCCGGCCGTTGGTCGGGTTGGGGTAGAGGAGGATGCTGCTTTCATTATGGACGTCAATGCCCACAGGCGTGAACGTGATGGTGTCGGAGGCGAGACTGACCAGCCCGTAGAGGCAGTGTGCGGTGACGAAGGCCTCGTATGTTTCACTCTCAGTCAGTCCCGTGAGGATGTAATTCGTGCTCGTGGCGGGGACGATTGTCCATGCGGTATCGCCCATGCTGCGGTAATGGACCTCCCAGCCTTGGACAAGTGTCATATCCTGCGTCCATGTCAGCTTCGTGCTGGTGGCCGACAGGTTCTGTGCCGTGAGGTTCCGGGGCGTGGGGCAGGTGTCGTAGGGGTCGTGGAGGAACCCGACGTAGATGTCATCCAGCCGTAAGAAGCCCGATGCCGGGAATACACATTTGAAGGCGATATAACGCCCGTTGCCGGTGTAGGAGGCAAAACTGGTGTAGCTTGATTCGAAAGCGGTGTCGGTGGTGTTGATCAACGTGTCCATAGACACAAAGGTGGAGGCATCGGTGAAGTCGGTCATCATACCGATCTCCATATAGTTCTGCACGTTGCCCGTGCGCATACTGTATTCCACATACAAGTTGTTGGAGGCGTACAGGCTGGAGACTTCCGGAAGGATGACAAAACAGTAGGAGTTGTTGTTGCCCGGCACCATCAGATATTGAGCCGCTGATGAGTGGAAAATGTTGGGATTGCTCGAATAATTGGTGAGGATGTGCCAGCACTCCGGAAAATAGACGTTGGACGGATACAGGGAGAAGTCGTCGGAGTAGGGCAGGTCCATCGGCCCGCAGGCTGCGTTGAACGGGCACACCACGGACCATACGGAGTGCTGTCCTGCATCGCATTGGGTCCGCACATAGACTTCATAGCGTATCATCGGGCTCAGTCCCGAGATGTCGAACTCGGGAGTGTGTACAATGGTCGGGACCAGTGCGTCGGGGTCGATACCGACAGGACCGTACACAACGGCCCAGGCGGTGTCAAGACTGTCGGCGGGCGTCCAGGCGATGTGCGCGGTGGTGCTGGTGATGTTGGAGGCCGTCACCTGCTGGGGCTGTCCGCAGGTCTCGGTGAAGATGGAAAGGTTGTCGATGGCGGCTGGCGGGTTTTGCCCGTTGGGGTCGCCGCCAACCCATCGGAAATAGAGCCGCTTGGTGGTGCCCGCCCAAGAGGAGTTCAGCGTGTAGGTGGCGGTTTGCCACGAACTTTGGCCGTACAGCTTGGCGAACAATGTGGTGGAGTTGGCCGGATTGTCGTAAGGGTACGTAAGGTCAACGGTCTCGGGGTCGCCGAGATAGACGGACAGGTAGGCGTTGTTGCCTCCCATAGCGCGCCAGTCGAACGACAGGGTGTATTCCGTGGCGGGATCGAAATAGATGTCGCGATATGCCCAGCTCACCCCCGCGAAGTTGATATTGTACTCGTTGTGGGCGCCCGCGTCGTTGGATATGTACAGGCAGTTGCTGCCGTTCATATCCTGGTTGACCGTGTTCCCGATGAACCATTCATTAGGACCGTGGGTGGCGATTATCCACGCATTGTTTATCACGGAATCCTCGAAGTCGCAAAAATAGGGTATGTGCGCAGGAGAGGCCGGCATTGTGTGGAATGTCACCATCCCCCATGTGCTGTGATCCGAGGCACCGCAGCGGGTGCGCACGTAGCAGTCGTAAACCATATCGGGCGTCAGGCCGGTCAATGTGGGGGAGTTGGTCGTCACAATGATGGGCGTGGCGTTGTTAACGTTGAAACCTGTTGGACCGTAAGCGATTTCCCATTCGGTCTGCGCTCCGCCGAGGTCGCTCCAATGGAGGCTGACGAATGTGCTGTCCAAGTGGTCAACGGCAGGAATAGGCGGAATGCAGGTGACGCAGGATACAGAGAAATGGAATCCAGCCGCGGTTGTTCCGTTGTCGGATTTCAACTGGATGGTCAGCGGCCCCGTCGTGGAAACGGTGCTGGGCAGATTTTGGTAGGAGGACATATTGCCGTATTGGTGAAAGAGCATATTGCCGCTGGTTCCCGCGCCGTCGAAAATACGTAAAGTGTCGCCATACGCCATCCGGTAATCTCCACTCAGGCTGGCCGCGGCACCTGGGGTGCTGGGATAGACAATCACAGTGCCATTGCAGTTGCTGGAGTAGTTGCCGGTGAACCCGCCGTCGTCGAAGATCTCGCCAGAGCACATCACCATAGAGGTTGTGCCGGTATGCGGCATAAAGACACGGCCCGGGACGGCGGAGAAGACGCTGGAGAGCGCGCTGGTGTTGACCCCGCAGTTGGCCCGCACATAGAAGTCGTAGGTGGTGCCCACCCATAATCCAGTGACGGTGATGGTGTCCGTGGTGACCGTCATATTGGGGTAGTTCAAATCAGGTGTGAAACTGTTCATCTGCATTCCGTAATAGACGTCCCACTGTGTGGCGGTGCCATTCTCCGTCCAGGTGAGCGTCAGGCTGTTGGATTCCGTTGCGATGATGCGCATGTTGGACGGTGTGGCGCAGCTCGGGGCCTGCTGGCATTGGACAGTCAACTCGAAACCCGATTTGACGATAGCGTAGTCGGACGTGAACTTGACTGTCAGCGGGCCGGAAGCGGAGACGATGGTGGGCATAACGGTCGTGCCAGTTCCCGTGTAGAGCGGAGTCCCGGTGGCACTGGTTCCTTCATATACATATATAAAGTCGTAGTTGTTTTCAAGATTGATAGTGCCGGAAATGGTCATCACGCTGTTGGGACTGCTGGGCTGGAGAACGACGGTGGCGTTGCAGTTGATGGAGTAATCTCCATTGACACCGCCGTCATCATAGAGGATGGCGCTGCAAGTGTTCAGCGTAACAGTACCTGTCGTGGGCATATTGAACCCTCCGGTGGCGCCGGTGGCGGGAACTGAGTACAGGCTGTATTGGCCGCCGCAGTCGGCTTGCACGTAGAAGTCGTAGGGGATGGCAGCGGGGATGTTGGGGATAACTATGTGGGTGGATGATGCCGTTACTGTGCTGCTGTTGGCCCCTCCGGGGGTGAAGCCCTGCGGACCGTAGGTGACGCGCCAGGCCGTGGCCGTGCCGACTTCCGTCCAGGAGAGATAGACCGAGCTCAGCGTGGTGCTGTCCACGGTCACGTCCATCGGACGGAGACACGGCGGAATCGTGCTCAGTTCCACATTGTCAAGATAACAGGAATACCCGGATGCGTTCAGCGCCAGGTAATGGCCGTAGCCCGTGTAGTTGGCTGTGTTGACCTCAAAGAACTGGAATGAGTTGGTGAGGTTCACCGTGTCAACGGCGACAAAGGTGCTGTAGTCGTTCGGGTCACTCATTATGCCGACGATGAGCTGTGTGGGAGTGGACGAGCTTGAAGAACGGATCCAGCCCCCGATCTGCAGGTTGTTCATAGCCAGGTTGCCGCCGATGACGGGCAGAGAAGCGTAGCAGTCGTTGGGTATGAAGAGCGAGGTGTTGCCCTCGTAGGGTTCGGTGGTAGTAACATAGCAATTGGTGTTTTCCGTGGTGAGCGCATGCCAGCAGTAGGGGGTGGTGTATAATGTGTCGCTTTCAAAACCTGTGCGGACGGGCAACTGAGTGATGGCCCCGCAATCGGTCTTGAACGTGATGTGCCGCTGTGCGCCGCCGCAGGAGGAGGTTACATAGCATTCATAGGCTTGCGACGCAGTAAGCCCCGTTATGGTGTAGGAAGTTGTCGTGGCCTGTTGGGTGGCCATAGAGTCGGGGTCGGTGCCGAACGTGCCGTACCGGATTACCCAGAGGGAGTCGCTCGTGGAGAAGGATTGCCACGAGAGAGTCGCCGAGTTGGCCGTGACCGTGTCCAAGGTCAGGTTGTACGGG
Organism: Bacteroidales bacterium; assembly: GCA_017651425.1. Lineage (GTDB taxonomy): Bacteria > Bacteroidota > Bacteroidia > Bacteroidales > WCHB1-69 > F23-D06. Next base: position 9,735 of record JAGCCZ010000041.1, read on the forward strand.
GCGCCGCAGCTCGTGTTCGTGACCATCACATTGTCCACGGCCGCCGGCGGGTTGCTTGCGGAATAACTGTTGTTTACCCAGCGGAAATAGAGTCTTTTGGTGCCGGCAAACGAGGAGTCCACGGTGCCCTCGAAATGTTGCCAGGAGTTTTGTGCGTAGAAGAAGCCGCCGATGGAATGGAGGCCGGTCGGCAGGCCGTTGCTGGCCGGGATGGAGGTCGGGTCGCCGATGAAGACCTGCATATAGTCCGTGGGGCTGGAACTGTAGCTCCCGATGCCTTTCCAATCGAAGGAGATGACATATTGGGCGGCGGCGGGCAGCTCGAGGTCGCGATAGGCCCAGCTGCTGCTCTCGCTGTTGCCGTCGTAGAAGTTGGTCGCGCCATTGTCGTTGGAGATGTACATCGAATGCCCGGTGCCGGGACCCTCGTGCGTGGCGCTGCCGATGGCCCAGTCATTGGTGCCGGGGTTGGGGTTCAGCACCCAGCGGTTGACCTCCGCCGTGTCCTCGAAATCGCAGAAATAGGGGACGTTTGCCACGTCGTCGCTCAAGGTGTGGATGGGGATGGAGTTCCAGGTGCTATAGTCGTTGGTGCCGCACACAGCCCTGACATAAAAGTCATAACCCGTATTCGGGAAGAGGTTGTTGAGGGTGTAGGCGGTGGTTGTCACGGTCGTGGTGTAAACGTAGGGCGTTATCATAGTGCCTTGCGGCAAGCAGACTACCTGCCAGGAAGTCTCGTTGCCCATATTGAGCCAGGTGATGTCCGCGCTGTGGTTGGTGATGTTGGTTGCGGTCAGGTTCTCGGGCCGGAGGCAGTTGCCGGGCAGTGTGTCGATGCCCAACTGTATGTTGGCGCGGGCATAGTACAGAGTGCCGTCGTTTGTTCCCGGATGGGAAGCGAACGTGGGGTCGTTGTCGCTCTGACGGTAGAGGCAGGCGTTGTACTTGCTGGTGAAACTCCATCGTTGCGCGGAGTAGTCGTCGGCTGTTTTGGAGACGACCACCACGAGGTTGCGGGTGCCGTCGTAGTGGAATGGCGTGTTCAGATAAAAGGTCTTCCATCCGGTTTGGTTGCCGATGATGACATTCTGGCCCTGATACACCATCGTGAGGGAGTCCATCGGCAGCCAGTCCGTGCTGAGGGTGTGGGCGGTGTCAGTGATGGTGCCCATATAGATGGTGATGTTGTTGCATTGCAGGGAACTTTGGTTGTTCGCGCAATGCCAGGCGATGGAGGTGATATCACCGGATACACCGATTTCCGATGCGTTGTAGATGCACTGGTTCCAGGAGTGATGATAGTAGGAATTGAAGGGGGCGTAGTAGCCGTTGGACGTTTCTGTGCCCACGGTAACGACAACAGATTGTGCTGACAATAAGCTGGCAATCAATAGGGAAAGACAAATGAATAGCGTTCTTTTCATGACATTATATTTTTTTACGGATAGATGCACTAAAAGGTGAAAATGTTACAAACTCGTCAAGGCATAACCGCTACCTCCTAACCACCACAAATTTCACATCGCTGATTCCCGCCTTGGTCTGCACGTGCGCGATATGTGTGGCGGCAGCGCCTTCCGCCCGTCCCCGTTAGGGGACACATCTCTGTAGAAAACGGGTGCCCACGCGAGTTCCGAAATCCCCGATAGGGGATTCATTGAGACAGTTTATCATATTGTAACGTATTGATATGCAACCCCTAACGGGGTTGTGGCAGGTCGGGCTCGTTCCTTGGCTTTGTCATTCTTCATTTTTAATTTTTAATTCTTAATTCTTAATTCTTCACCACCTTCCTCACCACGCTCACCCCTCGCTCGAAGTTGATTTTCACGAGGTACGTGCCGGCGGGAAAGGGGGAGAGGTCTATGTAGGGCATGGCAAAATCCTTCGCCTCGAAGAGGACCCCCAGTTTCCGGCCCTGCATATCGAACAGTTCGATGTTCTTGTAGCCATACATATAGCCATACACATAGGATTTGCCGTCTGTGGGATTGGGGGAGAAGTAAATCTCGCGCTCGCGCCTGTTAAGGTAATCCTCGATGCCCACGGAGTCGTCGGGGACGAAGGGCGTAGCAAATTCAGGGTTGTGGTAGAGGGCGAACACCGCTGAAGATTGTCCTGATGGGCAACTCGCAGAAACACTATTGGAAAAAACAATAGGAGAAGTTGCACCACAGCTGAAAAGAAGATTTCCTTGATTATTGGCTAAAACAGAGGTATATTTTCTTTGATCATAGACATTAAACTCTATTGCCTGGATGAACACTCCATCGTTTGTCCACTGAGATATCTTATCGGCATTATTGGGGCTATGGGTATAAGCGTATGCAAATACTCTGTTATTTAAAGCTGTTGGGAAATTTCCACATAAAACATTTTCAGCAGGGAAAACACCGTGACTGATATAACAGCCCGTTTGTGCATCATAGCGGACAAAAAATGTCTGGTTGGACGTACTTTGCTGATACCGTTGCAACGGATGGCTCTCATCGTCAAAATAGACAAGTCCGTTTTGTCCTTCATTGAACACCCCTCCTTGTCCATTGACATAGACAGATCCGTCATACACAAAGGATCCGGCAAAAGCAGCGTATGCAGCCTGATAATGATTCCCCCGGGTGAAAGTCTGATTGCACCATAGCACCTTCCCTGTGATGTCATATTTAACAACAAAGCCCATTTGAAAAGTAGAGGTAATATCACACATACTACAACACTTCGTACTGTCCCAGTATATGCGAACCGGATATTGGTGCAAGTCGCCGCCATAGTTACCAAAAAGATCCAACGACAGTTGTCCCGAAACATACATATTGTCATTTTCATCAACAGATAAGCCATGTATATAAAATTGAAAATGAGGGTTGATACTGTCGTGCAACAATTCCCAAGAGGTGGCGATGCCTTCTGTGTGGTCCACCATCGGCCTGGCGTACAGCAGTTCCCAGTCTGGTGAGAATTTATACATCATACCGTTAAAAAAACTACCATCTAGAGATTGTACGTTTCCCGGCAAATACACATCATACGTTTTGCTTGTATCCCCATCCACTATTATAGTGTATGGGTCGCTTTCGTACCCCTCATATTGGAAGTTTGTGTACACATAAGTGTTGCCATTCCTATCTATATGAAAAGGAGCATATGTAACCACCGGATTGCACAACCCATATTCTCCGCGCACCCCGCCTGTTGAGATTTTTCTTGACAAAGTTGTAACAAAATGGTTGTCAAGTAGATTACCATCCAAATCAAATGTGGCAAAATAGGTATACCTGCCAGTTTTGAATGGCGGTATCCGCTGTTCAACAGGTATTTCGTGGACTTGCGGCCCAGTAATCAAAGTGTCAAAATAGTATAGCCAAACATTGTTAACAGTAGCATTGTAATCTACATATTCCAAAGACAAATTCCCTGAAATATAAACTTTGTTATCTCTCACTTCCATCCAATGTGAGAAACAAATAATTTGGTCACTGGATTTCACCATCTTATACCATAACATATTGCCGAGGGTGTCAAATTTAGCCAGCATACTTGACCGTTTGCCTATGTTAAACGCATAAGGATAGCTGGTAAACTGCAAAGTTTGACCATTGAAAGTCGGCTGCCCCCCAATCTCTCCAAAGACATATATGTTCCCAGCCTCATCGAAAGCCGCTTGAACGATACGGTTATAGTAACTATTAGAGGATCCCCCACTCCCACTCCAATAGTTCGCCCATTTCCACTCGCCTTGGGCGGAGGCAGTGAGGGTGATGAAAAGAGTGGAAAGGGTTGCAAAAAGAAATAGTATTTGTTTCTTCATATTTTATTTTTTTAGTTTGCGTATAGGAGAAACGAAAAAATGAGGGTTGATGTTGCAAATTATTTGATGCCATCTTCGCACAAAATTATCCCTTTCAGTGAGATTTGCACGCTAAAATATTTATATCGGATTACAACTAACGGAATATCAAACGGATATGCAGAATATTAAAAACTCCGCAACACGTCATTCATCATTCATCATTCATCATTCTTAATTCTTAATTGCCTTCCTCGCCACGCTCGAAGTTGATTTTCACGATGTAGGTGCCGGCGGGGTACGGGGAGAACGGAAAATGCACCCTTATGTACAAAATCTTCCAAAATTCCAGATGGTCCACATAAGTTGTGGACATGTGTGGTTTTGTGCATTTTCTGTAATTTGCAATTTTCTTTACAAAAACGGCAACTTTTATATCGAAAAATGTCAGTTTTTATCATTTTGATTTTTAATGAATTGAGTGTATTTTCGCTCTTGATTCCTTTGCTTTGATTGTGTAATTTTGCTGGCAAAAAAATAATAAAATTCAGAGATGAAAAAAGACGAAACTAAACTTGTTAAAAATGAATCGATAGACTTGCTTTATCAAGATGCTTGTCAGCTAATCGAAAATGCTCGCAGCAATGCCGTGCGAAGCGTTGATTTCTGTCGTGTGCAGATGTACTGGAACTTGGGGAAGCGCATCTTCGAAGAAGAACAGCAAGGGAAAGAGCGTGCAGACTATGGCAAGTACATCATCAAGAACCTTTCGAAGCGCTTGAAGCCGGAATATGGAAGTGGGTTCAGCGTGCGCCAATTAGAGCAAAGCCGTCAGTTTTACAGGACATACCCGATTGCGAACACAGTGCGTTCGCAATTGAACTGGAGCCAATATCGAAGGTTGATTCAGATTGAGGATCCAAACAAACGGGAATATTATGAGTTGGAATCGGTCAACAATGCGTGGACGGCACGTGAAACGGAGCGGCAAATCAATTCAATGCTTTATGAACGTCTTCTTATGAGCAATGATAAGGAGAGTGTTTTGGCAGTGGCCCGCAAACAGAGGATCCCGGAGAATCCCACTGAGGTGATAAAGGAACCCGTGGTGTTGGAATTCTTAGGTTTGCCCTCTAAAGTAAGCTACTATGAAAAAGATTTGGAGGATGCTATCCGATTTCATCTTACGGAATTTATGCTCGAACTGGGCAAAGGGTTCTCTTTTGTGGATCGCCAGAAACGGATAATGCTTGAAGAAGAGGAATTCTTTGTTGATCTCGTATTTTACAATCGTCTATTGAGATGTTTTGTCATAATCGAGACGAAAACGGGCAAATTGACCCATCAGAACTTGGGACAATTGCAGATGTATGTCAACTATTACGATCGCATTGAGAAATTGCCTGATGAGAATCCGACCATAGGCATTTTGCTTTGCACGCAAAAGAACGACACGCTGGTGAGAATGACGTTGCCAGAAGACAACAAAACCATTCTCGCCAGTGAATACAAACTATATCTCCCAACTACAGAACAGCTTGTCAAAGAGATTGATACAGTGAAAAAGTTGGCTAAACAAAAGAGGAAAAAGAAGAATTAACAATAAAGTGGAACCACTGACCCTCCATCATTTATCATTCTTGATTCTTCATTCTTAATCACCTTCCTCGCCACACTCGAAGTTGATTTTCACGGGTAGTGTTGAAAACGTTATGGAATCGGACTGTTTTTTTTGTATCTTTGCCCGCCCTTATCGGGTGTACTAGAATTAAGTATAACTTTTTAAAATATAATGAATATGGATAAAGCTCAAATCAGAGAAACCATTGCAAAAAGAGTCGCCAAGGAATTGAAAGACGGCGACGTTGTCAACTTGGGTATCGGCTTGCCCACGATGGTGCCGAACTATCTGCCCAGTGACGTCCACGTGATTCTGCAAACCGAGAACGGTATGTTGGGTATGGGTCCCACGCCCGCTGAAGGCGAGGAAGACCCCAACCTCATCAATTCCGGCGGCGGCTTCATCACCGCACAGCCCGGCGCCGTCTCCTTCAGCTCCGCCGACTCCTTCTGTATGGTCAGAGGCGGTCACGTCGATAAGACCATCCTCGGCGCTATGCAAGTGGCCGAGAACGGCGACATCGCCAACTGGATGGTCCCCGGCAAACTGGTCGCCGGTATGGGCGGCGCTATGGACCTGATGCAGGCCAAGACTGTCATCGTGGCAATGGAGCACACCCAGAAGGGCAACCCCAAGATCCTGCACTCCTGCAACCTGCCGCTGACCGCCAAGAACGCCGTCAGCCTCATCGTCACCGAGATGGGTGTCATCAAGGTCACCAAGGAGGGTCTTGTTCTCACAGAGATCAACCCTGAGTTCACCGTTGACGATGTGAAGGCCGCCACCGAGGCCACCCTCATCATCTCCCCGGACCTCAAACCGATGCAACTTGATTAGTGATGAGTTTTAAGTGATCAGTGATGATTTTCAAGTGATCAGTGATTAGTGATCAGTGATCAGAAATATTAGGTAACATTTCCCTCTTTGGTCATTTTACTGTTCACTGCTCACTGTTCACTGCTCACTATCTACAATAAACAGTAAACGAATAAACACACAACAATGGATTTTAGCTTAAACAAAAGAGAAGAACTTTTCTTGCAGATGATTCGCGAGTTCGCTGAGAACGAGATCAAGCCGTTGGCAGCTGAAGTTGACGAACAGGAACGCTTCCCGATGGAGTCCGTGGAGAAGATGGCCAAGATCGGCATCATGGGCATCCCCATCCCCGTGGAATACGGCGGTCAGGGCGGCACCAACCAGATGTACATCATGGCGGTTGAGGAGCTCTCCCGCGTGTGCGCCACCACCGGCGTGATCGTGTCTGCACATACCTCCCTCTGTATGAACCCGATTTTGGAGTTCGGCACGGAGGAACAGAAACAGAAATACCTGCCCAAGCTTGCCTCCGGCGAGTGGATCGGCGCTTTCGGTCTGACTGAGCCCAACGCCGGCACTGATGCCGCCATGCAGCAGACCACCGCTGTCCTCGACGGCGAGGAGTGGGTGCTCAACGGCAGCAAGATTTTCATCACCAACGCCGGCTACGCCCACGTCTATGTGATTATGGCCATGACCGACAAGTCGCTCGGCACCAAGGGCATCAGCGCCTTCATCGTGGAGAAGGACACCCCGGGATTCTCCATCGGCAAGAAGGAGAAGAAATTGGGTATCCGCGGCTCCGCCACTTGCGAGCTGATTTTCGAAAACTGCCGCATTCCCAAAGCCAACCTTCTGGGCGAGCTCGGCAAGGGCTTCAAGATCGCTATGATGACGCTCGACGGCGGCCGTATCGGCATCGCCTCCCAGGCCCTCGGCATCGCCCAGGGCGCTATGGATGTGACCGTCAAATACACCAAGGAGCGCAAGCAGTTCGGCAAGGCCATCAGCGCCTTCCAGAACACGCAGTTCCAAATGGCCAACCTCGAGACCCGCGTGCAGGCTGCCCGCCTGCTCGTGCGTCAGGCCGCCTACAAGAAGGACATGCACCTTCCGTATTCCGTGGATGCCGCCATGGCCAAGCTGTTCGCAGCCGAGACCGCCATGGAGGTGACCACCAAGTGCCTCCAGTTCCACGGCGGCTATGGCTACACCCGCGAATATGAAATCGAAAGAATGATGCGCGATGCTAAGATCACTGAGATCTACGAAGGCACCTCCGAGGTGCAACGCATGGTCATCGCCGGCAAGTTGTTCAAATAATTCAAGAAAATTACTGCTATGAAAATTATAGTTTGCATAAAACAAGTTCCGAACACGAACGTAATCAAAATCAACCCGGTGACGGGAACCCTGATTCGCGACGGTGTGCCCTCCATCATGAACCCTGACGACAAGGGTGGCCTTGAGATGGCCCTTCGCCTGAAAGACCAGCTTGGCGCGCATGTGACCGTCATCACGATGGGTCCCCCGCAAGCCGACGCCATCTGCCGCGAGGCCTTCGCCATGGGCGCCGACCGCGCCATCATCCTCAGCGACCGCCGCTTCGCGGGTGCTGACACCTTGGCTACCTCCTACGCCCTCGCCGGCGCACTCAAGACTCTCGACTACGACCTCATCATCTGCGGCCGCCAGGCTATCGACGGCGACACCGCCCAGGTGCCCGTCTCCCTGGCCCAGCACCTCGACCTGCCCCAAGTGACCTACGTCACCGACCTCAAGGTTGACGGCATGCTCTGCACCGTGACCAAAGAGACGGAGGAAGGTCACCAGATCCTCGAAGTGGAGGCTCCCTGCGTGCTCACCGTCCTGGCCACCGCCAACCAGCCCCGCTACATGAGTGTCAAGGGCATCATGGAAGCCTTTGACCGCGAAGTGGAAGTCTGGAACGCCGACCAGATCGACGTGGACCAGTCCCGCCTCGGCCTTTCCGGCTCCCCTACGCGCGTGAAGAAGTCCTTCACCAAGCCGCAGAAAACCGCCGGTCAGGTTTACGAAGTCGATGCCGAAGAGGCCGTCGAACTCATTGTCAGCAAATTGAAAGAAAAATTCATCATCTAAAAGAACGATCGCACTATGGAAAAATCTGATTATAAAAACATATTTGTATTTGCAGAACAGCGCGAGGGCGTCGTTCAAAACGTGGCGTTGGAATTGTTAGGCAAGGCCCATGAGCTGGCTGGCGTCCTGAAAGAGAAGGTCGTCGCTATCCTGGCTGGCCAAGGAATCCGTAACCAGGCCCAGATGCTCATCGAATACGGCGCCGACGAGGTGATCTGCATCGACGAGCCCGAACTGAAGGACTACCTGACCGAGCAATACGCCCAAGCCATCCATCAGGTGGTGATGAAATACAACCCCAGCATCCTGATGATTGGGGCCACCACTATCGGCCGCGACCTGGCCCCGCGCCTGGCCTGCCATCTCAACACCGGCCTCACCGCCGACTGCACCCGCCTGGAAATTTCCGAGGAGGGTGAGCTGATGATGACCCGTCCCGCCTTCGGCGGCAACCTGATGGCCACCATCATGTGTACCAACCACCGCCCCCAGATGAGCACCGTGCGTCCGGGCGTCATGCAGCGTATCAGCCGCGACGCTTCCCGCAAGGGTGAAATCATCGACTTCAAGCCAGCCTTCGACGCCTCCAAGTTCAAGGTGCGCCTCATTGAGAACGTGAAGGATGACAAGGGCAAGCTGGACATCACCGAGGCTAAGATCCTGGTCTCCGGTGGTCGTGGCGTGGGTTGCAAGGAAGGTTTCGACAAGCTGCACTGCCTGGCGGAGACATTCCCCAACGGTGAAGTCGCCTCATCCCGCGCCATGGTTGACGCCGGTATCATGGACCACGACCGTCAGGTGGGCCAGACGGGCAAGACCGTCCGCCCCGACCTTTACCTGGCCTTGGGTATCTCCGGTGCCATCCAGCATCTGGCCGGCATGGAGGAATCTGACCTCATCATTGCCGTCAACAAAGACAAATTTGCGCCCATCTTCGGCGTGGCCGACCTCGGCATTGTGTGCGACCTCAACAAGGTGGTGCCCCTGCTGACCGCGCGTCTCGCCAAGGAAATCAAGAAGTAATGATCGAGATTCGCGGCGTCGAAAAGAGCTATGGTGCCCTGCAAGTGCTGCGTGGCATCAACCTCACGATCGAGAACTCCAAGGTGGTCACGATTGTCGGCCCTTCCGGGGCCGGCAAGTCCACCTTGTTGCATCTCATAGGCACGCTCGACCGTCCCGACAAGGGAGAGATCGTCATCGACGGCGCGCATTTAGGCAAGCTTGGAGACGACCAGCTGTCGGAGTTCCGCAACCGCCATATCGGCTTCGTCTATCAGTTCCACCATCTGCTGCCGGAGTTCACGGCGGCGGAAAATGTGGCTCTGCCAGCCATGATTGCGGGAAAGGGTAGGAAAGAGGCGTTGGTGCGGGCTCACGAGCTGCTTGACTTCCTGAAGCTCAAGGAGCGCGCCGAGCACAAGCCCTCTCAGCTCTCCGGCGGCGAGCAGCAGCGCGTGGCTGTGGCCCGCGCCCTGATGAACAACCCGGAACTCATCCTCGCCGACGAGCCCTCCGGCAACCTCGACACCGACAATGCCAAGAAACTCCACCAGCTCTTCTTCGACCTTCGCGACCAGTTTCACCAGACCTTTATCATAGTCACCCATAACGAAGAACTTGCCACCCTCTCCGATCGTAAAATCATTCTGAAGGATGGCCAAGTGCAATCATAATCCTCAAAATTTTAGAAAGATGAAAACTTTGAAGAAAACCGCCATCGTTCTGATGGCTTGTGCCACCTTCTTGTTTGCAGGGTGTGCCGCTTTGACACAAATTGTGAACCTCGTGAACTGCAAGTTTAACTTGGCCAACATCACGGATGTGACGTGGGCTGGCATCAACCTCAGCAACATCCGCAGCGTCTCCGACCTCTCCATGTCTCATTTGCAGAAGGCCGCCACCGCCATCCTGAACAAGGATTTTGCCATCTCCGCCAATGTCAATGTGAATGTCAAGAACGAGACCCAGAACATCGCCAAACTCTTCGCCTTTGACTATGATCTGTTGTTGGACAGCTCCCCGATCGCTTCTGGACAGAACAAGAACCACACCTACACGATTCATCCGAACTCAACGCTGAAGGTGCCGGTGCCCATCAAGGCTGATCTGATCAGCATCTTCAAAAACGGACAGGTGGGCGATGTGGTCAACTTTGCCAGGAATCTCACCGATTACGGCAATGGCAAGGAATCCAATGTTAAAGTCCGTCTTACCCCGTATGCAGGCACCAGCGAAAACAGCATCAAGTTGCCGACCATTACGTTGAACAAGACTTTCCAGTAGAGTTTTTTTAAGAAATCATCAACCATTTTCATTAATTAGTAATCAAATCTCATTTTTGCAATATGATTCAGAGAATCCAGTCTCTTTTTTTGCTCGTGGCAGCCATCATACCAATCGTGCTGCTTTTCATTCCCATCGGATTTGTGAATACCCAAGACAGTCAGTATGTCTTCAACTCTCTTGTCCTGAAATATAACTACCCGGAAGGACATGCTGTGATACGGCTATATTATGTGGCGCTTTGCCTCGTCTTATGTGCAGGCCTGTCCGCATGGGCACTGTTTTCTTACAAGAACAGAATCCGGCAAATGCGCATTGTCTCTATCACCATGATTGTCTATCTGATCACCTTGATGTTGATGTTGTGGGTTTGCCCGGATGTCATCTTCAAGAAATATTTTGCTGTCAATCAGACGAACTATGAGTTCCAGTTTGCGCACAAGGTGTTGTTGGTGGTACTGATTGCCATCGAGGCTCTTTGTCTGTACATGGCCAACAAGTTCATCAAGAAGGACGAGGCGTTGGTGCATGCGGCAGACCGGCTCAGATAAATCTCCGCTGAAACTTGTCGAATAGCCAGGAATGTGTCGCAAAGAGAGGTGCAGACCTGGCTTTTTTTGAGAATAAAATGGAAAAAACGAATGTGATGCGTGTCTTGACCCAGCAGGGCATCCCTTTTACTCCGCATGAGTATGACAACACTATGACGGACGGGGAGACCATTGCTCGTCTTTTGGGCGAGGATCCGATGCGGGTCTTCAAGACCCTTGTCACAGTGGGCAACGATGGCGGTCACTATGTTTTTGTGATTCCGGTTTGTGCGACTCTTGACCTGAAGAAGGCTGCCAAGGCTGCCGGGGTGAAGAGCATCCAGATGATCAAGCAGAAGGAACTGTTGCCCTTGACGGGTTACATCCACGGCGGCTGTTCGCCCGTGGGAATGAAGAAGCCGTTTCCGACCTTCATCGAGGAGAGCGCCACCCTGTATGATACCATCTGTTGCAGTGCCGGCAAGGTGGGCTTCCAAGTGGAACTTTCCCCCATGCGGCTGGCCGCTTTGGTGGGCGCCCAGTTTGCCGACCTCGTTTGACCACCTATTAGAAACAATTTGAACCCATCATGGAAGATAACCTGACCTCAAAATCAGCGCCTCAATTGGGCAAGTACGACCTGATTGCAGAGCTGGCCAAACTTTTTCCGGTGGAAAACGCCTCGACGGTGATCGGTGTCGGTGACGATGCCGCAGTCATTGACCCCACGGAGGAGAATGTCGTCTCCACCTCGCGCGTTTTCTTGGAAAACGTCCATTTCGACCTCACATACGTGCCCTTGTGCCATCTCGGCTACAAGGTGGTCACGGTGGCCATTTCCGACCTGTTGGGCATGAATGCCGTGCCCACGCAACTGTCGGTCAACATCTGCATCTCCAACCGCTTTGACCTGAAGGCGGTGCAGGAGCTGCTGGATGGCATGCGGGCCTGCTGCGAGACCGCGCATGTGGATGTTGTAGGCTTGGACGTCTCCACCTCCCGCAAGGACCTGGTGATTGCCGTCACGGCCTTGGGTGAGTGCGAGCCGGCGCGCCTGGTTACGCGCGGCGGCGCCAAGGAGAACGAGCTTGTCTGTGTCTCCGGCGACTTTGCTGCCGCCTACACGGGCTTGCTGTTGCTGGAACGTGAGAAGAAGGTGTTCGAGGCCAACCCCACCGTGCAACCCGACTTTACGGGCAAGGACTACCTGCTGCGCAGGCAGCTCAAGCCCGAGCCGCGCTTGGACATCGTGGAGGCCCTGCGCCGCGAAGATGTACTGCCTACCGCCATGGCCAACGTGTCCGACGGCATCGCCGCCGCCGTGATGCAGATCTGCCGTGCCTCCCGTTGCGGATGCGACATCTTTGAAGAGAAACTCCCCATGACAGAGCTCACTTTCTTGACGCTGAAGGACTTGGATATTGTACACACGGTGGCCGCCCTCAACGGCGGTGACGACTATGAGCTGATGTTCACCATAAAACAGTCGGATTTCGAGAAGATCAAGAAGGTTGACAATGTCTCCATTATTGGATATGTCAAAGAGGAATCTGCTGGATGCCATATTGTGACAGGTGACAACCACCATGTTGAGCTCAAGGCTCAGGGATTCGCCAATTCGTGATAATCTCATTTTCCATAAAACAGAACGGGTCGTATGAACAGTAAGACATCTTTTTCCATAGGTGCTGTGAACATCGGTGGGACAAATCCCGTTGTGGTGCAGTCTATGACCAATACGGACACCAACGATGTGGCGGCTTCTGTGGCACAGGCCATGCGCATGGTCGCGGCGGGTGCGCAGATGGTGCGGCTCACGGTTCCCTCGCTTCAGGAGGTGCCAGCCATGCAGGCCATTCGCGACCGGCTTCGGGAAGATGGCATCATGGCACCGTTGGTGGCCGACGTCCACTTCAATCCCAAGGTGGCCGAGGCCATGGCATCCATTGTGGAGAAGGTGCGCATCAACCCCGGCAATTATGTTGATAAGCGCAGTTTCCGCCAACTCGACCTGTCGGATGCCGAGTATAATGCCGCTGTGGAGCGGATGGGGCAGCGTGCCGAGCCGCTCTTCGGGATCTGCAAGGAACACGGCACTGCGTTGAGGTTGGGCATCAACCACGGATCGCTTTGCGACCGCATCGTGAGCCGCTATGGCAATACCCCGCTTGCCATGGTGCAGTCGGCCCTCGAATGGGTGGACATCTGTGAGCACTATGACTTCCATAAAGTTGTGATTTCCATGAAGTCTTCCAATGTCCACACTATGATGGAATCCACCTTGCTGTTGCATCAAAAGATGGAAGAGCGCGGATGCACCTATCCGTTGCACCTTGGCGTCACTGAGGCGGGCAACGGAATAGAGGGACGGGTCAAGTCGGCTGCCGGCATCGGCGCTTTGTTGCTGATGGGTGTGGGCGACACCATCCGCGTCTCCTTGACAGAAGCGCCGGAGAATGAGACGCCTTTTGCCCATAAACTGGTGCGAGCCGTACAGCAGTTGTCGCCAGAGGACTGCATCATTCATGATCATGTTTTGGAATGTACCTCCGAGGAAGAGGATTACGAAACATGGATGGCCCAGTGCGCGGCATTGACAGGCTATGCCTGTTACAATCATGCAATTAAGGATGTGAGATTGGCCAATCCCCATTTCGGGACGGCATGTTGTGCGGAGCTGGAGGCGACCATCCTTCAAGCCTGTCGCATCAAGATGAGCAAAACCGAGTTCATCGCCTGCCCCTCTTGCGGGCGCACGCAATATGACATTCAGTCGGTACTTGCCAAGGTCAAGGAGCGTTTCTCGGACTATCCCGGCTTGAAAATCGGGGTCATGGGTTGTATCGTGAATGGCCCGGGCGAGATGGCCGATGCCGACTTTGGCATTGTGGGCGCCTCTCACGGCTCGGTGTGTGTGTATGAAGGCAAAAAACGTATCACGGAAGCCGTTTCCGTGGAAGAAGCGATGCGACTTCTTGAAAACTTGTTGAAAACAAAATGATTATAGTGTTTGGTCGGTGGCGTTTCCAGATGCCATGATGGCAGATGCCAAAGAGGGTTTCCCAAGTACAAGACTTATAATGTAGAGAACATCGCTGTCCCTGTGATGGCTGTCATCGTGCCCGACACCTTGTGGAACGGGATGCACGGGTGGTGGACTGGCGGGTAGGGCACGATGATGTGCATGGGGATGAAAGCCTTCGGTGTGGAGACAATCCTTGCAGGGGTGTTGGTTTTGATGACTGGCCGAAATTTGGACTGGATTTGCTGAAAGAATAACTGTTTTCTCCGCCTTTAACCTTCTTGTTGCAAAACCGGTTTTGGGGATTTTGGTTTTATAGCATTGATTTAATGTGTGATACAATGCTAATATAAAAATGAAACATGATGTTTTTTCAATCGAAAAAAAGTGTATTTTTGCGACCTCAAAACACGACGGATGGGGCGTTAGCTCAGTTGGCTAGAGCGTCTGACTGGCAGTCAGGAGGTCGTGAGTTCGATTCTCATACGCTCCACATCAAACAGGCACTTGCGAAGCAGTTTGCAAGTGCTTTTTTTTGTCCATCACCCTCTCTTATAGTCTCCCCTGTCCACCACCATCTTGTATCCCACCGACTCGATGCGGGTCTCGAGGCAGCTGCGGCAGTGGCTGATGTCATCGCCGAGGCATATCTTGCCGTCGTAGATGCTGTATTTTGGGCGGTTTTCGGTAGGGGAGAGGTTGGGCATCACCACGTTGGCGCCGGCTTGGATGCCTAATTCGCGCCCGAAGGCGTTGAGTGTGCCGAGGGCGGTGGTGGCGGGCAACAGCACACGCGGGTGCAGCAACCGGATGATGGAAAGCAGTCGCAAGGTCTGCTCCACGCTGCCGTTCGGCTCGTGGGCGAAGGGTGTGTTTTGCGCCGCGATGAAGGGTCCAATGCCGCACATCTCGGGCTTGAAGCTGCGGATGAACTGCAGGTCCTTGAGCAGCGTCCTGTGGGTTTGTCCCGGTGAACCGACCATGAATCCCGCGCCCACCTGGTAGCCGATGTCGCGCAGGTCGCGGAGGCATTGCATGCGGTGTTCCCAGCTCATCTCGGCGGGATGGAGGTGTGCATAGTGGTCGGCATCGGCGGTCTCGTGGCGCAGCAGATAGCGGTTTGCGCCCGCATCGAAGAGCTTTTGGTAACTCTCGCGGCTGCGTTCGCCTATGGAGAGCGTGATGGCACAGTCGGGGAACTCCGCGCGAATGCGCCGCACCAACGGCACGATGTGCGCGTCGTCGTAATGGCCGTCCTCACCCGCCTGCAGCACGAAAGTGCGCAGTCCGCACTCATAACCCATACGGCAACAGTCGAGGATGGTGTCGTCATCGAGCCGGTATCGCTCCGTCAGGGTGTTGTCACGTCGAATGCCGCAGTAAAGGCAGTTGTTGCGGCACACGTTGCTGAACTCGATGAGGCCGCGCATGAAGACGGCGTTTCCGTAGATGCTTTGCGCCACCTCGCGGGCTTGGGCGCGCAGATGGTCTATGGCCTCGTGGTCGTCAGTGTCGAGCAAGACGGTGAGCTGTTCCAAGTCAATGTCCTGATTGTTGCGAACATCGTCTATGATGGAGCGGATGGAAGCGGTGGTGTGCATAGGTTGGATTCTGCAATGGTTTTGGGACTGCAAAAGTAGCAAAAGAATAGATGTTTGGGGTGGGGGAGTGATATTTTTTTTCTGTGCCGTACTGCCGTTTGGTAAATTCATTATCTTTGCAGCCTAAAATAAAGCACAAGGATATGCCTGTTGACATGTTTGTTTTGCAGGCAAATGCCAACTTGCTGTTGAATCACTTAAATTTACAATATTATGTATATAAAACGTATTACAAGAATTCTGCTGGCAGCCTTCTGTCTCCTGGCTGTCAGTGCCAATGCGCAAAACTACCACAAGGAGACCTATCAGAACGATCCGATGAACGTGATCCACTACACGTTGGACAACGGACTTCAGGTTTTCATGTCCGTGAACAAGGACGAACCGCGTATCCAGACCTACATTGCGGTGCGTGTGGGCAGCAAGAACGACCCTGCCGAATCCACGGGCCTTTCCCACTATCTCGAACATTTGATGTTCAAGGGCACCAACCACTTCGGCACCCTCGACTGGCCGAAGGAGCAGGAACAGCTCAAGAGAATCGAGGCGCTGTACGAGGTCTATAACCATACCACAGACCCCGCCCAGCGCAAGGCCATCTACCATCAGATCGACTCTGTGTCGTACGAGGCGTCCAAATACGCCATTCCGAACGAGTACGACAAGATGATGTCGATGATCGGGGCACAAGGCACCAACGCCTTCACTTCCAACGATATGACGGTCTATCAGGAGGATATCCCCAGCAACGAGCTGGAACGCTGGCTGATAATCGAGAGCGAACGCTTCGCCAACCCAGTCTTCCGTCTTTTCCACACCGAGTTGGAAGCCGTGTATGAGGAGAAGAACATGAATATGGCCAATGACAGCCGTACCGCCTACGAGAAGCTGCACGAGGCCCTCTTCCCGAACCATCCGTATGGCACGCAGACCACCATCGGTACCATCGAGCACCTCAAGAACCCGTCTCTGACCAATATCAACAAGCACTTCTACACCTATTATGTGCCGAACAACTACTGTATCGCCATGTCGGGCGACTTTGACCCTGATCAGGCCATCAAATTAATAGATAAGTATTTCGGTAAGATCCAGCCGCGCTATATTCCAGACTTTACCTATGTAAAGGAGAAACCTATTCGCGAGGTGAAGGTGGTGGATGTGTATGGTTTGGAGGCCGAGAACGTGCAAATCGGCTTCCGTATTGATGCTGGCACCGGCTCCCGCGACGTTCTCCTCGCCGAAATGGTGGATGCCGTGCTGATGAACGGTTCCTGCGGTATCATGGACGAGAACATCAACCAGAAGCAGCTCGCCCAGTATGCCGCCTCCGGTGTGAGCGACATGAACGACTATGCCTATTTCCGTCTTCTCGGCATGCCTAAGCAGGGCCAGACGTTGGAACAGCTGAAAGACCTCCTGCTGGAACAGATCGAGATTCTGAAATCCGGCAACTGGGATGCCGACCTGCTCACCGCCGCCATCAACAACCGTAAGCTCAGCGACATGACCTCCTTGGAGAGCAACGTGAACCGCGCCATGAAGATGGCTTTCGCTTACCTTGCGCACCAGAGCTGGCAGGATGTGGTCAACGAGACCGAGAACATGAGCTATGTGACCAAAGAGGATGTGGTGGATTTCGCAAACCGTGTTTTCAAGAAAAACAACTATGTGGTGGTCTATAAACGCCAAGGCGAACAGCGCAACGTGCAGAAAGTTGACAAACCCGAAATCACCCCCGTGGTCATGAACCGCGACGTGGAGAGCACGTTCCTGACGGAGGTCAAGAACATGAAGGTGAACCCCATCGAGCCCGTCTTCGTCGATTTCAACAAGGACATGCAGAAGGGCAAGGCCAACGGCAACGAGATTCTCTATGTGAAGAACACCGACAACGGCCGCTTCCAGCTGGTCTATCGTTACAACTATGGCCGATTCTATGACAAGAACGCCGGTATCACCAACAACTTCCTCGACCAGTTAGAGAGCGAGAACCGCTCCCTCAGCCAGATCAACCGCCAGATGTACGACCTCGCTTGCTCCTATTCCATCGGTTTCGGCGACAAATATGCCACCGTCCGCATTTCCGGTCTGAGCGAGAACATGGAGAAGGCCATGGCCATCGTGGAGGACATCCTCAACCACCCGAAGATCTCCGAGGAGTCCGTCAAGAATTCCATCGCCGACGTGCTGAAGAGCCGTAACGATGCCAAGTCCCGCCAGAACAGCATTTTCCAGAACATGCTGCGCTATGTCTCCTACGGCAAAGACAACGTGCGCAAGTATTTCGTCACCAACGAAGAGGTGCAGAAAATCAAAGCCCAGGATGTCGTCGACCAGATCAAGACCATGACCTCCCAGCCGCAGCGCATCCTCTACTACGGCGACCTGAGCCTCAACGACTTGCAGAAGGTCATCACCGACAAGCACAGCGTGCATCCGGCCAAGAAACCCGCGAAGATGGGTCCCGACTACGACCGTATCGCCACGAAGGAGAACGCTGTCTATTTCGCCCACTACGACGCCAAACAGTCCCTGTGCCGTCAGCTGAGCACCTCCGTCCCCGCCAACTGGGGGTTGAGCCCGCAAATCGAGATGTACAACGAGTACTTCGGCGGCAGCATGAACTCCATCGTCTTCCAGGAAATCCGCGAGAAACGTTCTTTGGCCTACTCTGCAGCGGCTTACTATGTGGAGCCCAGCGAGAAAGGCAAGTGCAACTACAACATGACCCACATCGGCACGCAGAACGACAAGCTGATTGATGCCATGGAAGCCTTCACCGACCTGTTGGACAACATGCCGGTGTCGGAGTTGAACTTCGACTTGGCCAAGACCTCCCTCATCTCGCAATACCGCACCAACCGCACCCGCAAGATGAGCATCATCAACTACTACCTGACCTGCGAGGAGATGGGCCTGAAGACCCCGCTCGACAGAACCAGCTACAACCTCATCCAGAAGATGACCATGAACGATGTGGTGAACTTCAACAAGAGCTACATCAAGGGTCAGAAGCGCGTGGTGGTCGTCCTCGGCAACGAGAACGAGGTGGACCTGAAGGGTCTGGAAAAATACGGCCACGTCAAGAAACTCTCCTTGGAGGAGATTTTCGGATACTAATAATCAGGTTGTTAAAATTTAAGGAGTTAAGAGGCGGATACCTCTTGACTCCTTTTTTTATGCATAGCTCTTGTCAATTGTTCGGGGATGAGGTGTCAGGCCGTTTTTCGGTTGCTGTAAAGTGCAATGATGAAGACGGCGCTGAATATCAGTAGGATTCCGAATGCGAGACGTACGGTGAAAACCTCGCCAAACATGAATATTCCGATGAGCACGGCCGTAAGCGGTTCGAGTGCCCCGATGATGGCGGTTGGGGTGGAGCCGATATATTTTGCCGCATAGACCATCATCACCAAGGCCAGAATGGCGGGGACGACAGCCAGCCACCCCACATAGAACCAACTGGTGGCATGGGCAGGCATCTGTACGCCATGTCCGGTGCAAAACGATAGGATTAGATTGCCCAAAGTGCAGTATATGAGTACATAAAAATTGATTTTGAAGGACGACATCGCCAGTTGGGAGCGGTTCATGACGATGATGTACAAGGCGTATGTGAGCGCCGAAATCAGCACCAACACCACACCGGCAGCCGAAAGCCGGCCACCGTCCGGTGTCCAATACAACAGCATGACTCCAATGAAAGACAGGATGATGGAGAGAGTCGTGGCCCAAGTCAGTTTTTCCTTGAAGAAAACGGCC
The DNA here is from genome assembly GCA_017651425.1 of Bacteroidales bacterium. Taxonomy (GTDB): domain Bacteria; phylum Bacteroidota; class Bacteroidia; order Bacteroidales; family WCHB1-69; genus F23-D06. Next base: position 29,290 of record JAGCCZ010000041.1, read on the forward strand.
ATGATGGCTGCGGTGAGCACCGGATAGACGAAGAGCAGGGTGGAGGCCACGCCCACGTCCATCAGCTGGAAACTGGCATAGAGGGTGAAGGAAGAGGCCAGGAACAGCAGACCTAACATGCTCAGGGTGGCAAACTCGGACCTGCTTACTTTGAGTTTTTCTTTGCGAAGCAGCATCACTGCCGCGATGATGACCCATGCCAGACCGAACCGCCAGAAAAGGACGTTGCTGGGTGTCATGCCCTCTTCGTACAGGCGTGCGCCCAACGGATTGGTGCCATAACAGACGGCGGCCCCAATGCCGCATAATGTTCCAAAAAGTGTTCGATTATTCTTTTGCTGAAGTGATTTCACGGGATGGTAATAGAGATCGGATATGATGTTTTTTTGGTCGGCAAAAGTATGTAAAAAAACAGAATGATGCGTTCGCCAAAGTGACACGCCCAAAAGGGAAGGCTTAGCGGATCAGTGTCACGGTGCCTGTCCTCTCGAACAGTGAGCCGTCGGGACGCACATATTCGAGTTTGTAAACGTAGGTGTCTATAGGACACGGCTTTCCTCTGGAGGTTCCGTCCCATCCGGTGTTCGGGTCGTGTGTCAGGAAAATGAGCTCGCCGGTGCGGGCATAGATGCGCAGACTGTAATGTTCCCCGGAGACGAAAGTGTTGGAGGGCCGGAAGATGTTGTTGATCTCTTCCGATGGCGTGAACGCATTGGGAATGTATGTGTTGGGCATCTGCTGCACTATGACTTGGTTGGAGGTGCAGGTCTCTTCATAGCCGTATTCGTCGAGGGCGAGTTTGGCCGTGACGAAATAGGTGAACTTGGAGCCGCCTCCGAACAGGGACGCCACGTCGTCGTAGAAGACGTTGAGCGAGGCGGGAGCTATGATGTCGGGCAGTTCGTTGAAGGTGGGTTCGATTTCCAGCTTGCGCGAGACGCTGTAGTGATCCACCTCGGACGGGCTGTCGCCATAGCTGATCCATCGCAGCACATTTTCTTGGGCTGTGGTGGCTTCGCCTTGCAGCAGAATGTTGTGCTCCACATTGGAGAAACCGCTTTCGGAGTTGCAATGGTCCAACACATGGGTGCGGTAATAATAGATACGCTTCTCGAACTCCGCCGAGGCGTCGGTGAAATTGTAGTCGGCGGCAGCATGGTACGGCAAGGTCGCAATGGTGGTGAAGTCCGTGCCGTTGTCGCTGCGCTCCAGGCGAATCTCGTGAAAGTCGAGCGTGTCGCCGCTGGTCAGCACATGGATGCCGACATGGTCGTTGTCGATGACAGACACGGAAAGGATGTGGGTCATGTCAAGGGCCCCCGTCGATTCCAGTATGAAGTCGCGACGGTTGCTGGAGGCGGAAATGGTGTGATCAGTGTTGTGAACGCGGACAAAAACCCGATAGTCCGTTCCCGGCATCAAATCCGTGAGAGTATAGTTGTTATCTGTCGTGGTGGCCACACTTTGGTAGGTGGTGCCGTTGTCTGTGCTGAGGAATATCTCGTATTCCCCGATGCCGCCCCAGAGGTTGGGATATGTCTGCCAGCTGATAGTCGCCGACCGTTGGCAGGCATTCAGGTTGCTGACGAACATGTTGAGGGTGCATTGGTAAATGTCCGTGCCAATTATGTCGGAGGCATTTGTGCAGGAATCCATTACAGCGATGCGGTAGCAACGTTCGGTGGCGCCATGGTCGGTCCAGGAGGTGGAATTATATACGGTATCGAGGGACTCCCAAGGGCCGTAGTCGTTGCTGTAGACGATATACCCCATCATGGCCGAATCCGTCGCATGGAAGCCTAAGACGGGGTCGTTCTGCTCGTTCACCGAGACGCTGTCAAGGACGGGAGGATGGGGCTTGCTCCTGTCAACCACGATGGCAGAGCCGATGGAGGTGGAGAAGGGGCATGTGCCGATGAGCGAGTTCCCCATTGGGTATCGGTTGGTGATATCGACGCGGTAGGAGACTTCGTTGTAGCAAACATCGGCTGTGTCGGTATAGGTGAGGACGGTGTTGGGAACGGTGGCGAAGGGCTGTATTGGGAAAGTGTTTTCGTAATAGTGGCGTTTGAAGATGTAGAAGGAATTGCCCCAAGTGGAGTCCAGCGCACTCGAGGAGGGGGAATCCCAAGAGAGGAAAACGCGCGAGCTGTCAGGGCTGACCGTCACTGTCAGGTTGGGCATCTGGAGCGTGTTCGACTGCCAGGAACCCCCGTTGGTGTCGCGGGCGATGATGTAACAGGAGTAGGAGGGTGCAGAGGGAACCGTTATGTCACGTCCGCTGTAATTGCAAAGAGTATAGGGGGATGAGGCCGAGTAGCTCTCGTTGAAAGTGCCGTTGACATAGATTTCGTATGCGTTGAAATACCCGCAGTCGGCGGAGTTGCTCCATTCCACATGGAGTTGCGTGGCGCTGGTGAGGCGCAGGCATACCAGCGTGGGCGGATCGTAGGCGAAGACGACCTGGGCCATCATTACCAACAAAAAAATTGTAGAAACCGCTTTCCGCATACCTATTCTTGCTTATTGTAAACTTATTATAAAATAACACCAACGATGATTTGTGTGAAATTATTGTGCGCAAAAAATTTTTTTGCCAAAAATTTTAATTGTTCGGGCGAGATATCGTGTGCGCGTTGCAACATGCTCCTGAACTCGCGCTCGTCAAGGTCGTGCGCGTGCCAGTAGGCGAATTTCATCATGTAGGAGACGGAATTCTCCACATCGCGCAGCAGGCCGCCCTCGATTTGCCGCCGCAGCAGATCCAGTTCCTCCTCGCCGACAGGCTCTTGGCAGAGTCGGTCCATCTCCTCAAAACAGGCATCGATGGCTGCGCGGGTGTCGTTGGCGTTCACCTCGCTGCCGATGGAGAAGAGCGATTGGTTGCCGAAATAGGTGAGGTCGGCATAAATGCCGTAGGTGTAGCCCTCCTTCTCGCGCAGACGCTGCATTAGCCGGGAGCCGAAATAGCCGCCCGTCAACGTGGTGAGGATGGACAAGTCGCGGCGCTCAGGGTCGCCATAGCCGATGGAGGGGCGGCAGAGCATGATGGAGGACTGCACGCTGCCGGGCATCTCTTCCTGTATGAGCGGGGCGCTCTCGGCAAAGAGGGGCAGGTCATGGATTCGCGATGCGGCCGTGCCGTGCGGCACTTGGCTGAAAATTCCGTCAATGCACTGCTCCAAGTCGGCATCGAAGTTGCCCGTGGCGTAAATGCAAATGTTCTCGGCACAGAAGGTTGCGCGGTGGCAAGCCTCCATCTGGGGAATGGTCACCGCCTGCATGTTCTCACGGGTGGAAAACTGTCCGGCAGCCAGACGCTCCCCGAAAAGGGCATGCAACGCCAATTGCGAGCATCTTACGTCGGTCTTTTTTGAGTTGTATTCTAAATCCTTGATCTTGCGTTCTTTGTATATGGAAAGATTCTCTTCGCGATAGTGTGGGGTGGAGAGAAATTCATAAATCGAAGGCAAAATGCTCGGTACATTCTTCTTTGGAATGGCGATTTTGAACCGGATTCGGTCGGGGTTCACGGTAACATTGAAGGTGGCGCCATGGAAATCGAGCAAACCGTCCATCTCGGTGGCGGTGTGCTTGGGCGAGCTCTCCTTGAGCAGGAAATAGGCGAACCGCAGCGTGTGTTTGATCTCTTCGTGCAGCGAGCCCACGGCCAACTCGACGTTAAGATGGATGAGGTCGAGTGCGGGGTTGTCGATGATGAAGACAGGGATGCCGTTGGGAAGTTCGTGGCGGCGTGGCGGGGTGAGGGAGATGCCGGTGACAGGATGCTGTGGCGGCGCTATGCTTCTGTTGAGTGTCATGGATGCTTGTTATCGGATAAGAACCACTTGCCCTTTGCGAGAGTGCAGCTTGCCGTCGGGGTCGGTGTATTTGATGACGTAGGAATAGACTTCGCCGGGCAGCTCGTCCCCTTTCCAGTTGCCGTCCCAGCCGCGTTCCATGTCGCGAGAGTGATACACCAGCTCGCCGCGGCGGTTGTAAATGGCTATCTCGAAGGTGCTCGGCTGGAAGTTCGCCTTGACGTATAGCTCGTCGTTGAGACCGTCGTTGTTCGGGGTGAAGGCGTTGGGCACGAAGAAGTTGTAGTGCGACTCTGCGGTGGGTTCGTCGGTATCTTCGCTTTTGCCCGCGGTTTCGTCCTGAAGCGTCTCGACGGTCGTATTGTGCGGCGGGTTGTCAACCACCGCCGCATTCTTGGGGGTGGAGACTGGCTTTGTGGGCACCAATTCCGGCGTTGTCATTTCCAAGCGCGGGGTTGGCTCGCCTTGAACCAAGGGCTCTGAATGTTGGATTTCCACAGACGTGGCCGTGCGGGGGGACTCCAGTGTGGCAAGATGCTCGGCTGTTGCAGGGCTCTTGCCGGGGATGGCGGGAGCGGGTGCCGCGTTGGCTTCCGTCGTTGCGACGGGTGCTGTGGCGGGTGCCGGTGCGGACTCGGCTTGCGGGGCGGGCACGGCGGTGTCCGGAATCTGCGGGGTCGCGGTGGACTCCGCGTGGCGTGTGCTTAGCGTGAGCACGGTGACCAAAGCGGCGGTGACCACCAAGGCGGGGATGCCGTATGCGCAGACACGGCGCAGCAGCCGCCCGCGATTGTATCGCACCAACGCGGGGTCGGAGGAGATGTCCTCCCAACCGGCCTCGTCCACGGGACGTGTATAGTTCTCGAATTTTTCTTGCAGCTTCATATCGTAAGGGTTGTTTTTATCGTGTGTTTGTGATGATCAGTTTTTATATGTCAAATTCCTCGTGGTTGAGGTACTTTCGGATTCGTTTGCGCAAAGTGGCCTTGGCCCGGAACATCAAGGTGCGCACATTGGTGTTGCTCTCGCCAGTGATCTTTCCGATCTCCTCTTGCGAATAGCCGTCGATGACGAACATGTTGAAGACTATGCGCTGGCGATCGGGCAACTCGTTGATGAAGGAGACAAGCTGTTCCAGCGAGAGCACTTCCGCCATCGGCGAGGGATTGATGGCGGAGGCGAAGAGATCGTCATTCAGCTCTTGCATGTCGTGGCGAGAGCGTTTTCGATAGTAGTCCACAGCCTTGTTGACCGCTATTCTGTAAAGCCATCCGCCCAAAGAGGTGATGTGGTCGTACTCTTTGAAATGTGTCAGGATGAAGACAAAAGTGTCGTGAAACAGGTCTTCGGCCTCTTCTTCGTTTGCGGCATAGCGATGACACACGCCCTTGACAATTGGGCCGTAATCCAGATATAACTGCTTCTGGCAGACGCTTTTGCCTTGTATGCATCCGTCAATCAGTTTTTGTTCTTCTTTTGTTACCATACGCTCGCAAACATGTCATAAGACGAATTCCAGATGAAAATGTTGCACCTTGTGCAAATTTTTTTGTTATTTTGCCGGAAAATTCTTCTTTTATGAATCGGTTGCAAAAATCGTATTTTTTGGGAAACGACGTGGAGTCAATGGCACGCAATCTTTTGGGCAAGTATCTTTTCACTCGGAAGGACGGACAGTTGGCCGGTGGTATCCTCACCGAGGTGGAGGCCTACAAGGGGATTGGCGACCGCGCCTCGCACGCATACGGCGGCCGTCGCACGCGCCGCAACGAAATGATGTACCACGAGGGCGGGGTGGTCTATATGTTCCTTTGTTATGGAATGCACGCTATGCTCAACTTTGTCACCAACGCAGAAGATGTTCCCGATGCCATTCTGGTGCGGGGTCTTTTGCCTACCCATGGCGAGGAGCTGATGCTGCAGCGCACGGGAAAGCTGCGCGGAGGAGCCTCCCTCACCGATGGCCCGGGCAAAGTTTGCAAAGCGCTCGGACTGACAGTGGCCGATAATGGCGTCTCTTTGGATGGCGACACGGTTTGGCTGGAAGACAGGGGCTTGTCGGTCCCTGACGACAAGGTGGAAATCACCCCGCGCATCGGCGTGGACTACGCCGGCGAGGATGCAAGAAGGTTGTACCGCTTTTACCTGAATCCGCGGAATCTTGTTTGAATTTTCCGTTACACCGTTTCGCTTCTCCTTCTGGGGAACACTATCGAAACGATGATGCTCAGCGTCAGAATGCCTATGATGACAAACAGGGAAGCCATGGTGCCGATATGGAGATGTACCAGCGGCAGCAGCATCTTGACACCAATGAAGGTCAGCAGGGCGGAAAGGCCGATTTTCAGGAACCAGAACTTGTCGAGCACGCTCTCCAACATGAAGAAGAGGGAACGTAGTCCCATGATGGCGAAGATGTTGGAAAAGAAGACAATGTAGGGGTCGCTGGTCACGGAAAAGACGGCGGGCACGGAGTCGAAGGCGAAAATGATGTCAGAGAACTCGATGATGAGCAGGACGATGAAGAGCGGGGTGCAGAGCCATTTCCCATCGACTTTGGAGAAGAAGTTGTGGCCGTCGAAATTGGGAGTGCTCCAGTGGCGTTTGGTAAAGAACTTGACGACGGGATGATGCTCCACATCGATGTGCTCGTCCTTGTTCCGTTCCAGGAACATTTTGACACCCGAATAGATTAGCACGCCACCGAAGATGAATAGAATCCACCGGAATTTCTGGATGAGGGCTGCCGCCGCGAAGATGAAGATGAATCGCAGCACGATGGCCCCGAGGATTCCGTAGAAGAGCACACGATGGTAGTATTTTTTCTCCACACCGAACGACATGAGAATCATGATCATGACAAAGATGTTGTCGATGGAGAGTGTCTCCTCCATGGCATAACCCGTGATGTATTCCAAGGATAGGTTCTTGTTGTAGAGTTTGAGATTTTCTTCAAAGGGCGCAGAGGGGTCGATGTTCAGGTCGTCATGGTACTTTTGATGCAGTTCCACGATCTTGTCATTGTCGTGCACATTGTGGATGAGGTGCCCCCCAAATCGGATAAAGAAGAAGAATGCGATGGCTAAAGTGACCCATATTCCCGTTTGGATCGCGGATTCCTTAAAGGTGACCTCTTTGTCTTTCTTGTGGAGCACGCCTAAGTCAAGGGCGAGCAAGAAGGCGATGAGGATGATAAAGCTGATAAAAAATATGGTCTCACTCATAGTCGTTTTTTTAAGGGCGGCAAAGATATGATTTTTTTGGCGTAAACCTGATGAATGGGATGTTTTTGCCGTCCCGCACGTTTGCGCCTGAAAAAAGAGGGTGCCGGCCTTGCTGTTATTTTTTGTATTTTTGCGGCTCTTTGTTTCGAGTTGTTACAAAATCATCAGATATGAGAAAAGGATTTTTGGCCTTTGTGCTGCTTTGGGCCGTGGCATTGGGTTTGCGGGCACAAACCCCACAGCAGATGTTAGCAGCCCTGCCCGAGGGACAATACGACGGTTACGACATCGTGACCCTCTTCGACAGCACCCGCGTGGTGATGGAGGAGAGCGGCCTGAGCCATGTCTATGGCCACGTTCTCTATAAAGTGCTCACCCCCGTCGGCGGGCGCGACTTCAACTGCGTGAAGATGGACTACGACCCGCTGTCCGCCTACGCGGAGATTCAGGAGGTGAAGGTCCATCGTAAAAGCGGTCTGGTTGAAAAGATCGACAACCCCGTGCTCGACTATCCCGCACCGGCCCGCATGATCTATTGGGGCGCCTGCCAGAAGATGGTGGCCATCGGCCGTCTGGAACCCGGCGATGCCGTGGAGTATGTAACCTACAAAAAGGGCTTTACCTACGCCCTGCTGCAGGGCGAGGATCCCGATGCCAAGTATATCCCCCCGATGCGCGGCCACTTCTACGACATTGTGCCCTTCTGGAGCCACCAGCCCGTCCGAAAGAAGGTCTATTCCCTCAGTGTGCTGCCCTCCAAGAAAGTCCAATATGACGTCTACCACGGTGCGTTGAAGACTGACCGCAAGGAGACGGACGGACGTGTCATCTACACTTTCACAAAGGAGGATATAATGCCCATCGACAAGCCTGCACACACGTTGGCTGACAATGATGTGCAGACCAAGCTGCTGCTCTCCACTGCCGAGAACTGGCAGGCCAAGTCCACCTGGTTCTATGGCGTGAACGAGGACTACGGCAGCTTTGTGCCCACCGAAGAGGTGAAACAGAAGGTGGCGGAACTGCTTCGCCCCGCAAAGAGCGAGAACGACAGCATCTCCATCCTGACGCACTGGGTGGCCGACAACATGCGCTACTCGGGCATCTCGATGGGCGAGGGAGAGGGCTTCACCCTCCACAAGTGCGAGATGAACTTCACCGACCGCTGCGGTGTCTGCAAGGACAAGGCCGGCATGCTGATTGCCATGTTGCGTGCCGCCGGCTTCAAGGCGTATGCCGCCATGACCATGGCCGGCGAGCGCATCGATTACATCCCTGCCGACCAGTTCAACCACTGTGTCACGGTGGTGCAACGCCGTAACGGCAACTACCAGCTGCTCGACCCCACGTGGGTGCCCGGTGTGCGAGAGCTGTGGTCCAGCGCCGAACAGCAACAAAACTACCTGATGGGCCTGCCGCAAGGCGCCGACCTCGGCCTTACGCCCATCTCCAAGGCGGAGAACCACTACCTCAGGATGACCGCCACCACCAAGTTGAATAAGAAAGGCGCCCTCTCCGGCACGGTGACTGTCACCGCCGAGGGACAGTCCGACCGCACGGTGCGTGCTGTCTTCCGTGGGCGCCGCACCGAGTGGCGCGAGAATGTGGAACGCCAGCTGCTCTCCCTTTATCCCAACGCCGTCATCAAGAGCGTCAAATATACCGATGAGGACCGCTATCTCGAACAGCCTGTCTCCATTACGTACAAGTTTGTCATCCCTGACTATGCTACAGTGACCGACAATGTGGTGGTCGTCACTCCGTTCCTGGCCAAGGGTTTCTACAAGTTTGCGATGCCGCACCTCTATTACGACACATCGTTGGAAACGCGCACCATGCCTTTCAACGACCGTTGTTCTCGTTTGGTGCAGCTTTCCGAGACGATGACGCTGCCCTCCGGCTACACCTCCGCACAGATTCCCAAGGCACGTACGAATAACAACGGTGCTGTCACCTTCGACGCCGGTTATCAGCTGGAGAACTCGGTGCTTCGTTTTCACGAGAACATACGCTTCGGCAAGCGAGTCTATGGGTCCGACGACTGGCCATCATACCGCCAGGCCGTCATCAACCAGCATTTCTACATGGACACGCCTGTCGTGCTGAGTCGCTAACCTTCAAAACTTGATTGTGATGAACAGACATTCATTTTTCATATTGTTATCCTTGGTCTTTTTTGTCGCTGCCACCACCGCACAGGAATACGAGGCGACCTATCATCTGATTTCGAAATCCTACACCCTCAACGAGGACGGCAGCATGGACTATCGCTATCGCAAAGAGCTGCAGCTCTTTACGACCGCCTCTTTCGATAAATATGGAGAGACTTTCATTGTATATAATCCTGAATATCAGACTCTCACGATTAACGAGGCTTATACGGTGCGCAAGGACGGCAGCGTTGTGAAAACTCCCGACAACGCCTTCAATCCCAGTTTGCCCTACTCATGTACGGATTGTGAACGTTTCAATCCTTTGCGCGAGATGGTGGTGACCCACACGGCCTTGGAGTATGACGCGACCATCGTGCTCGACTACACCATCCATACGCAGCAACCCTTCCTGCCGTCGCTGATGGAACGTGTCGATCTGTACGAGGACGCTCCCGTGGATCATTATGAGATAGCCGTCACTGTGCCGAAGGAAATCAATCTGTACTACAACCTGAACTGGCATGGCAAGCAGGGCGGGGCACTCCCGGAATCCACGGAGGGCAATGTCCGCAAGTTGCAGTGGAAATTTGATAATTTGGAACAGAAAACGGCAGAGAGTTACCTTCCCCACAACGAGCTTCCCTATCTGATGTTCACCACATTCGACAGCCCCACCACCTTCATGTCGGATTTCACCATGCAAAACGCCTTCATGCCGGCTCCCGCCAATTTGTACGATGCTGTTCTGAAGCCTATCATGGACAAAGACGTGTCCCCTATGGAAAAGGTCATCGCGATTCGCGATTATGTGCATGACAATATCCATACCAATGCGCTTCCGATCCGATACATGGCATATGTTGTGGCATCGCCGTACATGGTGTGGACCACCAACTGCGGCACGCCGATGGAGAAAAACTTGTTATTGGAGTCGATGCTGCGCACGGCAGGCTTTGATGCGCGTTTCGGACTTCTTTACGCTCATCTGATGGATAACCCCGAATCGCTTTTGCGTTTGGATATGGATGGTCAGATCTTTTACATCTCCGCTGCGTCGAAGAGCCAGCTCTCCATGGATGTGAGCCGGACAAACGACAGTTTTATCGGTAAGAATGGCAACGTCTCCCTCTTCCAGTCGGAGAGCTGCAAAATCAACAGGGAAGTGGCGGTGAGTTTGGTGAAGTCGGAAGACAAGCTGGTCCCCGACGTGACGGTCAGAAACTCTGACATTGTTTCGCCCTTGTCGCGCACGTTGCAGCCCAAAGGGAATGGCGTGATCGCCGAGATAGTGCCGTTGAGCGGCCGCTATTGTCAGTTGTTGCTGCACGATGGCAGTTTCGGCATGGCGCCTCGCTCCGTCAACTTGCCTCGCCAGCGCAAGCATCCTGTTGCTGTCACCCCGGCAGAGGAATGCTACATCTATGAGGTTTCTCTTCCCGCTGACGCAAAGTGGATAGTGAACCCGTACGAGTACAGCAAAACGTATCCGTTTGGCTCCATCACGGTTAAGGCCACGGTGTCGGGCGACAAGTTGACGGTGTCCCGCCAGTTGACGCTTACGGAGAGCGAGATTTCCCTGAAGGATTACAAGAAATTCCGCGAGATGATGACGCAGTGGGATGCTCCCCATCCTTTCGTTATCCAATACTGATTGTTTGCATAACACTTTTTTGAAAATGATAAAGAGACCTGAACTTGTAAAGATAGACCCGTATCTCAAGCCATACGCGGAGGCGTTGCAGAAGCGTCATCAGCGTGCGGTGCTCCGCGAGTTGGAGTTCACCGATGGCAAACGCGCGTTGTCCGATGTGGCCAACGGCTACCTCTATTACGGTCTGCACCGCACGGAGAAGGGCTGGGTGTTCAGGGAGAAGGCTCCCAACGCTGTGCAGCTCTACCTGTATGGCGATTTTTCCCGATGGCAGGTGAAGCCGGAGTTCGCGCTCCACGCCCTCGGCAACGGCGACTGGGAGATTGAGTTGCCGGATTTTGCTCTGAAGCATGGGATGCTCTACAAGCTTTGGATGGTCTGGCGCTCCGGCGCCGACGAGCGCCTGCCCGCATACGCCACCCGCGTTGTGCAGGACGACACCACCAAGGTCTTCTGTGCACAGGTGTGGGAACCGGATACACCCTACCAATGGCAGTACGACGCCCCCGCGAAGGTCACGCACCCGCTCATCTACGAGGCCCATGTGGGCATGTCTTCGCAAGATGACAAGGTTGCCTCCTACTGGGAATTCAAGGAGAATGTTATCCCAAGAATCAAAAAGTTGGGCTACAATATGATACAGCTGATGGCTATCCAGGAACATCCCTATTACGGCTCTTTCGGCTATCAGGTTTCCAACTTTTTCGCGCCCTCGTCGCGCTTCGGCACGCCCGAGGAACTGAAAGAGCTCATCGACACGGCGCACCGTGAAGGCATCGCCGTGATCCTTGACATTGTGCATTCGCACTCCGTCTCCAATGAAAAAGAGGGACTCTCCCTCTTCGACGGCAGTGACAACCTCTATTTCCACTCCGGCGAACGTGGGCACCATCGCGTGTGGAATTCCCGCTGCTTCGACTACGGCAAGCAGGAAACGCTGCTGTTCCTCTTCTCCAACCTTAAATATTGGCTGCAGGAGTTCCATTTCGACGGCTTCCGCTTCGATGGTGTCACCAGCATGTGCTACATGAACCACGGATTGGGGGTGGACTTCCTGGAATACGCGCAGTATTTTGACGACAATGTCGATGAGGACGCGGTGACCTATCTTTCGATGGCCAACAACTTGGTACACGGTCTCGCCCCGCAGGCGGTGACCATTGCCGAGGACGTGAGTGGCATGCCTGGCATGGCCTTCCCGACGGAACGTGGCGGCATCGGCTTCGACTTCCGCATGTCGATGGGTATCGCCGACTACTGGACCAAGACGGTCAAGACGCTCTCCGACGAGCAGTGGGGCATGGGCGACATCTACTTCCGTATGACCGACAAGCGTCGCGAGGAGCAGACCATCAGCTATGTGGAGTGCCACGACCAGGCTTTGGTGGGCGACAAGACGCTCATCTTCCGCATGATCGACAGCAAGATGTACACGGCCATGTCGGTGCTCACGCCGGACATGACGGTGGACCGCGGCATTGCCCTGCACAAGATGATCCGATTGGTGACGCTGACCCTGGCATCAGGCGGCTATCTCAACTTCATGGGCAACGAGTTCGGCCACCCCGAGTGGATTGACTTCCCCCGCGAGGGCAACGGCTGGTCGTGCCATTACGCCCGCCGCCAATGGAACCTCGCCGACGATGAGCTGCTCAAGTATGCAGGACTCAACCGCTTCGATGCCGACATGATACACCTTGTGGAGCGCGAGAATCTCCTCGACTACTTGCCCGAGAAGTGCTGCGACAACAACGGTGATCTGATCTTGGCTTATCATCGCGGGCCTTGTTTGTTTGTTTTCAACTTCAATCCTGCGAAATCTTTCACCGATTATGAAATAACTTGCAAAAAAGGCCGTTATTCAATTTGCTTGGACAGCGACTCGCCCAAGTACAACGGTTTTGGTAACATCGACGAGACGACGGAGTACTGCACCACCACGCGTGCCGGCCTCCCGCGAGTGAAGCTCTACCTGCCCAGCCGCAGCGCCCTCGTCCTTAAAAATGTGGATAGTAAATAAACGACGACAATGAAAAGATTCCTCATCCTGATAGGCTGTCTCTTCGCCATCTCTTTGTATGGCCAGGACACCGCGAACATTAACAAGACCGATGCCCAGGGCAGAAAGCAGGGCGTTTGGAAAAAGTATGAGAAAGGCAAATTGGTCTATGAAGGCCAGTTCAAGGATAATGTGCCCTACGGTACGTTCCAGTATTACCACACCAACGGGAAACTCAAGAGCACCACGGAGTTCTTGCAGGGTGTTCACAAGGTGAAGACCGTCATCTATCATGAAAATGGCCACAAGGCGTCCGAAGGCGTTTTTATTGACCAGAAGAAAGACGGCGTTTGGCGCTATTATGCCAACAATGACCAGCTGATCACGGTGGAGGAGTATGCGCAGGGAAAGCGTACCGGCACATGGCAGATCTTTTCCAAGGAGACCGGCCGCTTGTTGGAAGAGACGCATTACGAGAACGACCGGCTCAACGGTGTCTTTAAGACTTTCTACACAGACGGGTCGGTGAGCTTGGAGGAGAACTATTTAGAAGGCAAGCGCAACGGACGTTCCACCTCCTATCTTCCCAAGGGCCAGGTCTCTGTCACGGGCAATTACCTCAAAGGCAAGCGCATCGGGAGTTGGGACTTTTATGATGCGAACGGAAAACTCCGTTCCACGATGGAGTACGCGGAGAACGGCACCTCCAAGACATACGTCTATTTGTACAACAATGGATATGGCCAGAAGATAAACCAGGACATCATCGCCTATTTCCTCAAGTCGGGCGAAAAGGCGGTGGCGGTCCTGCGCGACGGCAAGCGGCTGCAGATGAGCGAGTCGTTGGAAGAGATTGTCATATGGGCCGACTTCATGGTCTTCACGCGCATTGCGCCCAGCGTCATTGCGGCCACCGATGCCATTGTGGGCTACAAGGAGGTGGAGGGCGCCGCCAATGATGCCATCATCATCAAGCTAAGACCCTCGCCAGGCGAGGATGTCTACTCCGAGGGCGATGAGGCCAAGATGGTCAAAGCCCTTTTTAACACTGAGAAACCAAAAGAATAACCAATCATCGGCGTGATGCCGAAAAACTGTTTTATGAAGAAGATTTTTGCTTTTTTCGGGGCAATTGCATTGTCCTTGTCTGTTTTTGCACAGACGGAATATACGTTCACGACCTATCGCAACGTGGTGAACAACGGCTATGATTTCTGGATTTCCACACCGGACGATTATGCGGTGAAAAAGAATGAGATGCCCGTCATACTGTTTCTGCATGGGCACAGCCTCTGCGGTACCGACCTGAACCGTGTGCGCAAGTACGGCTGCTTGGACGCCATCTCGATGGGGCGCGACATCGACGCCTTGATCATCGCCCCGCAGAACCCCGGCGGCCCTTGGAATCCCGACAAGCTGATGAATGTGCTGAATTGGGTGAAGAACCGCTTCGAGATGGACACCGACCGCATCTATGTCATCGGCATGAGTCAGGGTGGCTACGGCACCTTCGACCTCGTGGCGGCCCATCCCGAGCCGTTCGCGGCTGCCATGGCCCTCTGCGGCGGAAAGTCGAGAGGCGACGTCTGCGGACTCAACACCCTCCCGTTCTGGATTTTACATGGCACTGCCGACAACGCCGTGCCCCTCAGCCAGTCGCAGATTGTCGTGGATGCCATGAAGAAGTGCGGTTCCACGCATCTGCTTCGTTTTGACAAACTCAATGGATACAACCATTCCCAATTGGCCAAGGTCTTCTATATTCCTGAGACTTACGAGTGGCTGTTGAGCCACAACCGTAAGGTGAAGAAGGTCAACAAGGACATAAAAATCACGACGGAAAAGCTGAACAACGCCTATCAGGACATAGACAGGAGTTCCAACAAAATCATTGTTAGGGATAACAGTCGCAATGCGCCCGAGCCGATGGAGGGTAGGGGAGAGACTGTGACCGCCCAGGACTCATTGGCGAAGATCGCGAACGAGGTGGTGCAGCCCGCGCCCAAGGCCAAGCCCGCTCCTGCTCCTGCCAAGAAGCCGACCGTTCATGTTGTCAAGAAGGGCGACACGCTCTCGGCCATCGCCCGCAAATATCACACGACCGTGGCAAAGTTGTGCAAAATCAACCATATCAAGGAGACGAGCATCCTCTCGTTGGGCCAGCGCATCAAGGTGCGGTAGCCGTTTTCCGCAATTGGCTGAGCAGCACGCCGGCGACTACAATAAAAATACCGAGAATCTTCTGGGAGGTCAGCGCCTCCTGTCCCAACATGGCGGCACCGCAGATGGTGACGATGGGGATGGCGTTGGTGAACACAGTCAGCTTGGTGATGGAAATATGCTTGGCGGCGTAGGAATAGAGCATGTAGGCTCCGGCAGAGCAGAGCACGGCCAGACAGACCAGACAGACGACTGCGTTGGCGCTCCAAACGATTCCGCCCCAGTGGCGGAGGTCGAAGATGCACACAAACGGCAAATAGAAGGGAATGGCCAGCAGGTTCTGGTAGGTGGTAATGGTGATGGGACTGTATTCTTTGACCAAACGCGCCAGCAACACACTGTAGCCGCACGCCGCCAACAGCGCCAGTAAAAGCCAGAGCAATCCCTTGACGTTGAATATGATGTTGCTGTCCGGCCCGAAGGTCATGACTGCAATGCCGATAATGGAGATGACGGCACCTAACAGCAGTCTCCAGGATAACGGCTCGTTTTCGGCGAAATACATCGTGACAGACACGACAATGGGGATGAGTGCGATGATGACCGATGCAAAAGAGGGAGAAACTTGTTGCAAACCGAAATCCTCTCCGATAAAATAGAGGAAGGGCTCGAAAAAGGCCAACCATAGAAATTTCTTCCAGTCGCCTTTTCGCACCTTCTCTAATTTGCCTTGTATTTTGAAAAGGGTGACAAAAATGAGGGAGGCGAGGAGGAGCCGGAAAAAAACAATGGTGAAGACGGGGAAGCCGGCGTTGAGCAGCTGCTTGCTCCATACAAAGCTGAACCCCCAAAAGAGCATGGCGAAGGAAATGGCGATGTAACCCTTCAGAGTTTTGTCTTGAGTCATAAAGAGCGGGAATTAAAAGACGGGTTCGGGCAGAATGTCCTCATCGGAATGCTCGAGAGTCATGACGGCAGCTGTGGCAACCTCGGCGAGTTGTAACGGCTGGGTTTGGTCGGCTTCGCTGTGCTCAGCCTGTTTTTTGTCTTGAACATTTACTTTAGATTCAGAACCTATGTTGCTGTAAACCACAACGATGTATTTGTATTTGCCATCTGTAAGCATGCGCTCGGCTTCGGCGTTTGCGGAGTGGTCATGAATGTGGGTATCGCTCATCAGGATGGGAGTGTTGGGGTTGTCGAAAAACTCGACGACCGTTTGTGCCACCTCGTCCAAATGGGGGGTGTCGTCGGACACGATGAAGACGACATTGTCGCGGAAGGGGGCGATGTTGGCCTCCTCGATGGCTTGGTTGGCGGCCACGATGAGTGCCATCTCGGTGCGGGTGTAGCCATCGCTCCCGAATTCGACCAGTGCCTCGAAAGAGTTGCGAAGATGCGTGTCGTCCACCTTGATGAGGTGGTCGAGATCAACGCCCGCAAGCAGGCCTCTCTGACGCGCCTGTGCCCAGTCGCTCATGGCTTTGCAGGCGGCATCGGCATTGAATCCCGTCGGGGTGACACCTCCCCGTCCGATGATGATGGCCTCGGATTGCGATGGGGTTTTGCAGCCGGTATCTTTATGTTTTGTCATTTTGTATGGAGTGATATTTGTGATATGATTTTTTAAATTATTGTGTATAAATATTTTACTATAAATAATGTGAATATTTTCGCGTAAAATATCAAGGCTGCAAAAATAAAAAAATAGCTAATGATGGAAGGGGCAGGAAAACAGGATATATATGCATCATGCAAAGTATGGATGAGGTCAGAAAAAAACCGTGTATTTCAAAAAAAAGGTTACTTTTGCACACTTTTGAAGAAGAGGTGCATATCCGGGTCGATTTTTTTGCATCTTTTTGAAAAAGAAACGTTTAAAATGCTAATTCAATAAAAAACACCAATATGAATCCGAAAAATTTACTCAAGAGAGCACTTCCTCTGATGCTATGTCTAATTGCCTTCATTGGCATCTCAAAAGCACAAGTCACCTACACGTTCAGTCAATACCCACAGGGCACGCAGTATGCTCACGACGAGGTCCATGTGTTGGACAATGACATGACGATATACACGTATGAGTGCCACTTCACGACCCAGCTTCGTGTCTATTCCAGCAGTTCGCACAATGGTTATTTTTACACTGCTGCACTGCCGTTATATATAGACTCCATCACTTTCAACATGGGCTACAATGTTGACAATGTGCTTATTTACGGCAGCACGGATGGCCAAACCTGGAACAGTGTGGGCAGCATAGCCGTCACGTCGTCGTCATACCGCAACTACACCATCTCTTTCGGTAGCAACAACTACAATTTCTTCAAGTTCGACGTGGAAGGCACGCAGCAGATTCGTGTCGCAAGCATGACTCTGCACTACAAGTCCTCGGGCCCGTCGGGCAATGTCGCTCAACTGCCGACCTTCACGCCTTCTCAAGGTGTGCTAACCCAGCCCACACAAGTTTCCATTGCCTGCGGCACGCCGGGCGCTTCCATATACTACACCACCGACGGCACCACGCCAGACAACACTTCAACCCTTTATACTGCACCCATCACCATTTCACAGTCCACAACACTCAAAGCCATCGCGTACGCCACAGGATACAATCCCAGCTATGTAGCCACCGCGACCTACACCTTCCCGGCCACTGTGGCCAACATCGCTGCTTTCAAGGCTCAGACGGACAACAACCCTCCCTACTATTTCAGTAATGATGTCACCTACGTCTTCAAGCAAGGTGCCTACACCTATGTGAAAGACGCCACCGGAGGATTGCTCCTTTATGCCGGCCAAATCACGACATC
Source organism: Bacteroidales bacterium (assembly GCA_017651425.1). Taxonomy (GTDB): domain Bacteria; phylum Bacteroidota; class Bacteroidia; order Bacteroidales; family WCHB1-69; genus F23-D06. The sequence goes on from JAGCCZ010000041.1 coordinate 47,111, forward strand.
CTATCAAGAGGGCGACCAAATCAGCGGTCTCATGGGCACACGCTCTGTCTATAACGGCCAAATCGAGCTGACCCCGACGGTGAACACCCCCGTGGCAACCTCCAATACGGGTGCGGTTGCGCCCGTTGTGGTGACGATGGCTGACCTCTTGGCCAACTACAGCCAATATGACGCACAGCTCATCACCCTGCAAGGCGTGACATTGCCCAATGGATTTTCTGGCAGCACCACTGCCATTACACAAGGCGGCAACACCTGTGACATTTATAACCGTTTTGCTTTGGACACTATTTTGCCTGCCGGTACTGTGACCGACGTGACGGGCTTCGCTGCCATTTACAACAGCACCATCCAAATTTATCCGCGCTACAACTCTGATTTGGCAACAGCCACGCCTCCCGCACCGCAACCTACCCTTGCCATCGTCTCTCCTGCCGACGGCAGCAACTATTCCACACTCGATACTATGCATGTGGTGCTGAACATCGGGAACTTCACGCTCGGCACCGACGGTTTGCTCAAGGTCGAGTCCAACATCCTGTCCGCCCTTAATATGCCGAGTCCTTTCTATTTCAATGCTCTCACATGGGCTGCTTTCCAGAACCAGGTGCTGAGTCCGCTGCCGGCGGGCTCGTTCAGCGCCACGGTCTCCTTGGTGGGCATGGACTCCCTGCCTCTGACACCTGCTGTCAGCGCCACCACGGACTTCACCGTCACGGCTCCTGTGCTGCCCACCCCGACCATCACCGTCACTGGTGACAATGCCGGCCCGGACACATACTATTTCACGGCAAACGTGACCTTGTCTGTGTCCGAACCCGGTGCTGAAATCCGTTACACCACGGACGGCACCACTCCGACAGCAACGTCCACGCTCTACACGGCGCCCTTCAATGTGACCACGACCTCTACCGTCAAGGCCATTGCCTTGAAGGCGAACTATGCCAACAGCGATGTGGCTACCCAGAGCATCACCATTGCCATCCCGGTGGTCGCCACCCCGACCTTGACGCCGGGCACGGGTATTTACGCCGACAGTGTTGTCGTGACGATGGCCTGCGCCACCACTGATGCGCAAATCCGCTACACTACGGATGGCACGGAACCGACGGCTGCTGCCACGCTTTATACGGCTCCAATCACGTTGACCGCCAATACGACGCTCAAAGCCAAAGCTTTCAAGGCAAACTGGACGACCAGCGAAATGATCACTGCCACCTACACCATTGCTCACGAGCCGGCATTGGCTGTCACACCGGGTTCATTGAGCTTTAACAGCACAACATTGACGGGTGTGATTGATGTCACCTCCGCCTTCCTCACCAGTCCCGTAGCGGTGACGTGCAACAACACGCATTTCACGCTCTCCACGGCCTCCATTCCGGCAAGCAGCACGTCCGCGCAGGTAACGGTGACTTTTGACGGCACCGAACCCGCCACGGGCACCGTCACCTTCACCAGCGACACGCTTACCGCACAGGTCTCCTTGACTGCCACGGCCACATTGCCCACGCCGGTCATTACTCCCGCCACGGGCGCTTCTGACACGATGATTGCTGTTACGATGAGCTGTGCCAACAGCAACGCCGGTATCTATTACACTACAGACGGCACTGCACCCACAGCCGCTGCCACTTTGTACACGGCTCCTGTTGTGTTGAACACGCCAGGCTCCCACACCGTCAAGGCCATTGCCATCCTGACCGGATGGGACAACAGCGATGTGGCCACCGCCACCTACACCATCACCGTGCCCGAGCCGCCTGCACCTGTCTATAACGACACTGTCATTTATTATACCAGCTTCGACTCCACGCAACAGTTTGTCGGTGGCAACAACTTCCAGAACGACCAAGTTCACTTCACGGGTCCTGCCGGCCAGCAGTGGGGCACCTATCACGGCACGCCGAGCACGACTTCCGCCATCAGCGGCGACCAGTCGATGCAGATGCGTTATTATGTCAGCGGTGACCATTTCGCACATATCGGTTACACGTTCACCAACTTCGACTTGAACGATGTCACGCGCGTCACCTTCTCCGCCAAGAGTACCAACGGACTCAATATGACGGTCTCCTACTCTACCGACGGCGGCAACACCTACCAGGGCACGGAGCTCATCAACCTGACGCAGAATGCGCAGAACTACACATATGTGGTCAGCGACACGGGCGCGTATGCTTTTGTGCGTCTGCGTTTCGCCGTCGCCGCGCCCATCGTCACCCCTAACAGCACATCAAGGGTCATCATCGACAGTGTGGTGGTCTATGGTGTTCCCGGCATCGTTCACAACAACGTGGCCACTCCGGAAATCACCCCGGCCAGCGGATTTGTGTATGCCGCATCTCAGACGGTGACCATCACTTGCGCCACGGCTGGTGCAAGCATCTACTACACCACGGACGGCAGCATTCCGACACAAAACTCCACGCTCTACACGGAACCTTTCACCATCGATAGCAATGTCACTATCAAGGCCAAGGCCTTCAAGGATGGAGACATGCCCAGTCTGGTGGCCACCGCCACTTACGAGTTCCCTGTCACTGTGGCCAACATTGCCGCCTTCAAGGCTGCCAACACCGCCACCAACAGCACCGTTTACAAGATTGCAGGTGACGTGACCTTTGTCTTCAAGAGCGGCAGCAACATCTATGTGCAGGATAATACCGCAGGACTGTTAGTGTACGACAATCAGGGCGTTATTACGGGCAGCTATGCAGAGGGCGACGTCATCAGCGGCGGCATCTTCGGCACCTACACGCTTTACAACGGCTTGGTGGAAATGGTGCCCACTCACAACTGGGCCGCCTCTACGCAGAACACGGGCACTGTCTCCCCGGTGACCGCCAGCGTGGAAGACATCGCAGCCTTCTACTATCAATATGAATCCAAGTTGGTCACCCTCACGGGTGTCACCTTCACCGCCGGCGGCCAGTTTACCACCGCCAGCGCCACGAACCTTGAGATCGAGCAGAACGGCGAGACTATGCAGGTGCGCAACACCCACAAGACCCTTGACATGACCATTCCCGCAGGTAGTGTCGCCGATGTGACGGGCTTCGTGCTCCAATACAACGGCACCTACCAGATCGCCCCGCGCGACAACAACGACATTGTGCTGCAAGGCACGGAGGCAGTGGCCGACCCGGTCATTGATATCCAGCCGCTCACCAACAACATGTCTGCCATCACCATCACGTGTGCCACAGATGGAGCAACCATTCACTACACTTTCGATGGCACCGACCCCGACGAGAACTCTCCTGTCTATACGGATGTCCTCTCCCAGGAGGGAATTTTCACCATCAAGGCCATCGCTATGAAGGACGGCATGAGCAACAGTAATGTGGTCAGCGCCACCAACAGCGGCATCTGCGACCGCGAACTGGCCGGCACGATTTCGGTCTATCCGAACCCCGCCACCGACAAGGTGACCCTCAACAGCGAACGCTACACCATGGACAAGGTGGTCGTTTACGATATTTTCGGACAACAAGTCCGCACTTTCAATGTGAATGACTTGACTCAGGACATTGACCTGTCTCAATTGCGTCCGGGCACCTATTTCCTGTATGTATCGACAACCAACGGTATTGCAGTGCAGAAAGTGGTGAAAAAATAATTATCCAATGCGGGGACGTGCGGTGGCGCGTCCCCGTTTGATTAAAACAGAGGAACAGGACTTTGACAAACGACGAATGCCTCGATTTGATGAAAAGGCACGGCATCAGGCCGACCGCGAATCGCATTTTGGTGATTAAGGCGTTGGCGGATGCGGGGTGTCCTCTTGCACTCTCCGAGTTGGAAGAGGTTATCAGCACGATTGACAAGTCCGGTATTTTCCGGACTGTGACACTCTTCCATGAGCACCATCTCGTCCATGCCATCGAGGATGGCAGTGGTGTCCGTTACGAGCTGTGTCGAAGCCATCACGAGGACTTGGATGACGACTTGCACCTCCATTTCCATTGCCAGCGGTGTGGCCGCACATTCTGCCTTGACCAGATTCCGGTGCCGGAAGTGGCATTGCCAGAAGGATATATGCAGCATTCGGCCAATTATACGATAAAGGGCTTGTGCCCTCGCTGTGCGAAAAGGAACGATGGATAACAGAAGCGTTTTTTTTGTACTTTTGCACCCAAGAAAATGTTTGTACAATAACAATTTATAATTACAAAAATGGAAAAGAAAACTTCAATGATTAGACTGAGAATGAGCTCTCAAGACGCTCATTATGGTGGTAATTTGGTGGATGGCGCACACATGCTCGCCTTGTTCGGTGATGTGGCCACAGAGCTGCTCATCATGCAGGATGGCGACGAGGGCCTGTTCTGCGCATACGACAATGTTGAATTCTTGGCCCCCGTTTATGCAGGGGACTATATCGAGGCTGTCGGTGAAATCACCCATGTGGGCAATACCTCCCGCAAAATGGTCTTCGAGGCCCGCAAGATTATCGTTCCCCGCCCGGATATCAGCGCCTCCGCCGCCGACGTGCTGGAAGAGCCCATCGTGGTGTGCCGCGCTTCCGGCACCTGCGTGACTCCCAAAAAGTGCCAACGGAAAAACAATTAATTTATTAAGTCATTAAGATATTAAGTTATTAAATTATCAGAGGTTGTTCCTTGCACCCTCGTGGTTTTATAACTTCATTATCCAATAGTTTCATAATTTTACAGTATAAATATGGAAAAACTGATCATCACCGCTGCCATTTGTGGCGCGGAAGTTACAAAGGAACAGAATCCCGCAGTGCCCTACACCGTTGAGGAGATCGTAAGGGAGGCCAAGTCGGCCGTGGATGCCGGAGCCGCCATCGTACACCTGCATGTCCGCGAGGACGACGGCACGCCCACGCAGAGCCGCGCCCGTTTCCAGGAGTGCGAGGATGCCATCTACAAAGTGTGCCCCAACGTCATCCTGATTCCCTCCACGGGCGGAGCCGTCGGCATGAGCCCCGAAGAGAGACTGCAGTCCACAGACACCACTCCCATTCCGGAGATGGCCACCCTTGACTGCGGCACATGCAATTTCGGAGACGAGATTTTCGACAACACCATGCCGACCATGCGTGCTTTCGGCAAACGCATGTTGGAGCGCGGCATCAAACCCGAGTATGAGTGCTTTGAGATGGGACATCTGGACACCATCTTGACGATGGCCCGCAAGGGACAGGTTCCCGGTGCCCCCATGCAGTTCAACTTCGTGTTGGGTGTGCCTGGTTGTACCCCTGCCACGGTGGACAATCTCTGCTGGCTTGTGAAGAACATTCCCGCCGGCTCCACATGGACCAGCACGGGCATCGGTCGCCACGCCTTCACCCTCGCCGCTCCCACTATCGTGATGGGCGGCAATGTGCGTGTGGGTTTCGAGGACAATCTCTATCTCGAAAAGGGCGTCTTGGCAAAGTCCAACGGAGAACTCGTGGATAAGGTCGTCCGCATGGCCAAATTGTTAGGCCGCGAGGTGGCCACTTCCGACGAGGCTCGCGTGATTCTTGGCCTCAAGAAGTAGTCCAGTCTTTTAACGCAAACAATAAGACTGCCTTTTGTTATAAACCCCATAAGTTGGACAAAAACTTATGGGGTTCATATTATACTATTACGTGCTAAGGGACGAGTGAGCAGTGATCAGTGGATTGATGGAGGTTCCGCCACACGATTGAGGCAGGTCGTGACCACGGGTGACAGAGTGTGTGGCAGAATGGCAAGCAAGAGGGTGCATTGTGGAGATTCCGCACGACCGACCAGCCCCGCCAGGGGCTAAAGCCCGGTAGGAAACGGCGGCGATGCGGGTTCCCCGAAGCCCCGTCAGGGGATTCCCAGGACGGTATAATCGGTAGCAGAGCATCGGTGGTGATTTTGACGTGGCGAATATCATAGATTTTCAGATAGTTATATATGAGGATGTTTTGGGGCTTTATTCACAATCTTTATAAACTGCACTCGAGTTATAATATTGAATTTCCATATATCGTAAGTGGTGTTTCTCATCAAAATACAGATGCATTATCGTATGGTCTTTTTCACCTGTAGAGAAAGATATCTCATAAAAACATTTATGTTTATTTATTCTATGCCTATCATTATATGGTGCAAGACAATATACTTGAGGAGAAGGCATTTCACAATCGAAAACTTCAAGAATATCACGCAGTAATATCTTATACGATAGCTCGACATTTTTATCTACCTCATATATCCTCAGTCGCTTATTCTTTTTGAAATCCAAATGTTGGAGGCGCACTTTGCCGAATTCTTCGAAATAGGCAATACCCTTTCTTCCACTGTAAAAATAATTGACAGTATAACATTCTCGCATAGTACTAAAAGGGTTAGGATGAATATAAAGTTTCATATCCTGAATACACTTCCAACTGTATTTTAGGGATAACAATTCGACAGTTTTTCCTTGTATTGGAATTTTTGATTGCAGATTGTCTATATTGATTGTACCGTTTGGTTTTTTTTGACAGAAACAGACTGCTGCGGTTAGTACTAAGTATATCAAAAATAATAATCTTATTCTCATTTTCTCAAAGAATTATCGAAATCTCCTTGTTTACTTTCCGGGACAGAGAACAATATAACTACAAAAGGATATTGCGCATTGACGTTTTTTGCAGAATAGACTCTTGCTGGATATCTTGACATTGCATTATTATAACTACCCCATTCCACAGATGATCTTACCCACAAACTGCCGTTTTTACCTTCAATTGTAGAGGAAGGTGCCAACCACATATCAACAACAATCTTATCACCGCCCTTAAGAGGAATGGAGACATTACTATATTGTGTTCCACCGTCTTTACTGTAAAAACCAATTATATAATCATTCAAATCCACGCCATATATGCCATTGGGCAACGTGGTTCCTTTATTGGCTCCGTACATCAAGGCAAACATGACTTGTGAAGCTTTTTGAGAATCGTTCATTTTGTGCCAATTTCCTTTTAGCACACTTGAACCATTTGTGGCTTCTTTTACATGTGCCCCTTTGATTATTGCTCCTTCTTTTATTTGTCCAGTTGTGCTTAATTTAGCATTGTTGAAAATCTTCGTGCTTATGAGTACTCCATTAGCATCTTTGTATTGTCCATTTGCGTCCCTGCATTCAAATTGTCTGTTGAAGGTGTCAAAACTGTCCCCTTTTTCCGCTGTGTATGTCACATTCCCGTCCTCATCCAACCCGGGAATCCACCGCCCATCCGGATCAGTAAGTTTCACTGGATTGTCCGCGCAATACACATAGGGACTTGAAGAAGGATATTTCGCCGCCATCGGGTCGACGCTGAGCCAGATGCTCAAATCCGAGCTGTAATAGCGTGCGCCAAAGTAGGTTAGACCGGTTTCCGCATCGCGTTCTTTTGCGGAGAAGGTGTAACGCACTCCGTCGAAATGGCTGGAACGTTGGTTCACAAACTCCTCGCCCCAAGGCAGATAGTGGAGATGCTGCTTTACCGTGCCGTTGGTGGTGGTGATCCAACTGCTGCTGCCGAGGTGGTCGGGATGGTAGAAATAGAGCGTGGAAACTGCATCCTGCCGGTCGGTGAGCGTGTCCAAATAGGAGAAGCGGGAGCTTGCCGGAACGGTCAGGGTGGCGGGATGGTCCACCCCGTTTGTCACCGCCTGCAGCTTCACCTGCACGAGGGAGTCGCTCACCACGGGAGTGTGGACATATGCGTAAAGATGATATGAAAACGCGTTGTTGCTCATTACGAGGCAAAGATAACAAATTAAGAACTTCTATTTATGACCGAAACTGTAGTTAGAACCATCTAATGGGCCTTTTTTGTTCCTTAGTCTTCTGATTTTATGTGTAGAATAGTGATTAACATTTGTCCACCATTCAACATACAATGATTGTATTTGATAATAGTCATATAACGTTAAATTTGAACCGTTTTTACTGCTAAGTATGAGATTATATGTGAAGTGTGGATTTAGTAATCGCTCAATTGACAGTACTACTTGTGTCCCCAATAAAAATCGTTTAGATGTGGAAGAGTATGGCATTGTACATTCGTCTTGTTGTCCGCCCAATGATATATATTCGGTTATTCGAGGGATTAGAATTTCTATGCTGTCCTTAATTCTTGTCTGTGACATACCATTTAGATGTATAACACATAGAAAAAGAAGTATAATGACTCTATTCATGTTTTTGGAATTGCTTCGTTTTGATTATAATCTTTGTTCTTGTTAGCTGGAATTCTAAAGTATGCTCTACTAGTTTTATGAGACACCCCTTCTGAATCTTTATACGTATTATAATAATTTGGTGCATCTGGGTGATTAATAGAGATAGGGCCATCTCCACACTTTGCCTTTACTAATGTTGTATAGCCTAGGGGGTCCACTTCCTCAACAATAGCAGAATGAACAATATACTCGTACACATCATACATGCCATTTTGATTTTCATCATAGTAATAGATCACTCTATCACCTACCTGATTATTCTCGGTTGGCAACATTTGACGGGCATTTTGTTCAATAATGTCTTGTGTCGGATCCTCATTCCATCGAGGTAAAATAAAAGCATAGTTATTACGAATATTTATTCCCCAAGGAACGCAGTCCCCAGACAGTATCAGCCCTAAATAATTTATCTGTTTGGAATTTTTACTGCCACATGCATTATTCCAAGCATACGAATGGCAATTATAGCAAGAAATAAAATTATTTATGGAGTACCCTATTGTTCTTCCTTTTGAATCGTAAACATATTCATAGTATGTTGCTGTATTTGGTATATATGTAACACCTCGGTCTTTGCATGGATTGAACGGTCTATCTTTTTTCCCGTCGGCATCAACTAAAATTATCGGATTATTACTGCAATAAACATATCCTGATTGGTGAGGATATTTGTAACTCATCGGGTCAACGCTGAGCCAGATGCTCAAATCGGAGGAATAATATCTTGAACCAAAGTAGCTTAAGCCGGTTTCTGTGTCGCGTTCTTTTGCGGAGAAGGTGTAAGACGAGTGAACAGTGATCAGTGAAGAGTGATCAGATGGGGATTGGGTAAGGAAATGCGCTGCGGTGGCTACAACCGCCCATCCATCCCCGTTAGGGGATACATATCTGTAGCCGAGGGTGTTCCCGCGAGAGGCACAAATCCCCGTTAGGGGATTCATTTGACAGCATGTACGACGGCGGTTCATCGGCGGTGGTTTTGGAGGTGGCGAAAATACGAAAAATTCCGAATATGACGGAGGCTTCCACCTCCTTGCCGTTGATGTAGATGTTTACCCCGCAGGCTGCTCTTATGATAGCATCAGCTTTTATCATTCAGCTTCCCGCGATGACGAGGAAATCTTAGAAACGAAAAAGGAAATGTTTGCATCATCAAACAGGATCTATCAGTTATTATTGTTGTACAGTTGTCTCATCCTTGAGATGTCTTTTGGCGTATTCTTTCTGATAGTGCTTCAGCACTCTTTTTGCATCACGAGCGTTTGGGTAGTGATGGTTGCGAGGCTTCCATTTTCCGTCAACCAACATAAACCCTGCGTACACCACTTGCGGATCCAAACAGTCGTATATTCGGACAGCAGACAACTTGCCGTAGAAACCATAATCGGAGATGCACAGGAAATCTCTTTTTTTATAGTGAATTATCCAACTTTCAAGTTCCACAAATCCAAACATGTCATAGTAAATGCATTGGGAATCTGTACACTCCCCAAAATAATAATGCTTTTCATTCTGCAATCTACCATTTGAATGAAAAATCAACGCTTTGCCGTGAAGCAGTCCGTTCAGATAATTGTACTGTTTGTATAACTGCCCATTGGGATAATACGTTTGCACTAACGAATCATAACCTAACGTATCATAAAGTATCTTGGTGTACTGTAGTAAGTCTGCTGTTATTTTATAATTGGTTTCAGAAAGAGTCATTTCAAACATTTGACTTTTCGACAAGGAATCCGGCGTTTGAGCCTCAGCATCGCTCATGGCGCAAAAAAAACAAAAAAGAAGAGGTGATAGGGATCTCATGCTTACTTTCTTCATAACAGTATTTAAAATGACGGTCAATGTTATTGATTAATAGCTACGTTCCCAATCATGTGCTTCCTGACCAGAAGGATTCAATTCCACATTGTTTTCATCTTTCAAATGGCCAGTACGAGCAGACTGATTGCCATTTTTCATTAACCAAATAGCATATTCAACTGGGAAAGTTACTTCATAAAAAATATGTCCTCCTTCATGGGCAAAAGATTTTCCAACTTGATCAGAATACCGTGGGTTGATTATCAGTTTCACGCCATTCATTGAGAATATTTCATTTTTATAATCAATCAATGGAAAAAAATGGATTCCACCTAATAACATACTTGGATGATGACTAAAGAAATGTTGTATTTCAGATTGGCCTGTGTATATGCCGCTGTTAAGATAATAATTTACAAATACATACACGTCAACAATGCCACTTGGTGAATGAAGATGATTCAACTTGTTGTACATTTCAGGGCTATGATTTTTAAAATCTGTTATAATCTTTTGCACACAATCATACTTTTTTTTAATCAAATAGTATTGGGTGTACTTTTCTTTATAGTCTTGTTTTGCTAAAAAATATAGTTTGTCGCGTTTGGACAAACTATTAAAGAATACTTTTGCTTGTTGCATTTTTTCTGTAGCAGAAATCAAGGCATTTGAATACCCGTTTATTATTGAATCCCCATTCGGATCCACCAGCTTCACTGGGTTGTCCGCGCAGTACACATACGGGCTCAACGAAGGATATTTCGAAGCCATCGGGTCCACGCTCAGCCAAATAGAGAGTTCGGAGGAATAATAGCGTGCGCCAAAGTAAGATAGCCCGGTTTCGGAGTCCTTTTCTTTTGCGGAGAAGGTGTAAGAGGAGTGAACAGTGATCAGTGAAGAGTGATCAGTATGGGAGTGGGTGACGGAGTATGTCACAGGAAACCCATCCCCGTCAGGGGATGCATATCTGTAGCCCGGATCGGTTGCGCATGCGGGCCAAATCCCCGTGAGGGGATTCATTTGACAATATGGTCGGCGGCGGTTCATCGGCGGCGGTTTTGATGGGGCGAAAGTGCAAAAAAATAGTTGTTCCTGCTCTTTATTTATAATCAAGATCCCACATAAAATAAATCTTTAATGGAATCAGAAACCACCACCCGAAATTTTGGTGTCCTTGATCCAATAAAAACTTTTTTCCCATTCGTGAAAAATTCAAAAGTTCGGTCCAAGTAATCTGTGCGCCATAGTATGTCATTATCACCTACCGACTTTAGACGTAGATCGTACCATGCCCCAATTTGAAGAGGAGAAGAACAGTCAAGGGAGTCTTCGCAGAAAGTTACTATCGAGAACATAAAACGTTCCGTTCTGTCAGTTACATGTATCAAATTGTATTTTTTAGAATCTTCTATGAGATTTCCTGGATTTGTATCTATCGCAACTACTTTGTACATACAAAGAATGGAATCATAAATGGCCTCTTCAAAGACAATGGTGTCAATGTTTTCATGTAATATCCAATAGTATTTTTCCGTTTCTAAAATGCAGGTGTCCGCAGTTTGTGCAGAACATGATTTCGAATAAGGCATAAAGGATGTCAAAACGGTGAACAATATGATTCTAAACGTAAACTTCATGGCCTAATCCTTTTTTCGATAAATAAATCATACATCAATGTCGAACAGTTGAATGTATTACAAAACATGTTTCTGATCTCACTTTTGTTATAAGGCTGAGATATTGCATTGTCATGTGAGATTCGATAAAAATCATTGTAATAATACGGATCTTGTCCCTTTATCCACTCTGCAGGTGAAGCATGAAATTGCCTCTCTATAGAAAGTAACCCTCCAAGATAAGATTCAGTTAATTCATGCGCAATCAGTTTGCCTCTTGCATTAGAATAATAATTCTGTATGACCTTTTTTTTGTTAATAAATTGAGAGGTAAACGCCATACTCTTATCATCAGAAAGCACATTCCCTCCAAAAGCTGCAGACATATTTATTTCAAAATTGCCCATAGATGTTTGAACATAATCAGTTTCTCCCACTAACATGTTAACAATGACAGTGTTTGAGTTAATTGCATCATAAATTAGCTTTTCGTCTTCGGACAAAGACGATATATCATCAACATTAGTGTGCAGCCTGCCGAATTTATCGCGTGTGATATTAAGCCCTTGATAAGAGTCTGACAGTTGTTTAGTAACCCATTCCGCCCCTTCGCCTGTGATAAATACATCATATTCTTCCCCATTCGGATCCACCAACTTCACCGGGTTGTCCGCGCAATACACATACGGGCTTAGGGAGGGATATTTCGAAGCCATCGGGTCAACGCTGAGCCAGATAGACAAATCGCTGCTGTAATAGCGTGCACCAAAGTAAGATAGGCCCGTTTCGGAGTCCTTTTCTTTCGCGGAGAAGGTGTAAGAGGAGTGAAGAGTGATCAGTGAAGAGTGATCAGTATGGGAGTGGGTGACGGAGTATGTCACAGGAAACCCATCCCCGTCAGGGGATGCATATCTGTAGCCACGGGCGTTTCCGTATGCGGGCCAAATCCCCGTGAGGGGATTCATAAGGTGATATGGTCGGTGACGGTTCATCGGCGGTGGTTTTGGAGGTGGCGAAAATACGAAAAATCCGAATATGACGGAGGCCTCCGCCTCCTTGCCGTTGATGTAGATGGTTACCCTGCGGGTGCTGCTCTTTGCCATAGACCTGTAGTTTGTGGCAAAAATGGCCTAAACGTCCGTCACGGATAGGTATAGGTCAAGCCACCCAGCCTGTCCCGACAATTCCAAATCGAGCGTTTTTAATTCATACGGCTTTTGTGAAAAGACCCGATTTTTCGATTTTCAAGAGGGAATAAAACAGTTCTCGGATAGCCTCCCCTCCACATATCCAATCCTATAAAACCATATATGAAGTCAAGTTGATTTCAGAAATTACATTTTTTGGATGATTTTTTTTTACTGTTCTCCTTTTAATAATTGAGTCTGCTCGTATGCAATATGATATAATTTTGCGTAAATAAATTTGCTGTTGGATTGTTATTTCCATCTTGAAAATTTGTCGAATAATGAATGAGCCTCCACCATAAGAGATTATTAAATCAATCCCATGACGTGTTTTTCTAATACTGTCAAAAGAAAAATTTTTAACTTCTTCATCTGGAATAGGCAAATGTATTGTTACATGGTTTGTATCAAATATTAAAATGATTTTCCAAGTAGAATCTATTTGTCTTCCATTTTCAGCCAAATCAATCGTCTGAATAATTTTACAGCTAATGCCATTATTGTAATTTACAATAAAATTTGACAATGTATCCTGACGATTGTAGTGGAATGATGATTGTCCACGGCTCAACAGCATACAAGAGCCTATACACACTAATAGCAAAGTTTGTTTCATCAGTCAGTTGAAATTTTCCAAAAAATCGTTCTACCAACATTTCCGACGGCCTCAATTCTTCTGTTTACATTTACTTCTGTTTTATAATAAAATCCTTTCTCGTTCATGTTTTTTTTATTCTAAACATCACACGAGACTATTCTTTGTAATCTTGAAATTCCCAATGTCCGTAATAACTAAGTTTCCGACATATGTCATCCCAATTATCTCCTTCTACACAAAAACAGGATATCAGTTTTTTACATAATAATGAATAATTGTAATGTGTCATAATAAGATGATGCAATCCAATTAATATATTACATTTATTTTTGTCCATCATTGATTGTATCCAATTCGGACTACAAACACACAATTGAAAACTTTCTCCACTATCAGTTCCTTGGATTCCAACGATTATAGTAATCCAAAAACCAAAACAAGTTGGATTTTCGGGGCGATAATTTTGAATATCCAATACATCAGCACTGCAAATATCTTTGATTTCTGATTTCATAACTACATATTTACGTCTAAGTGACCGTTATTTATCCATTCCCCACTGTTTGTGTTTCTTGATTCAAAGTTGGCCTGGTATTTTTTTTCGTATTTTCGCCACCTCCAAAACCACCGCCGATGAACCGTTGCCGACCATATCACCTTATGAATCCCCTCACGGGGATTTGTGCCTCTCGCGGGAACGCCCTGAGCTACAGATATGCATCCCCTGACGGGGATGGGTTTCCTGTGGCATACTCCGTCACCCACTCCCATACTGATCACTCTTCACTGCTCACTGTTCGGCTACAGATATGTATCCCCTAACGGGGATGGGTTTCCTGTGACATACTTCGTCACCCACTCCCATACTGATCACTCTTCACTGATCACTGTTCGGCTACAGATATGCATCCCCTGACGGGGATGATCGGTCGCATGGAACCTCCACAACGTACTCCGTTGCCCATCCACCTTCTGATCACTGATCACTGATCACGGTTCACTTGCCTTACCCCTCTTACTTGTTGATGAGCTCTCGCACGGCATTCTCCAAGGCGGCACCGCGCAGATCCTTGGCCACGATGCGGCCTTCGCGGTCAATGAGGAACATGCTGGGAATGGAACGCACGCCGTAGATGGCGGCGGCTTCGGAGGACCAGTATTTCAGGTCGCTGACGTGGTTGGGCCACACCAGCTTGTCGTCGGCGATGGCTTTCTTCCAGTTGTTGGCGTCGCGGTCGAGGGAGACGCTGAACACCTCGAAGCCTTGGTCGTGGTATTTGGCATAGACGTTGCGCACGTTGGGGCTTTCGCGGCGGCAGGGTCCGCACCAGGAGGCCCAGAAGTCAAGAAGCACCACCTTGCCCCGCAAGTCTGAGAGCTTGCGGATCTTGCCATCGGGGTCGGGGAAGGCCAGATCGGGAGCCATTGCTCCAATGGAGGTTTTGTGGGCAGGGGAGTTCAGTATGTTCCAACGCTCCTTCACAATGGGATGGTCGGGGTTGGTGACATGCAGGGCCCTGATGACCTCTTCGTGCAGTGCGGCGTTCTGCTCGCGCGGGAACATGTCCACGAACATCAACACGGCCACGTCGTCCTTATGTCCCTTGATGAGATCTATGAGCTTCCCGTTCAGGTAACTGTCCGTCTCGTTGTATTTGGTCTGATAGGTGTTCACCACCTCACGCAGAATCTGCTGCGAGTCGGAAACCAGGCCGGCACCGGAACTCTTGTCGGCGGTCACCTGCTGCTGGTACTCATTCGCCTTGGCTGACATGGGGACAATGTGCTCGTTGACAAGTGCGATCACACGCTCTGCCCACCCGTTTGCAACCTTCTTTTGCCCCATAAGATCGTTGAACACCAAACTGTCACGGTCGGCGATAAGTTTGCGCACGATGTCCATGTAGGAGCCGATCGAGGAGATCGCCATTTGGTGGCGGCCATTCACCTTGCTGATGTAATGGTCGAGTTTGGCGTAGAAATTGTCGTTGCCAGGCTGGCGTCCGGTGGAGAAGTCGTAGTAACTGCCCACGTTCTCAAGATAGGAGGCGAAAGGACGATAGTTGTTGTCCACATTTTTGAGCAGCTTGGTGGCGGAGGCAAGGAAAAGGTCCATCTCGGAACCCTTGACCTTGTTGGATGGGGCCATCTGTTTGCAGAGCATCGCCAGAGAGTCCGCCGACTGGAAAGAGGAGATGATATACCTGTCCACGTCGTCGTTGGTCTGCGAGTAGAGGTTCACGTTTTGCGTGATATTGCTCCAATATTTCTGATTCGGGTCGGACTGCAGGGCGGCGTTGAGGCTGTCAAGCACCACTTTCTTGCGGGAGGTGAGCCCGGTGGCCTCTTTCACGAACGCCATGGAAGGCGAGCCGGTCACGGAAGGGACGCTTTGCAGGTCCTCGGCGTCGATGGTGAGTTGGACATTCTCGCCGGGCTTGACAACGTAGAGGAAAAAGTTGTCGTTCCCAAAGTCAAAACGATAGATGTCGTTTGCAAGGTTGAGATTCAGGGTGAATTGGTCGTTTGTTATGTCAGAAGATGCAAAGACTTTCCTTTCGTTTCCGTAGGAGTTGACGAGATCGACGTGTGAAAAATCGTTGTTCAGCAATCTGACCTGCACGGTAGATGTGGCCGGTTGAGTTGTCTGGGCGAACGATTGCCCGCCTATCATCATAACACAGAGCAGAATAGCAAAGCTTTTAATGTATTTCATACTTATTGTTGTATTTTTTTTGGGCGGCAAAGATACAAATTTATTATTTTTGCAGCTCAAAAAATAGTACAATGCGTAAATATAATATTGTAGGAATACAACAGGTGGGCGTGGGTACTGAGGATATGGTGGAATCTTGGAAATGGTATGCCGAGATGTTCCAGATGAACGTCCGCATTTTGGAAGATGACACTGTCGCGGAGTTGATGCTCCCCTATACGGGGAACCAGCCGCAGCGTCGCCATGCCTGCATTGCCGCCAACCTGCAGGGCGGCGGCGGTTTTGAAATCTGGCAATACTCGGAGCGCAAGCCCCAACCTGTCACCTTCGACATCCAAATCGGCGACCTCGGCATCTTCATCGCGAAAATCAAGAGCCATAACATCGCGGCTTATCACGAGGAGCTGACGGCAAAATATCGGGACATCACTCCGATTTTTACCGACCCGAGAGGCCTGCCGACCTTTTATGTCCGTGACCCGGCGGGCAATTGCTTCCAGGTGGTGGAAGACAACTACATCTTCATCGAAGAGAACCGCCTTTCGGGCGGCGTGGTGGGTGCCATGATCGGCGTCACGGACATCGACAGTTCGTTGGTCGTCTATCAGGACATCCTGGGCTATGACACCGTGCTGTATGACAAGAACGGAGTCTTCAGTGACTGGCGCACCCTCAGGGGTGGTGAGGGTCACTATCGTCGCGTGCTCCTTGGCCGTTCCACACCCCATACGGGACCGTTCGCCGGCTTGTACGGCAACGGCACCATTGAGCTGGTGCAGGCGCTGGACCGCACTCCGCGCAAGATTTACGAGGGCCGCTATTGGGGCGACCCCGGCTTCATACAGATTTGTTTCGACGTGGTCAACATGCGCGAGCTGGAAAAATACTGTGTCGAGAAAGGATTCCCCTTCACGGTGGACAGTTGCGCCAACCAGTCGAAGTTTGACATGGGCAAGGCCGCCGGCCATTTCACCTACATTGAAGACCCCGACGGAACTCTGATTGAGATGGTGGAGTCGCATAAGATCCCCATCATCGATTCTCTCAACATCGGCATTGACTTGATGAAGCGCGACCGCACCAAGCAGTTGCCTAAGCTTCTTTTCCGTATGATGAAATTTAACAAGGTAAAATTCAAATAGCTATGGGTAATCTTGTAAATCTGATTAAACAGGATGTCCGCTATCAGGAGGCTTTGAAGGCCTGCATGAATTGCGGCATGTGTACGGCGGTTTGTCCGGCGGCGGAGTTCTACGACTACGACCCGCGCCGCATTTGCGACACCGTGCAACGCGGCGACGAGGCCGCCATTGAGAAGCTGCTCCGCACCGACACGATCTGGTTTTGCGGCCAATGCATGTCGTGCAAGCCTCGCTGCCCGCGTGGAAACGCCCCCGGTGAAATCATCAATGTGCTCCGCAAAATTTCCCAGCAGTTCGGCTATTTCAAGGATAGCGAGATGGGACGCCAACAGATCCAGCTGATGCGCGAGATTGAGGGAAATATCCTTGAAATAGGTTATTGTGTCCACCCCGACAAGGTAATACCCTCCAAGCATGTGGAGCAAGGGCCCGTTTGGGAATGGTATATCAAGAACATCAAGGAGGTGGCCCCCAAGTTCGGTGCCAATTACCACGGCAAGGGAGCCGGTGCCCTGCGCGACATCCCCCACGAAGACATGGCCGAGGTGCGCAAGATCTTTGAGGTCACCAGCGGCATGGAACTGCGCGAACAAGTACTCGGTAAAGAGTGATATTTTCATAGAACCATTAAAAAAAAATATTCGGAGCCTTCAGTCTCCAACGTTTAAGAACTATTAAAATGGCAGATTTCGGATTTTTCCTCAAGAAAGCACGAACCATAAACCTTTCGCATGCAGACATGCGGAAGACGGAACAGCTTCTTAATGCTGTGCCGTCTTACAAGCGCTGCATAAGCTGCGGCGGCTGCACAGCCTCCTGCTCGGCTCGTCAGTTCACAGATTTCAATATTCGCAAAGCGCATTTGTATTTCAAACGCGGTCAGTATGACCGTTTAGAGGAAGAACTCCAGAAATGCATGCTTTGCGGCAAGTGCATGCTCGTCTGTCCACGGGGTGTCAATCTCCGATCCTTGATTATCAATATGCGCCAGATTTTATCCAACACCACTGAAATCTTAGCATAATGGAGAACTTTCATCCTTTCGTGTTGCCGTTTGTGCTGGGCGCCTACGCCCTCTTTGCGGTATGTATTTATAAATTTGTGCGTTGGATACGCCAGTTTGACCGATTCCAACGTGCCGTCATCCGGAAAAATATCTTTACCAGGAAGTTTCTGCCCGCTGTTTGGGAGATGTTCAAGGAGTGCCTGCTTCATCTGCGCATCACCAAAAAGAACTGGCGTTTGGGCTATATGCACCGCAGCATCGCTTTCGGATGGTTTCTGCTCATTGTGGTCGGTGCCATCGAGAGCCGCATCGGCACCCCCAAGAACTTCCATTTCTGGGTCGCCATCTTCTATCGCTATTTCCATCAAACACCTCCGGAGACGCAGACAGCCCTGATTTTCACCCATATCATGGACGCACTGCTGCTGTATGTGCTCTCGGGTGTCACCTTGGCGTTGGTCAAGAAAATCCATTCCCGCATCCTCGGCATGCACCGCGCCACCAAACACACGCTCATGGACAACACCATCCGGATCTCCCTGTGGTGCATTTTCCCCTTGCGTCTGCTGAGCGAGTCGGTGTCGGCCTGCCTATACCACAATGGAGGCTTCCTTACACAAACCATCGGAGACCTTTTCAGCCCATATGTGGCACAGATCTTGGAACTTCCCTTCTGGACGCTCTATTCCATTGCCTTGTGCCTCTTCTTCGTGCTGTTGCCGTTCTCCCGCTATATGCACATCTTCACGGAGATTTTCCTTATCTATTTCCGCAAGCTTGGGGTCAAGGAGCGTGTCAAGATGACGGGCTATACCAAGTTCGAGCTCAGCGCCTGCTCGCGTTGTGGCATGTGTATCGACAGATGTCCCCTGTACAAGGATCTCGGCATCATGGAGGTGCAGTCGGTCTATCTACTGCGTAACTTGCGGAACCTGGAGCACCACAAGGACATTGTGGAGGCTGGCAAGAACTGCCTGATGTGCAACCAGTGCGCGGAGGATTGCCCTGTGGATATCGACCTGATGTCCATCCGGCGTATTTCCCGCGACAAAGGCGAGCTTGACACCGATGGAAACTACCAATATCTGCACAAAGTCAAGGCTTTCAACGCCATCGGGCGTGTGGCCTACTTCGGCGGCTGCATGTCGCAGCTTACACCTGCCATCAGCAGCTCCATGGAGCGTATCTTCCAGGCCGTGGGGCAGAAATATTGGTATATGGACCGGGATAGGAGCATCTGCTGTGGCCGCCCGTTGGCGCAACAGGGCTTCAACAAGCAGGCTGCGGAGCTTCGCCGCAAGAACACGGAACTTATCCACAGTTCCGGTGCCACCGCGCTCATCACCTCCTGCCCGATCTGCTACAATGCCTTTAAAAACGAGTATCAGCTCTCCATCCCCGTCTATCACCATACAGAATACCTCAACCATCTCCTCCAGACGGGCAAGTTGAAGGTCAACAAGAGCGACCTCAAGGTTACCTACCATGACCCTTGTGAGTTGGGACGTGGATGCGGCATCTACGATGAGCCTCGTAATGTGCTCCAGGCTGTGGCTGTCCTGATGGGGACGGAAAACGACCGGGAGAACAGCCTCTGTTGCGGCATGAATCTCGGCAACACGGTCATTACCCTGGAGCAGCAAATGACCATCCGCGACAAGGCCCTTGACAACCTCACGGCACCGGATCCCGATGTGGTGGTGACGGCCTGTCCCATGTGCAAGCGTGCCTTCCAGCACGGCGGTACCCCTGTCCGAGTAATGGATATTGCCGAGGTGGTGGCAAACTCCACTGCAAAGGGTTGATTCCTGCATACTGCTGACAAAAATTGAATTTAATAAGTAAGAGCATCAAACCAAGATATTATGAAACACAGGATTTTTTTTCTTCTTCTGATGCTTCTGCTTGCGGATGTTGCCATGGCCCAGCAGCCGGCCAAATACTGGGTGCAGTTCAGGGACAAGAACGATTCCCCATACTCGATTCTGCGTCCGGAGGAGTTCCTCTCCCCGCGTGCTTTGGATCTGCGCCGGCAACATAAAATCCTTGTCGATGATCGGGACATTCCCGTCAATGAATCCTATATCCGCCAGGTGCTGGCCCTTGACGACAGTATGCGCCTGCTCACCCGCTCGAAGTGGCTGAACGGCATCACCGTCTATTCCGAACGTGAGGACATTCTGCCTCGAATGTCGGCACTTTCTTGTGTGGCATTCGCCGAGCGCACCATTGCCATGCAGTCGGCCGAGACATGTCTTGATACTGTTTATTTGTTCATGGACGTCGCCAGGCCGTCTGCGGTGTCCAACCCTCCGCTTTGGGTGCAGGGGGATGACTACGACTATGGGAAGGGCGATTTGCAAGTCCGCATGAACAATATCCATTGGCTACACCGTCTCGGCCTTCGGGGCGAGGGTATGCAGATGATGGTGATGGATGCCGGGTTCCTGCATGCGGACACCTTGCACTTTTTTTCCGCCTTGCGCAACGACCATCGTCTGCTGGGCGCGCGTAATTTCGTGCAGCCGGGCAAGTCGCCGTTCACGACTGGCTCTCATGGCACCAATGTGCTGTCTTGCATCGCCGCCTGGTCGGAGGGCGAGTTGGTGGGCACCGCTCCCATGGCGATGTTCTATCTTTGCCAGACCGAGGACGGACGTACGGAAAACAAGGTTGAGGAGGACAACTGGGTTTCGGGTCTCGAGTGGGCCGACAGCTTGGGCTGCCAGGTGCTGAACTCGTCGTTGGGATACACCAAGTTTGACGACACGACGCAGGTGCGCACGCGCGATTCGCTCACCGGCAGGGTGAGCAGAGCCTCCCGCGCCGCCACCATTGCCGCCTCCAAGGGGATGCTTATCTGCAACAGTGCTGGCAATGAGGGGGGAGCGAAGTGGAATTACATCGGCTGCCCCGCTGATGCCGAGGGTATCCTCTCTGTCGGAGCCGTGAACACGCGAGGCCAAAAAGCCATGTTCAGTTCAGTTGGCCCCACCGCCGACGGACGTATCAAGCCCGATGTGGCAGCCATGGGACTGGGTTGCTATGTGGGCGGTATCAACGGTACTGTGAATCCCTCCGCAGGCACTTCATTCTCGTCCCCCCTGATGGCCGGAATGGTCGCCTGCCTTTGGCAAGCGTTCCCCAACAAGTCCAATGACGAGATTATGGATGCCGTGCGCGCCAGCGGCTCCCAGGCATCGCATCCCGACACAGCACTCGGCTACGGTATCCCCGACTTCCTGAAGGCATACAACTACCTCCTCCAGCCCCGGCCGAGATCGTTCAGCATAGAGTTCGACGCCTTTGACACGCAAAACGACACCCTCTTCTTCCGCGTGGAAACAAAAGACGGTAAACCTTTTGATTTCAATCGTCTTTCCGTCCAGGGCGTCACCCTCGGCCCTCCCTCTTTTTCCAAAATCATTGTCATCGAAAAACAAACCATAAAAAGAACCATTGACTTGGATGAAATGGAGATCTTGCAGGACACGACGACTTCGTACAAACTGGTATTGCCGCGCTTGAAAAATAAAACTCCCTATTTGCTCACCAAACTTGAAATTGAATACAATGGCGAAAAACTGCACTATATTGTCGGACAGGAAAAACTCCCCAAGAAAAAGAAATAATTCCAGACTTTTGTTTTTCGTCTTCCTGCTGACGGGAGTCGGTCTGTCGTTCGCCTCCTGTGAAGCGATGGAACACTGGCTCTATGATGCCTCCGACTACTCCATTTTCCGATCCAAAAACGACACGGAAACCGATATGAACCGTATGGATCAATATTGGGATGACTTGGACTATGATATTTGGTACGACGAGAACGAGTACGATTGAGATTCGCGATGTGGGATTTAAGACTTAAGACTTGAGACTTTAGACTTGAGACTTAATTTCTTAATTTCTTAAT
Organism: Bacteroidales bacterium; assembly: GCA_017651425.1. Classification (GTDB taxonomy): domain Bacteria; phylum Bacteroidota; class Bacteroidia; order Bacteroidales; family WCHB1-69; genus F23-D06. Next base: position 69,296 of record JAGCCZ010000041.1, read on the forward strand.
TTCTTAGTTTCTTAGTTTCTTAATATCTTAATATTTTAATATCTTAATTATAGTACCCCACCGTATCTTCCCAGAATATCTTGTCAATCTTGGAGGCGAAGCCGCACCATGCGCCTAAAACGTTCTCGCCCTCGATGTTGGAGACCACAGGCGCGGGGTTGGTGAAGGGGTTTGACCCGAGGATGGCCTCGGTGCCGCCAGTCACCATGAAACGGTAGGTGTTGTAGTCCATCAGACTGTGTTTCACGTAAATGGTGTCGCCGGGACGAAAGGTGAGGCGTCTGCAGGCTTGGCTCTGCGCTTCGCTCATCCCGAAGGTGTGCAGCATCGTGATGCCATAGCGCTCCAGCTCGTAGTTGAACGTGAGCCCGTTGAAGGTCTTGTCGTCGAAGGCCACCGGCACGGTGCTGACCCACAGCCGGTCGGTGAACTTGGGGCAGCTGACCTTGACCTGGAAACGGTAGTAGTTGGCCTCCGCACCGTTGTCGCTCATCAGCACGCGCACGGTGCGCATCGTGTCCTTGTTGAGGATTTCGGACAGATAGCTGAACCAGATGGAGTCAAGGTCGAAGGTGTGGGGGATGGTCGTCACGGCGCTGTACTCTTTGCCCTCATAGCTGACGGTGAGCGTGTAGGAGGTGTTCTCGCGCCCCCGCAGGGTCGGACTGACGTATGCAATCATCAGGGGCGAATCGGGGCAAAACTGCAAGGTCAGCGAGTCGCGCTCCCCGTCGGAGGAGGTGACAATCAACGACGCGTCACCGATGAACAGGTTGTTCATGATGTATTGCATATCCATTTCGGCGAAGTAGGGGATGCTGCGCGTCAGCGTCACGATGGCGGGTTGGCCGTTCTCAATGGTGCCTTCGATGACTATCTTCGGCTCGTAATCCGGCAAATCCACCTCAATCTCGGTCTCGCACGCCCCGAAAAGCAACGTCGCGACCAGCACCGGCAAAACCATCCGAATGCGCCTCCACCAAACCTCAAACAAACCAATATTTATCATAATTCCAATTAATTTCTTAATTTCTTAGTTTCTTAATTTCTTAATAGTTTAATAGTTTAATAACTTAATAATCTAAAACTTAAAGTTCCACGTCACCGACGGAATAATCGGGAACAGACTCATCTGGTAGGCCTTGTTGTCGATGGAGAAATTGGTCTCTCCCGGCTCTATGTTGGCGTGGGTTTCCAAATAGATGAAGAAGGGGTTCTTGCGGTTATAGACGTTATAGACGGAGAAGTTGAGCCCGGTCTCGAACTTGCTGGTCTTCTTGATGGTCCAGTTTACGGCAAGGTCGAGGCGGTGGTAGGGTGGCATCCGGTAGCCGTTGCGCTCGCTGTATTCGGTGATGTAGGAGCCCATATAGAAGTAGTACCCGAGAGGGATGGTCATCGTGTTGCCCGTCTGATAGACCCACAGCGCGGAGACACTCAGCTTGTTGCGCAGGATCTCGTAGGTGAGGTTGATGGAGACATCGTGGCGGCGGTCGTACTTGGCCCAGTAAGGATTGCCGTTGTTGAGGTCGTCAAACTGTCTCCGGGTGTAGCCCAACGTGTAGCCGATGAAGCCGGTGAACTTGCCCCGCGTCTTCTTGAAGAAGAATTCCGCACCTGCTGACCAGCCCTGCCCGAAAACATACAGTTGGTCGGGGTTGAGGACTACTGCACCCAAGTCGAGTCCGTCGCGGTACTCGGCCAGGTTGTACATCTTCTTATAGTAAAGGTCCACATAGCTCTCGAACATGTGGTGGTAGAAGTTGCGGAACACGCCCAAGGAGACCTGCACCACCGTCTGCGGCTTCATCAGGTCGGTGCTGGGCATCCACACATCCGTGGGCAGCGAGATGGAGGCGATGGAGATCTGGTGCAAAAATTGGTAGTTCAGGGTGGCGGAGGCCTTCAGGGAGGTCATCGAGTCGATGAGGAAGCGGACCGAGAACCGAGGCTCCACCTTGTTGTACTGGCTGACGATCTCGCCGGGCTTGTATTGGATGGAATCGACGACATTGCCGAAGTCGTCCGTTACATAGCGGGTGAAAGCTCCGATATGGCAGAAGTTGGTGTACCGCAGGCCGAAGCTGAGTTTCCAGCGGCGCGATATGTCGAACTCGTCGTGCGCGTAGATGCTCAGTTCGTTGGCGAAGTAGGGCTGCACTTTGGGCAGGGCGAAGTCCACCCCCTCGCCGGCCTGCACCGCATATTGTCCGGGGATGCACTGGTGCAGCAACTCGTGTACGCCGAACCGCAGGTTGTGCTTCGGCGTCGGCATCCACGTCAGCTCGCTCTTCAGCCCGTAGTCGCGTATGCCCGACCCGAGTTTGAATTGGAAGACGTCCATGCCCATCTCCGTGTTGAAGTCATAGTAGCTGAAGGTGGCGGACGTGTTGAGGAAGAGCTTCGGACTGATGATGTAGTTCCATCTCGCCGAGGCCGTCGCGTTGTACCACTTGAAGGTGGCACGTGTCATCCCCGACGACGACTTGAACCCATACACATCGCCCCCGTAATAGGCGCCGAAATAGAGCCTGTGTTTGTCGTTGACGATGACATTGAACTTCGCGTTGAGATCGTAAAAGTAGAAGTCCATACCCTTGAGGGGCGATTTGGGCTTGAGGAAGGGCTGGATGAGCGCGTCAGCGTAGGTGCGCCGCCCCGAGATGATGAAGGAGGCTTTGTTCTTCTTTAAAGGTCCCTGCACGGTGAGGTGCGAGAAGATGAGCCCGATGCCTCCGTCCACCCCGAATCGCTTCAGGTCGCCCTCTTTTTGGTAAACATTCAGTATCGAGGCGGCGCGCCCTCCGTAGTAGGCGGGCATTCCCGACTTGATCATGTCTATGTCCTTCACCGCATCGGCGTTGAAGATGGAGAAGAAACCGAAGAGGTGGCTGGTGTTATAGACGGTGGCCTCGTCGAGTAGCACCAGGTTCTGGTCGGTGCCGCCGCCGCGCACGTAGTAGCCGCTGTTGCCCTCACCGCCCGACATCACGCCCGGCAGCAGCTGGATCGACTTGATGATGTCGGCCTCGCCCATCAGCGCGGGCATCGCCTTGATGGCCTCGATCTTCATCTCCATACGGCCTACGTCCGCGGAGGCGATGTTGCGGTCGGTACGCTCGCCCTGGATTACCACCTCCTCGCCCGCAATCGCCGCGGGTTCCATGTCAAACGAACGGCTGACCGTCTTGTCCAGCACTAAAATCTCCTCGATGGTCTTGTATGACAAATAGCTGACAGACAGCTTGTAGGTACTTCTTGGCACGGAGATGGAGTAGAATCCCGCCTGGTTGGTGACACATCCCTGGCTCTCCTGCGGTCTTGTGGTGTCAGTGAGAATCACGTAGACGCCCATCAAGGACTCGCCGCTGGATGCGTCGCGTACGGTGCCCGACAAGGTCACACGCTGCCCCTGCGCCCAGACATTTTGGACGTTGCAGAAAAAAGAGACGATGGCCAACAGCAGGAGTAGAATTTTTCTTCTCATCAAATAATCCTTGATATGCAGGCTTTTTAACGATACTTTTGTTACTTTATTTTATACAATAATTGTGACAATGGAAGTTTCTAAGGATTGAATGAAAACACCATTGGAATCATGTTCAAAAAAAGATTGGATAAATGGCGTTTTTATGTTCAAAAAAATTTTGATATGTTCCAAGAATTATTTACTTTTGCACCGTTAATTGCGTCAATTTTTGTCGCAATGAAAATGGATTATAAATTAAAAAACTGATTATATGGAATTTAAATTCAATGACGCTCTGTTTGCGGTCTCAATGGAAGAACTCCAAGGTCATGCATCCTTGGCCGAGGCTGCTTATCAAACTGCCGTTCAGAAAAATGGACGCGGTAATGATTTTTTGGGTTGGATAGACCTCCCCGCCGAGATTTCGGACGAAGATTTCAAAGCCGTGGAGGCGTGCGCTTCCGACATGGCTGCCCAGTCTGACGTGGTGGTGGTTATTGGCATCGGAGGCTCCTACCTCGGTGCTCGCGCCGTCATCGAGGCCCTGCAGCACAGCTTCCGCCCGATGCTGCCCGATCAGAAACCGACTGTCCTCTATGCGGGCAACAGCATGAGCGAGGATTATCTGCACGATTTGCTTGATGTTTTGGACAAGAAAGACTACTCTTTGGTGGTCATTTCCAAGTCGGGTACGACGACGGAACCCGCCTTGGCGTTCCGAATCCTCAAGCAGCATTGCGAGCGGAAGTATGGTCTTGACAACGCCCGCAAGCGTATTGTGGCCGTCACCGACCGCGCACGCGGTGCCCTCAAGACCCTGGCCACCGAGGAGGGCTATCCTACCTTTGTGATTCCCGATGACGTGGGCGGACGCTACTCTGTGCTGACACCTGTGGGACTGCTTCCGATTGCTGCTGCCGGATTCTCCGTGCGCAAGCTTGTGGAAGGCGCCAAGTCCATGCGTGCTCAACTGCTGGAAGCTGGGAAATTCGACGCCAATCCCGCCATGCAGTACGCCTTGTTGCGCTATATGCTCTACAATCAAGGTCTTAAACTGGAGTTGATGACCTCCTTTGAACCCAAACTTTTCTATTTTGTCGAGTGGTTCAAGCAACTTTTCGGCGAAAGCGAAGGCAAGGAGCACAAAGGCATATTCCCCGCCGGGGCTATCTTCTCCACCGACCTGCACTCTCTGGGCCAGTACATCCAGGAGGGCACGCGCCAAATTTTTGAAACTGTGCTCACTGTGGAGAACGCCCATCACAAGGTGGCCATTCCCGCCGATGAGAAAAACACCGACGGACTCAACTACCTGCAGCACCGCTCCATCAACGAGATCAACCACATTGCCCAGCAGGGCACCTGCATGGCCCATGTGGATGGCCATGTACCCAATCTTCAGGTTTCCATCCCTGAAATCAACGAGTTCCACCTTGGCGAGTTGATTTACTTCTTTGAGATGAGTTGCGCTATCAGCGGCTACATGCTCAATGTCAACCCCTTCGACCAGCCCGGCGTGGAGGCTTACAAGCGCAATATGTTCAAACTACTCGGCAAGCCCGGCTTCTAAACCTTGCACATGTCCGGCTTCATATTTGCGTTTTTTGTGTTCTATGTGGCGATGCTGTTTCTGATAACAGGCATCACCTCTCGCAAGGCCGACAACCAGACCTATTTCACCGGTAACCGGAAATCCCCTTGGTTCGTGGTGGCGTATGGCATGATTGGCAGCTCCCTGTCGGGCGTGACCTTCATGTCCGTGCCCGGTGACGTTTATACCACACAATTCACCTATTTCGGGGTTGTGTTGGGCTATATTTTGGGATATATCGTCATCGGCTGCCTCCTGCTGCCGCTTTACTACAAAATCAATGTCACCTCCGTCTATGAGTACCTCGGCATGCGTTTCGGCAAGGAGGCGCACAAGACCGGCTCGGTGCTCTTTTTCATCTCCCGTCTGCTGGGCTCGGCGCTGCGGATGTACTTGGTCATCTTCGTGCTTCAGATCTTCGTCTTCGACGGCTGGCACATCCCCATTTGGCTCACCGCCATTGTGATGATCTCCATCATCCTGCTATACACGATGCGAGGCGGCATCAAGACGGTGGTGTGGACGGACCTGCTACAGACCACTTTCCTTATTGGGGCTCTGGTTATTACGATTATCGTGATCATGCGCAACACGGGCGGCTCCTTCTCCGACCTCTGGGATGGCATGGCCACCGCCGGCAAGGACGGCACCGACTGCCGTACGGTTTTCAACCTCGACTGGCGCAACAACAGTTATTTCCTGAAGCAGATCATCGGCGGCATGTTCATCACCATTGCGATGACGGGCTTGGACCAGGATATGATGCAGAAGAACCTGTCTTGCAAGTCGCTGCGCGATGCACAGCGCAATATGCTCTCGTTCACTTCAATTCTTGTGATTGTGAACATTCTCTTCCTGACGTTGGGTGGTATGTTGTTAGTCTTTGCCCAGCGCAACGGCATTGACATCTCCAATATGCCCACCGACCGTATCTATCCGGAGATCGCCTTCAACTACCTCGGCAAGGTAGGTGCGATGGTCTTCGTGTTCGGCCTCATTTCGGCTGGATTTTCCTCCGCTGACGGGACCTTCACGGCACTCACGACAACGGTGTGCTACGATATTCTCCGCATCGAGGGACGGTTCCCCACGGAGGCGCAGCAGACCCGCGTGCGCCGTATTGTCCATGTGCTCATATCGCTGCTCTTCCTGATGGTCATCATCATTGTCTCCAGCCACCACAACGACGCGCTTATCCGCATCATCTTCATGGTGGCCTCCTACACGTACGGACCGCTGTTGGGTCTCTTTATGTTCGGTATCTTCACCAAACGCGAGGTGCCAGTCAACCGGCGTTGGCTGATTCCGGTGATTGCCCTGCTGGTCCCCACATTCTGCTACATCCTCTCGTCGCATTCGCAGCAATGGCTGTGTGGTTACAAATTCGGCTACGAGCTGCTCATCGTCAACGGCCTGCTCGTCTTTGCTTGCCTGATGGCCGTGAGCGGAAGGAAAAGTGGAGAGTTTTATGAATTAAGAAATTAAGAAACTAAGAAATTAATCGTCTTATCGCAAACCGCAAATCGAAAATCGAAAAATAAACCCTTATTACTAACCAAAATTACATGCTTATGAAAAAGTATTTCGCTGAATTGGTCGGAACTTTTGTTCTGACGCTCCTTGGCTGCGGAACAGCCATGTTCATCGGTTGCGCTACTCCTGCAGGAGTGGTCGGCACGGCCATTGCATTCGGTCTCACCGTCGTGGCGATGGCTTACACGATTGGTGGCATTTCCGGTTGCCACATCAACCCGGCAATTACCTTTGCCGTGGCACTCTCCAAGCGCATGAGCTGGAAGGATGCTTGTGGCTACTGGATTGGACAAGTCCTCGGCGGCATCCTTGCCGGTGCTGTGCTGTTGCTGCTTGTCAATGTGGTTACACCTGGTGCAGGTGGATGCATGTTCGGCGTTGACATCGCTGAAAACATGCAAGGCCTCGGCACCAATGGCGTGGCCAACGCAGGTGGTGCTGGCGGCGCTTTCCTCGTGGAGGTGATTGCCACGTTCATCTTCGTCCTGGTGGTGCTCGGAACGACCGACGAGAAGGTGGGTGCCGGCAACCTCGCTGGTCTCGCCATCGGCTTGACGCTGATTCTCGTCCACCTTGTCTGCATCAACCTGACCGGTACTTCCGTCAACCCGGCTCGTTCCATCGGACCGGCTCTGTTCGCTGGCGGCCAGGCTCTGTGCGACCTCTGGGTCTTCATCTGCGCTCCGCTCGTGGGTGCCGCTTTGTCCGCCCTCGTGTGGAAATGCTTCAGCTGCACCAAGAAGGCCGAATAATCTTCGGTTATTCTATTCTACACAAAAAGGGACCGTCTTCTGGCGGTCCCTTTTTTATGATATGGCAAAATGCCTCCTAATATTCCGTCTGCTCCGCGTTTTTGAAGCTGTAATAGTTGAGGTCGTCGCGTTCCGTCCATCCTTGCGAGCGCCAGAAGATGTTCCCGATCTCGTTCCGCTTCATGACCAGCAGGCCGCTCTTCTTGATGCCCTCTTTTTCAACCGCTTCGTAAACGGCATGCAGCAGGGCCTTGCCGATGCCTTGGTTGCGTAGGTCGGTGCGGACCACGGTGTGGTAAATGTAGGCGCGACGGCCGTCCATGCCGCACAGGATCACCCCGACCAGCTCGTCGCCGCGCAAGGCTACAAAGTTCGAGGTCGGATTTTTCTTGAGGAAACGGGCGATGCCCTCGGAAGAATCATCGTACCCCCGCATGGCCATGCCGTCCGTGATAGTCCAGAGATTATAAACTTGTGGATAGTCCTCCACTGTCATCAGTCGTATGGAAATGTCTGGATTCATAGTTTTTTTCTTGTGAATGAATAAGTTGAGATTTCTTGAAATGTTTTGTCCCAAATTGGAAATAACTGTAACTCGAACGGCCTGTATTTGCGCCGTTTTAATAGGATGCTCTCGAGTTCATGTGGATTTCCCAGTGGTTGCCTTCAGGATCCGTGTAGTCATAGATGAGTTCTCGCTTCGTCAATTTCTGAAGGTTTGCCAAATATGAGTAATGGTATCCCAAGAGCGTGAAGTTCATTTCTATGGACTTGTTCCTGTTGCGTAAAATCCAGTATCCGGACGTGGACTCGCGGATTAGTCCGTTGTAGGAGGCCATCACGTTCAATACGCAGTCGGCATAGATGTAGTAGAAGGTGCCGGGCCGATTGGCAAAGTAATCCGTTTCCGTGATTTCTTCGCCATTCAGATAGGTGTGTGTGATCTGCCACGGCTTGACGATGCGGTATTCCGGTTCGTTGTAGCACGAGGTGGCCAATAAGGAGGCGAAGCCCAACAGGAGTATGATGGTGAATTTGCGGAACATTATTTGCGAACTATAAGATTGGTTGAAAAAACGGTTTTACAATCGTGGACAAAACAGGGGATTGGATAAAGATGAATCCTATTCAGTGAGGGTTTTGAACAGTTGCCGCATGCCGGAGGTGGCGACATCCTTGATGAAGTGGACGTGGCGGCTGATGGGCTGCACGTCTTTGGGGTCGATAACGTAGATGGGCGTGTTGGAAGGGGCGTAGTAGAGCAGTCCTGCGGCGGGATAGACGTTGAGGGAGGTGCCGATGATGATGAGGATGTCGGCTTGCTCGACGGCCTTGACGGCCTCGTCCATCATGGGGACAGCCTCGCCAAACCAGACGATGAAGGGCCTCATGCGGGCGCCGTCGGGGGTGCGCTCGTCGTTGCCCACGGCGCGATAGCCGATGTCCTGGACGAAGCGCTTGCCGTTCTCGCTGCACACCTTGGTAGCCTCGCCGTGGAGGTGGATGATGTGGTGGGAGCCGCCCCGCTCGTGGAGGTCGTCGATGTTCTGCGTCACCACGGTGACATCGTAGTATTTCTCCAGCTCGGCCACGAGCTTGTGGGCCTCGTTGGGCTGCGCCTTCTCCAGCTGGGCACGCCGCTCGTTATAGAATTTCGTCATCAAGTCGGGGTTGCGGTACCAGCCGTCAATGCTGGCCACCTCCTCCACGTTGTAGTTTTCCCAGAGACCGTCACTGTCCCTGAAGGTGCTGATTCCACTTTCGGCGCTGATGCCAGCGCCCGAAAGGACGACAAGTTTCTTTTTCATATATTCTAAATTTTTAACTCTCAACTCTTAACTCTTAACTCTCAACTCTTAATTCTCAACTCTCTTCGTCTCCAAAGCAAATCCCCACGCCTTTGGCCGCGTGTACGAGGAAGTCCTTGTCGGGCTGCACCAAGTGCGGGCTGCGCACGGCCTCCTCGATGGGCACATAGGAGATGTCGTTGTTGCGATAGACCACGAGGTTGCCGTATAGGTGCTCCTTGACGAGCTCGAAGGCCTTGACGCCGAACTGGGTGGCCAGGATGCGGTCGTAGGCCACAGGGGTGCCGCCGCGCTGCAGGTGGCCGAGCACCGTGACACGGATGTCGTGTTCCACGCCGCAATCGAGGAGCTCATGCCGAAGCACGTCACCCACGCCGCCAAGCTTGATGTGCGGGTCGCCGGCCGCGGTGGGGGCACTGCCGGTCACCTTGCCGTCGGCTTTCTTGGCGCCTTCGGCGATGACGATGTTGCAGAAGCCCATCCCGTTCTTGTAGCGGGTCTCTATTTTCTGGGCGATGATTCTGGGGTCGTAGGGGATTTCGGGGATGATGCAGACCTCGGCGCCGCCGGCCAGGGCGGTGTGCAAGGCAATCCATCCCGCATCGCGTCCCATGACTTCCATGATGAAGACGCGGTTGTGGCTCTCAGCGGTGGTCACCAGCTTGTCGAAGGCCTCCGTGGCGATCTGCACGGCCGTCTGGAAGCCAAAGGTGAAGTCGGTGCTTGACAAGTCGTTGTCAATGGTCTTGGGCACGCCCACGACGTTGAGTCCCATCTCTGCCAATTGCAGGGAAATGCGTTGCGAACCGTCGCCGCCGATGTTGACGATGGCCTCGATGCCTAATTGTTCCAAGCGCTCCTTCATCAGCCGGGAGCGGTCTTCTATCACCCACGAGCCGTCGGGTTGGCGCACAGGAAAGTGGAAGGGACCGCCCTTGTTGGTGGTCTTGATAATGGTGCCGCCCTTGACGTGCAGGCCGGAAACCATCTCTTCGGTGAGCTCCACAATCTCAATGTCGTCCTTCAGAATGCCGTTGAAGGACTCGATGCAACCATAGATTTTCCAATCTTCGTCATCGAGGTGCGCGCGTTTGACAAGGCCGCGAATCACGGCGTTCAATCCGGGGCAGTCGCCGCCGCCCGTGGCTACTAATATCTTGTGTGTCATTATCTGTTTTTTTAAAAAAAGCAAAAGTACAAAAAATAACGATTGATGTCGGATTTTGTGAACCACTTATTTACCGATGCAGAATTTTGAGAAAACATGGTCAAGCAGATCATCCGAGGAGATGGTGCCGGTGAGCAGCCCTATGTCGTGCAGGGCTGCGCGCACCTCCTCGGCCACCAGGTCCGTGGGGAGCTGCATCTCCAGTCCGTCATGGATGCGCCCGATAGCGGTCTCGATGTCGCACAGAAGGGCATAGTGGCGTTCGTTGGTCAGCAGTGACAAGTCTTGTATGTGGTGTCTCTTTACATAGTCGGCGAGCCGTTCCTCGATGTCGCCGAGGTTCACGCGCCGCTTGGCAGAGACGAAGAGTGTGCCCATATCGTGCCACTCTTTGTAGTCGGCGGGCAGCGATTCGAGCTCGTCGATCTTGTTGGCGACAATGACAAGCTCTTTGTCCTGAAGGCCTGCATTTTCGCTGAATTCCCGCATTTCAGCGCGTGCGGCGTCAAGGGTTGTGTTGGAGGCATCCACGAGATAAAGCACGACGGTGGCCTGCTCGACAGCTCGGCGCGTGCGCTCGATGCCGATGTTTTCGATGGTGTCCTCGGATTGCCGAAGGCCGGCGGTGTCGATGAAACGGAACAGTGTGCCGTCGATGGTGAAGGTCTCCTCCACAGTGTCGCGGGTGGTGCCGGGGATGGGGGAGACGATGGCTCTGTCCTGTTGCAAGATGGCGTTGAGCAGTGTTGATTTCCCTACGTTGGGCCGCCCCACGATGGCGACCGGGATGCCTCTTTTGAGCACGTTCCCTAATTTGAAGGATCGTATCAGACGCGACACTTCCTCGCTGATTTCGTCCAGGAGCGCCTTCAGTTCACTGCGGTCGGCAAATTCCAGGTCCTCTTCGCTGAAATCGAGTTCCAGTTCCAACAGCGAGGCAATATGCACGAAACGCTCTCGGAGCTGGCGCATGCGGTTGGAAAATTCGCCTCGCAGTTGATGGATGGCCAGTCTGTGGGTGGTCTCCGATTGCGATTCGATCAGGTCGGCGACAGCCTCCGCCTGCGGGAGGTCGAGTTTGCCGTTGAGAAAAGCGCGCTGGGTGAATTCCCCCGGTTCGGCTAAACGACAACCTTTTTCTACAAGTAATTCAACGATGTGTTTTTGAATGAAGATAGAGCCGTGGCAGGAGATCTCCACCATGTCTTCGCCCGTGTATGATTTGGGCGCGGCAAATTTGGTGACCACCACTTGGTCGAGTAGCTGCCCGTTGTCAAAGAGCTGTGCGAAACGGGCGTTTTGAGGCGGCAAGGCGAGCAAGTCCAATTGGGGGAATAATTGTGCCGCGATGGGGAAAGAATCCGTGCCCGAAGTGCGGACAATGGCAATGGCCCCGATGCCGGGAGGCGTGGAAATGGCGCAGATGGTCTCTTTCATAGCATGGAATTTTGGACGGCAAACATACAAAAAAAAGCAGCGGATTGCCGCTGCTTTTTGCATTTATTTTCAAGATGACTCACAGATTATTCTGTCACGTTGTCAACCTCATCGGTGGAAGCGAAGTCTCCATCTTCATCGATGTAGAATTTCGTCTTTTCCAGCAGAGAGTTGTCTTTCCTGTACAGGCAGTAGTAGAAATAGTCGTTGGCGCCCATGTGAGCTTTGATTTCGTTGCCGTGGGCCAGGATGGCGAGCTTGGACTCGACATATTTGGTCTCGGCCTTCACATCGGTATAACCTTCATCGTTGCCGGTGAAGGTGTACTCACCGTTCCAGTACAGGTTGATGGTGCCCAAAACAGCCTTTGCGGCAATGACATCGTCATTGTTGGCGAACTCGAAGTCGGTGGTCGTGTAGTAGGAGTGTTGGTCTCTGTTGCAGCTGGTGAAAATCATGGTGCAACAAACAATTGCAAATAAAGCGATCTTTTTCATTTTTAGTTGGGTTTAGTTAATAATAATGTGGTGTGGTATAAACGATTGCAATGTAAAAATAGTATCGTTGTCTTGTTATTTTATCACGCCGAGTTCCTTTCCGATCTTGGTGAAGGCTGCGATGCACTTGTCAAGATGCTCGGGCTCGTGGGCGGCAGAGATTTGGACGCGGATACGGGCCTGGTCTTTCGGAACCACGGGGTAGTAGAATCCGGTCACATAGATGCCTTCCTCCTGCAGCTTGGCGGCCATCACCTGGGAGAGTTTTGCGTCATAGAGCATGACGGCGCAGATGGCAGACTCGGTCGGCTTGATGTCGAAACCGGCGGCTTTCATCTTGGCCACGAAATAGTCGGTGTTGCTGTGCAGCTTGTCTTGCAGCTCGTTGGTCTCCGACATAATATCGACCATCTTGCAACCGGCAGCGGCGACCATGGGAGGAATAGAGTTGGAGAAGAGGTACGGACGGGAGCGTTGACGCAGCATGTCGATGATTTCCTTCTTGCCGGTGGTGAAACCGCCGATGGCGCCGCCGAAAGCTTTGCCGAGGGTGCCGGTCAGGATCTCGATCTTGCCGCGCAGGTTGTAGCGCTCGGTCACGCCGCGGCCGGTCTGGCCGACCACGCCGGCGGAGTGGCTCTCATCCACCATAACCATGGCGTCATATTTCTGGGCCAATTCATAGATCTTGTCGAGCGGGCAGACGTTGCCGTCCATGCTGAACACACCGTCGGTGACGATGATGCGGAAACGCTGTGCCTGAGCGGCCTTGAGTTGTTCCTCGAGGTCAGCCATGTCGGCGTTTTTATAGCGATAGCGCACGGCCTTGCAGAGACGCACGCCGTCGATGATAGAAGCGTGGTTGAGGGCGTCGGAGATGATGGCGTCCTGGTCGGTGAGCAGGGGCTCGAAGACACCGCCGTTGGCGTCGAAGCAGGCGGCGTAGAGGATGGTGTCCTCAGTGCCGAAAAAGTCGGCGATCTTCTGCTCCAAGGCCTTGTGCAGGTCGGAGCAGCCGCAAATGAAGCGGACAGAGGCCATGCCGTAGCCGTGGGTGTCGAGGGCTTCCTTGGCGGCAGCGATCAGCTTGGGGTTGTTGGCCAGGCCGAGATAGTTGTTGGCGCAGAAGTTCAGCACGTGGCTGCCGTCTTGCAGCACGATCTCGCCGCTTTGCGGGGAGACGATGATGCGTTCGTTTTTGTACAGGCCGGCTTCCTTGATGTCGGCTATTTCTTTCTGAAGATGTTGTTGGAAATTGGTGTACATTTGTTTTGTTTATTTTATTGTTTAATAGTGATCAGTGATCAGTGAACAGTTTCCTTGAGCAGCCCCGATAGGGGCAAGAGCTCGGTAGCATGTCAATGAGCATTTCCTTGAACGGCCCCGATAGGGGCAAGAGCAAATTATACATCTGTTTTGTAAACAGCGGTGCAAAAGTACAATATTTTTATTCACGAAAACGCAGGGGCGAAATTTTTTTCGCCCCTACAAATATCATTTACCCATTTACCGCACCGTTACCCTCGCTCCGCTGCCCTGCGCGCGGTACTCCGGTGCATACATGCACTCCACGGTGGTCGCGCCGGCGGAGAAGTCGCCGGACTGCGTGGCGAAGACGTCGTATTCCAAAACAACCGTGCCCTGCGGGAACTTGTTGAAGAAGAAGCAGACGGAGGCGTCTCTCGGACTCTCCACCCACCAGGTGCCGCCCTGCCAGCCGTTGCGCTCATGGATGTTGACGGGCTCGAAAGCCGCCGCCCGCGGATCCTTGAGCTGCACGTACTCCAGGTCGCGGTCGCTGGTGACGACAATCTTCACGGTGATGCGCTCGCCCAGTCGGACGGGGTTGTCGGCTGTTACCGGCTCGGCAGTGCGACCGTCGCCGATTGCCGGCTGGTGGTAGAGCGTGCGCCGCACCGTCAGCCCGCTGCCGCTGGCCTCCACTTGGTCGGGAACCTCCAAGTATTGCCAGTAGGTCGCCCCGAAAGTGGGATGCACACTGTCAGTGCGCACGGTGATGTCGGCCAATGCGGGCGACATGTTCTCGGGATTCCAAACGCGTTGCACGTAGCCGGTGCCGGCCTCGGCAGTTGCTGCTTCCGTGGCCGTAATATTTTCACCTCCCACCGCGACGACTGTCGAGGAGGGTTGCAACAAGTCGGCGGGAGCATCAAGCAGCAGCGCATAGACGGCCTCCGCCGTGGCTTTCGTGTTGCTCCAGCGGTTACTCTCCTTCTGCATGAGTAGCCACTGCTTCATCATCGTCAATTCGTCCTGGCGCGGGGCGATTTCGGTGAACGCCTCAATCAGCAACGCCTGCCGCTCAATCGGAGCCTCGTACCAGCGATAGTAGTAGCCGCTGTACTCCTTGTGCCAATACATGCCCTTCTCGCGGTCGATGAGAGCTTGCTGGCGGATGCGTTCCATGATTTGCTGCGCTTTGAGCTTGTCATTTTTGTCGCCGGTACGGTAAAGAATCAGTGCCACTTCCGCCTGACGGGTGAACTTCTCCCTTTCCAACTTCTCCGTCATCAGTTTCATCAGATTCTGTACGTAAGGCTGAGACAGCCAGACAGAATCATACGGAGCAAATGAACGGGCATACAAATAATGCACATCTTCTTCAGTGAAATAGAAAACCGCATCCGGCTCCAATTGTTCTTTTCGATGCAGATACATCTGGTACTTTCTTTCCTGATAAAAATCGGCGGCGTGGACGGCCTTTTCCAACATCTTGTCTGCCTGCGGAATCTCCCCCCCGAGCCGTCGCAGCTTGTAGAAGCCCGCCACGATGTGGTCGGTGATGTACGGGGAGTATTTCCAGCGTCCGTACCAGTCCCAACCGCCGCTTGGCAGCTGGTTATGCAACAGTTTGTTGATACTCTTGTCCAACTGTTGTTGCAGGTTCTCGTCTGCGAAAAGCTCAGCAGTTTCATGCCGTTGCCGCGACTCGTTCTGCGCGGCCCGCAGCCATGGGGTCTCCTCCAAAAGCATACTCTTCAACGACTCGTTCTTGAGCAGCGGGGAGGCTAAAGAGTTGTTGACCGTATCGTTAAGCCAGCTGTCGAATACCTTGCGGAGACCGGGGTTCTGCGCGATAGCGTGTTGCACGGTGGCCGCCGCGAACAGCTTGCTGAAGGTCTGTTCGTTGCACTCATATGGATAGTGCATGAGATAGGGTAGGGCGCGGATGGCGAGCCACGCGGGGTTGGTGGTGACTTCCACGGTGTAGCTCAGCGGCTGCATCGTGGGCGTGGCGTGTGTGCGGTAGCGGCGGAACGTGACGACCGTGTCGCTGCCCGCGGGCACCACGAACGGACAGGATTCCGTCACCAACATCTTGTTCGGCAGCACAGGCAGGAGGCGTTCCTCGCCGTCACCGTAGTTGCCGGCGCGGGCCACCATCCGGTAACCGATGGCGGGGATGCCATCTGGGACGAGGATGCGGAATTGGACCGTCTGGGCGGTGCCGGCCATTACGGAAAATTGGGATTTCCCATCCGTAGAGACGCGGCGCGCCGCGTCTCTACCGACACCGTTAATTACCATTTCTATCGGTTGCCCGTCCTCCGCATTGAAAAATTCCACCGTCACCACACCGTTCAAATCCGCATCGCTGCGGTTGGTGATCTTGGCGCGGAGGGTGAGGGTGTCGCCCTCGCGGAAAAAGCGCGGCGCGTTGCTCTGCAGCATCAGCGTGCGGCGGCTCTGCAACACGGCGTGGAGACCGGTCATGGTGGCCTTTCTCGTGTGCCCGTAGGCGTAGAATTCCCAGCCGGTGTATTGGTCGGGCAGGGTGAAGTCGATGTGTACGCGGCCGCTGTCGTCGGGATGCAGGTTCGGGTAGAAGAAGGCCGTCTCCACGAAGTTGCTGCGCGGGGTTGCGTCGGGCGACAAGGACGGCTCGTAACCCTCGTCCTCCTTTGTACCGAAGGTGACTGTCGGCTCGTTCGAGACCCGCACACCGTCCACGATAGTCTGCTGGCCGTCGCTGCGGTTGCCCCGTACGGGGGCTGTAGCCCCATCTAAGGCAGTTACGCCCTCCAGACTTGCCAAAGCAGAACTTACGGAACGGCCGGGCGTCGTGCGGATGGCTTCTCCCGACAGACGGTTTGCGGAAGTTGTGTTGTCCATGCTGAACGCCGGCGGTTCCCAGGCGATGACCACCTCTTGAAGTTCCCCATCAAAGTGATAAGATGGAACATAATAACTGTGAGACAGCTGCAGACTCGGATATTTCAGCACCGATTTCTCATGGGTGGATATGCGGTAGCGGAAATAGTCGTTGTAGGATTTCGTAAGGTCGCTACAGGAGATTCTGTATCGGCGGGTGCGGAACGAGCGCGGCAGCTTTTTGGTTTTGGCAAGCCAGTGGGGACCGATTGTCGTACTCGGCTTGTTCATCCCCAATTCGTAGAGGCTGCCGTCGAACATCCAGGCTAACAGTTCCGCATCGTGCACGGCCTTTTGCTTCGCGTCGGTGAGGGTGATCTCCCAGTGTTCGCCGCTGCCGGGTTCGGTCTCGCTACGCCAGTGGGTCAGCTCCGCATTCAGCAGCAACTTTTCGTAGGAACGGAAATATCGTTCCGCCTTTTTGGCCTCCCAGGGGATGACGGTGTCAAGGGAAACGGTATGGAGTTCGCCGTTCTGCACGATGCGGGCGATGAGGTTGATGCCTCTTGTGCCCGTGGTGCGCGTCTTCACCGTGAAAGTCTCCTGCTCAAGATTAAGCGGGATGCGGCGGGTTTTGAGGTGTTTCTTTCCTTGATAGACATCGCAGATCATCACGGCGTTGCGCAAGCAGCTGCCGACGCTGAGCGTGAGCGGCTTGCCTCTCTTCTCCGGCATCGAGGCCACCGCCAGATGGATGGGCTTCATTGGAGCGAATTCCTGCATCCGGGAACTGTAGATTGTGAATTCTTTCATCGCTGTCACCTTTTTCCCCGATTTGTCTGTGGCGGTGGCGATAATCCTGTAATCGCCAGGATTCCAACCTTGTACATTTACCTTTAATGTTGAATCCGGCACGAGGATTTTCTCAGTGCGGAACACCGTGTCGGACGCAGGCCAGTAGGCGGGGGAATTAGGGTGGGTTTCAAATGTGAGATGCGGGAACTCTTTTGCATACTCTTCATTGCTGTGGAGCGGCATCCAGAAGGTGGGCTCTTTCTCGAAAACGGGAACCTTGTACTCGGTGGGTGACAGCAAACGCACCACGGCAACCTGTATGGGCACCGGCTGCTTGACGTTGTTGAAGTTGAGTGCCCGCAACATCCAAACAGCAGTGTCGTTCGTCGCCAAATCCACATCATTGTTGCCGGAAATCTTGACCTTCAACAGCTGGGGCGGAAGGAACACGAAAGAGGTGTCGCGGTGGGTCTCGCCATTCAAGTCGGTGACAATGGCCTCAATGTCAACCCGGACCGGATCGTGCGAAGCCAGCACGGGGTGCCGGTGCTCAAAACTGCCGTCGCGCTCGGTGGCAATCTCGAAACGGTCGCTACGGCCGAACATGCGCACATGCAACGACACGGCGGCGTTTGCGACGGGTAGCCCGTTGAGCGCGGTCACTGTGCCCCGTATCGTAAGCGTGTCGCCTGCGGCCGCCTGCAACGTGTCGGACAGCAGTTTGACCTTGAAGGTGGGCAGCTTGTACTCCGCAATCTCAAGATATCGCTCGCTGCTGGAGTATTTGCCGGAGCGTGCTGGATAACGGACTATCAAATAGTAGCGGCCCACATTCGGCGGCAAAGTCAGTTCCCCGTCCACACTGCCATACTTCGATGTGACCAACCGCAGCGTGTCTGACACGCCATTCCAATTTTTTCCAAAAAGGTAAACCTCGACTGGCACATTACGCCTTACCTTGCCCTTTTTCAGCAGCAGCACCTTGAAATGCAGGGTTTGCCCGGGACGGTAAAGCGTCCGGTCGGTGTGAATCTGCGTGAGTGTACCTTTCGAATAGCGCCTGTAGTAGCGTGACCGGTAATGCCACCGGTCATACGGGTTGGAATATTCATCTAAAACTGTAGCGTATACCGTATGGTGGTCGTAAATCTCAAAAAATAAATCTCCAAAGGGACGAAGTCCTGCACGAGTCTCG
Source organism: Bacteroidales bacterium (assembly GCA_017651425.1). Taxonomy (GTDB): domain Bacteria; phylum Bacteroidota; class Bacteroidia; order Bacteroidales; family WCHB1-69; genus F23-D06. Next base: position 87,654 of record JAGCCZ010000041.1, read on the forward strand.
CCAAAACGGTTGGTGTATAAGTTCCAAATTCCGTCTTTTGTCCGCATGCGGGGCAGCGGCTCGCCCGTGTGTGCGTCACTCACACCCACGTATGCTTTGTTGCACACACCCCAATTGGCGATCTTGAGGCGAGTGACGCAAAACTCCATCTTCGTCAGCAGCCCGACGGAGTCGATGGTCGGGCTGAGATGGAAAAAGAACTCGTAGTTTCCGATAGGCAGCGAATCGACCCACAATTCCGTTGTGTTGAAGCGGCTTTTCCTGTTCCCACTGAGTATAAACTGTTGGGTATGGACTGGCTCCCCCATCCGTTTCAACATTTTTTCGAAACTGGAATAATAGTTGTATCTATAACGGAAATCCGCCTCTCTGTTGTCTGGCCGTCCCCGTTGGTATGAAGATGCAATCATATAATCATCTTTGAATACGGTGAGATAGACTGTGTCGAGGTTGCTGTACTGCACGGGGATGCGCAGCTTGTGCCCGAGGGGCAGCTCGGTCTGCGCCTTGGAGGGGATAATGCTCGGCATGGTCAGCCGGTCGATATAGTAGTTGGCGTTTTGGTAGTAATGCAGCATTATTGGATCGTGGCGGCCGTCAGCTTCATACTGTTGGAGCACTTTGTTGAAATACTCCAATGCGCGGGCCGTGTAGTCGGTCTCCCGCTCGGTGAGCTGGTCGGCGGCGGCGAGCAGCAGCCCGCGCTCGTAGTCGAAGACGAGGTCGGGACCGTATGCGTTCTCCAATGAGTCGAGCAATTTCCACGCAGCTGAGGCATCCACATCCTCCTCGGGTTCGGGAAAGCGATAGTGCAGCCGTTGTATCTCGTAGTCGATGAGGATGTCGCGTTCCGTATGGGCGGACATGGCCTCGTCTGTCAGCGCGATGGCCAGGTCGGGGTCGTCTTCGCTGAATATCCGGATGCAGTTCTGGTAGAGCACATCGTTGAGGGTCGGGCGCAGCGGACGGGTGGCGGGGACGTTCTCAACCAGGAAGTCCCAACGTTGTGTGAGGGAGATGTCGCGGGGCAATCTGTCGAAGCAGGCGAGGAACTCCGCCTTTGCGGCCTCGCGGTAGTTCTTCACCGACCATTCCTCCATGTTTTGGAAGGTGGCGTCGTGCAAGGTGGCCGTATTCGGATCGTAGGGCCATGCCTTGCTTAGCAGCATGCCGATTAAATAGTGATATATCGACTGATAAACCATGCTGTCGGGATCGCCCCAGCGGGCACCGTCGTCGCGTCGCCGCAGCGAGTCGAGCCACAGCACCGACTGCTGCACGGTCTTGTCGCTGTACGGCGGGTGGTCAACCAGCAAACGCTTGTGGTTCACAATGAAAAGTTGGTAGGCGTTGTTCTCCGCCTCGGCTTTCCAGCCAATGGTGTCGAGCATCGCCAGTCGGTCGCGCACGTGATACACCCGAATGCCGTTGTAAAGCGTCCACAGATTGTCGAACGAGCGGCTGTCGTGGCGTTGTGCGTGGGATGTGAGGGTTATGCCTGCGAACACCACGAGCAATAATAATCTGGAAATGTGATGGTTACCTCTCATGATCGTTTTCTGCAAATACAATTTATATAATGATACGAAAAATCCAAATGGTTGCACATTGTTGATGTTATTTCCTTATGCCGTTGTTTCCGCCGGCAATAACCTCGCAGAACACGACGCCGTGATAGTTCGTAATATATTTCCTTTCACTGGTTGGTATAGTGGTGAACGTCACAATGGTGAAAATTCTGGATTAAGGTGCAAAGATACTGTTTTTTACGGTCCAACATACCGTTGGTTCCGATTTTTTATTTGGGCGTGCCGGCGCGGCGGCGCGGAATCACGTTACATTCGCATTCGCCATCAAATGCCGCCGCGCCGTCGGGCTTTCCGTTCCAATGATTTTGGCTTAGAACCCACCACCATTCCGCGAGACGCGAAGCGTCAAGCGGAACCTTTGTCTCGCCAGGGAACGCATTTCCACCAAAATCATTTCCACTGCAATCCCTCACGCAGGCTCGTCGGACCCCACACCCGTTTCGCGGCGAGCAACCCACAACCTCGTCTCAATGTTCTCCCGCACCGCGATTGTCATTATGCGCACGCACCCATCCCCAGACTGCACTGCGTTTAGTCTGGGGTTATTGAGATTTTGTCCCTCCGGGACTGCTTAAGGAAGATTATTATCAATTATTCTACCGAGCTTTTGCCCCTGTCGGGGCAGCTCAAGGAAAACCATAAACTCTTAACTCTTATCTCTTAACTCTTATCTCTATTGTCCCGGAGGGACACCCTCTCAATAACCCCGCACAAGCGACGAAGGAGCGGTGTGGGGTGGAACGACGGCACCGACACTCTCTCGCGGCTCATTCCACGATGATATTGCTGTGCCCTTTGCGGATTTGCTCGTCGGTGGGGAACAATTCCGTGATGGTGTCCACATTGATGATGACGGGGCGGCCGTGGATTGGCTCGGGCTTCTTGTCCGTATGAGGCTTTGTGGATGTGCGGGCAGCAGGTTGGGGTGCCTCCTCCATGACAGACGGAGTGGTGTTTCGGGGCGTGCGGGCAACTGCAGGCTGCAGTTGCGGAGATGCGGGGACATCAACTGTTGTCGGCAGGGTGTCTTCGGAGACGGCATTGGAGTCGGCTGTGACGACAGCGACCTCCGCGTGTGCCGGTTCGGCAGGGGTGGGGGAGGAGGCGGTGTGACGGACTACACCCCAGGTGACGAGGGCGGCCACGGCCACTCCGGTGAGGGAGATGGCTGCAATCCGGCCGCCCGTGAGGGCAGTGTGCAAACCGCTGCGGCGGAGGAATCGCCTCCATGCAGCATGGCGGTAAGGGTAGTCGGCCTGCTCGACCTTTTGCTTGAGTAGTTCGTCAAATTCAGTCATACGCTTCTGTCTTTAGTCGTTGTTGAGTTGTTGAATCTGGGTCTTGATGCGGGTGCGGGCGGTGTTGACGTGCCACGCGGAGGTGCCCTCGCTGATGTTCAGCTGCTTGGCAATCTCAGCGTGCGAGAAGCCGTCGAACACGAAGAGGTTGAAGACCGTTCGCGTGGCAGGGGGCAACTGCCGCACCAAAGCCATCACGTCGTCTGCGCTCATGCGCCCCATGGCGGCGTTGATATCGTAGCCCGCATCCGCGCTGTCAGCCACCTCCTCCAGGTCGGTGAATCCCACCTTGGCGTCGTACTTGCGCCGATGATCCAAGGCGGCGTTCACCATCACCCGCTTCATCCAAGATTCAAAAGAACCAGTCGTTTCATACTTTCCGATGTTCGTGAACACCTTCATGAAACCTTCGCTGAGCATGTCCTCCGCCTCGTCGGTGCTGTCCGCATAGCGCATGCACAAACGGAGCATCGGGCTGTAAAAATGCTTGAACAGCTTGTGCTGCGCACGACGGCTGCCTTCTTTGCAACCATCTATCCAGCGGGCTAACTCTTCATTTTTACGTTCGCTCATTTAGTATAACGCAATTTGAAAAACAAATCTTGGGTCGAAAATGTTTTTTTTGAGAAAATAAAACGGAGGCTTCCGTCCTTTATTATTCAGATGTTCATTTTGCGGTCGATATCTGGCATTCCTACTGGTATATGTTATCCTCGTCGTGCCGGTGGTTCGCGTACCATGCCTGCGCAAAGAAGGGGTTGTGCTTTGCCTGGTGGTCGTAGTTCCAGACAGGCGGCAAACATTCGGAGCAGAAATGGCCGCCCCATAGCATCAGCTTGGGCGACATGCGGTAGCGGTGCCCGTCGTGGCACTCCCATTCCAACTGCTTCTCGGGGTTGCCGTCATATTCGGGGGATATCAGCTTGGAGCCTCGGAACAAGCCTGCCTGCCGCAGCTCTTCGGTGGTGAGCTGCTCCAGCGGCTTGCTCTCGTCGTAGCCGTGATCCATCCGTTGGGCATTGACGGGGTCTTTTGACACGGAGAGGTTCATCTCCTTCCACTTGGGAATACGCTCCCATTGCTCGCGTCCACCGTAGAAGGCATTGATGCGTGGCTCGTCACCGTGCTTGAGCCACCACTGGGTGCCGTATTTCTTCTTGTACGCCATCGGCAGCATAGCAGCCTTGATGACGGGGGCGGGCACGATGCCCGCCAACTTGAAGTACTTGGGCAGCCGGTCGCCCATCTGCCGGAAATAGTCGTCCACGGGCACATTGGCGCGAAAGTGAAGGTATTCGTCCAACCTGTCGGCATCCAGGTAGAATTGCCCGTGGAAGTTGCGCAGCACGAACCACTTGGGGGTGAAGATCTTCTCGGGGCCGGGACAGTGGATGGCCTTTAGAAGCCTGGTCTCGAACTCATAGTTGCTCATGCGGTACTCGGGACCGCTGCTGATGTTGTAGAACTGGTTCCAGAATTCGTCGGGCAGGTCCAGGGTGCAGAGATTGGCTAACAGCCGCCCCGAGTCCTCGATGGTGGCCCACTCCAATACGCCCATGATGGGCACGTGGAACATGATGGGGTCGTATTTCTTGAGGATGCCGGGGTAGAGAATGCCCGACTGTCGCAGGCTGACCCAGTGTTTTAGGCCTGCATCTGCGAATGTGCGCTCTGCAATGATCTTGCTGACGCTGTAGTAGTCATAGACGCTTGCGCAGACGGGGTCGCCGGTGCGCCCCCAGCGTGTGCCGGCCCCGCGGTCGGAGGTCTGTGCCACCGAGCCGATATAGACCGCACGGATCTCGTCGGCATTGGGCTGCGCTTGGATAGCCTTCACCACATTTTCGGCTGACGTGACATTCACTTTCAGCGTCTTCTCGGGGTGATAGTCAGCCTCAGGTGAGACCATGCCCCCCACATGAAGCACATAGTCCGCACCTGTCACACCCTTCAGGACATCCTCATAGTTCATCAAGTCGCCCCATACGATTTGGATGCGGCCTTGCAAAGGGGCCAACTTCTTGATGTTCTTTTCACTTTGTCGTGCCAATATGACGATGTCAAGCAGGTCTTCGTGCTTCAGCATCTCCTGTAATCCGGCCCAGCCCATGAGCCCTGTCGCACCTGTCAGGAAAACTCTTTTTTTCATGTTGAACAGAAAAAATGGTTAGTATCCGAAAATATCCTCCAACGTCAACTTCGTGACGGGGCCGAACTGCTTGGCAATGGCATCGAGATTGACCTCGCCGTCGGTGGCAAGGATCATGTAGGTCTTGGGCTTGTCCTTGATATATTGCTTGTTGAATTTGACGATATCGTTGAGGGTAAAGCCGTTGATGAGTTCGTAGAAGTCCTTGCGATAGTCGTGGTCGAGGCCCATGCGGCGGTTGTTGAGGTAGGTGGTGAGGATGGCCATCTTGGTGATGCGGTTGGTGGCGATGCTGTTTCGTGCGCCCTCTTTGGCCAAGTCGAAGGCACTCTGCGACACCGGCATGGCATTGAACAGTGAATCGAAAGCGGTCAAGGCATCCATGATTTTGTCGTTCTGGGTGCCGATGAAGGAGTAATTGTACATGTAGTCCGCCGTGTCAGAGGGGATTATGAACGAGGACTGGGCAGTGTAAGCTAAAGAGCGTTTCTCGCGCATCTCTTGGAAAACGATGGCGTTCATGCTGCCGCCGAAGTATTGGTTGTACATCCGTACAATGGGAATGAGCTTAGTGTCGAGCTTGCCGGCACGGTTGATGGTGATGAGGCGCGACTGCTTGGCAGGATAGGGAGCGTAATAAACCACGTTCCGATCGGTGGGAAGCCGGTCGAACTTCTTGGCTGGCGGCGGCGTGCCGAAACTCTTGGGCAGCTTGTAGCTGGCGGAGAGCGACTTCTTGAGCTGCTTCACGGTGGCGGGACCGTAATAGAGAATTTCCGGCTTGTAGGTGAAAAGCTGGCGCAAGGATTTGAGCAGCTGCTCGCCCGTGAGCTTCTGCAATTGTTCGTCGCTGAGTTGGTACTGCACCAGATCGGGGCCATACTCGCAATAGGTGCGCAAGCAGTTCATGACGCTGTTTTGCGAGGACTTGGCATTCTTGCGTTGCAACAGGACATCATCGACAAGGTTCTGTAGAGCTTTGGCATCGGGTTGGGCGTTGCGCACTACGTCCATCATCAGCTTGAGCGCCTTGTTCATGTTGTGGTCAAGGCCGCTGAGCGACACGTAGGTCTCGTCGTCGGAACAGGAGATGCTGTAGTTGCAGGCTAATGTGTAGAAATCGGTCTTGATTTGCTCTACACTGCGGTCGGGAGTGGCCAGATTGCTGATGTAGCGGGCGGCATACGGCAGCAGGATGTCGTTCATCTCACCGGCAGGGAAGACTATGCGCAGGGTGAAGGTCTGGTCTTCGTCGTTGTGCAGGTAGTCGATGGGCACACCCTTGTACTGGTCGAAGGTGATGGCCTGTTGGAAATCTACGAACACGGGCTCGATAGGCTTGACGGGACGTGCCTTGAGCTTGGTGAAGAAGTCGGACTCGGCGTCCCTGTTCACCTGGATGGCGGTGATGGCGGGCTTTGTGACCTTGGCGGTCTCCTGCGGCTCACCCTGACGTTTAAAGACAACGACATAGTTGTTGTCGCCAAAATAGCGGTTCGCGAACTTGACGATGTCCTCCTTGGTGACTTTCTTGTAGTATTCGAGTTCTTGGGTGACGTGGTACCAGTCGATGTCGTTCTCAAAGGCGTGTGCCATGGCGTTGGCACGTGAGCGATTGTTTTCGAGCTGGCGCATTTGCGAGGCCTCGATGTTGTTGATGGCGGCCTGCAGCAGCGATTCGTCGAATTGGCCCTTCTTGACAAGCTCAAGTTGGCCAAGCATCAGGTCGCGCACCTCTTCGAGCGTCTGTCCGTCGTTGGGACGGCCGCTGAGCACGTATGCCGAGTTGTCGCACAGCCCGTAAAGGTATGATGAGGCGCGGGCTGCCAAATGTTTCTGGTTGATGTTGAGGTCTATAAGGCCGCAGCGACCGTTGCTGAGGATGTTGTCGAGCATCTCCGCAATGTAGAGGTCTCGGTGGTTTGCAGGCAGGTCGAGCCGGAAGGAGACCGTCACAAACTCGGCTTCATGTCCTGTCACTTCACGCACAACAGGAGAGGTGATAGGTCTCTCTTTGGGCACGGCGTAGTGAGGCAGTTCCTTGCTCTTGAGTTGCCCGAAGTGTTTGTCAATGATGGCGATGGCCTCGTCATAGTCGAAGTCGCCGGCCAGACAGACGGCCATGTTGTTTGGCACATAGTAGGTGTCGAAGAAGCGGCGGATGTTGGTCAGTGAGGGGTTCTTGAGGTGCTCGGCGCTGCCGAGAGTGGTCTGCTGCCCGTAGGGGTTGTTGGGGAAAAGGGCATTGAGCATCGCTTCGTTGGCTTTGCGGCTGTCACTGGACAGCGATCGGTTTTTCTCCTCATAGACAGTTTCCAACTCGGTGTGGAAGATGCGGAACACGGGGTGCGCAAAACGGTCGGCCTGGATGTATGCCCAGTTTTCCAATTGGTTGGCGGGGATGTCCTCGATATAGACGGTGTAGTCGTTCGATGTCGCGGCGTTGGTGCCCTGCGAGCCGATGAATTTCATCATCTTGTCGTACTCGTTGGGGATGGCATAGCCCGACGCAACGTAGGAGAGACTGTCGATGATACGGTAGATGCTGTCACGGTCCCGTTTCTCATGGGTGCGGCGATAGACCTCGAACTGGTGCTCGATTTCGTCGAGAAGAGGCTTCTCGGCATCGTAATCAAGGGTTCCGAAATGCTGGGTGCCCTTGAACATGAGGTGCTCGAGATAGTGTGCCAAGCCGGTGGTCTCGGCAGGGTCGTTCTTGCTGCCCACGCGCACAGGGATGAGCGTCTGGATACGTGGCGCGTCTTTGTAAACAGAGAGATAGACCTTGAGCCCGTTGTCCAACGTGTAAATGCGCACGTTCATGGCATCGTTCGAGTAGCTGATGTAGTCGTAGTGCTTCTGAGCCGTCAGGAACATCGGGACCATCAGGAAAAACATCGTGAAAAGGAGGAGAGATCGTTTCATTCGAGAGGATTTTAGGGGTTAATGGTTATTTTTAAACATTGCTGCAAAAATACATTTTTTGTTGGATAATTGTTTCCGTATGGTGCCGATTGTACAAACAATCACGGAACAATCGCGGGAACGAATACCAATATTATCACATTTCGGCATCATACCCTTGGCGTATCCATTATTTGATTATTTTTGCAACCTCCAAACTGCCTCGTTATGTTGTCGCCTGATGCCTTGAAATACACGGTGAACCATTTGCTGTCGGTCGCGCTCCCCACGGGAACACCCCTCCAATGTCGCATGGAGCGCGGCGAGGGTGATGCGTCCCTGCACATCGCGGATTGGCGTCTCCGTGTCGCCTTGCTCGACGACGGCGATGTGGATTCGTTGTTGGCGGGCAAGCTTGCTCCCGAGACCATCGCTTCTGCGGATGGATGCGAGAAGTTGCCTCTCTTCCGGGGAACGCAGGCGACTCGCTCGCAGTCCACGGATATAGTCTTTAACCCCGACCTCCGTGAACTCTATGTCCCTTACGATATCATCACCCCCAGTTTCCTCATGCTTTCCCGATGGGAAGAGTACCAAGAGTCGCCCCGCGACCAGCATAATCGTTTCCCTTACGTTTCAAGCATGGCTGCCCACTATGGCTTTATCCACCTGCCGATAGTGGACGAGTATGCGATGCTGCTGCGACAATGGATCACCGAACAGGTGCATCCCGACATTGTGCTGCGCCCCCGAGCGCCCCGTGTGGTGCCCACGCACGACATTGACCACCTCTGCCGCTATACCGGTACCTTCCAGGCCCTGCGCTCCATTTTTGGCCGGGACCTGCTCATCAACCGTAGCTTGCCCCTTGTGCGGCAATCGTGGCAAGAGTACCGCGAGTGGTGCATCGACAAGCGGCAAGACCCCTACATCCTCGCCATTGCGGAGTTGATAGATCATGCCCGCAGGCACGGTGAACAAGCCGTGTTCTTCATCAAAGCTCAAGTGCAGGGGGAATATGACTGCACATATGACATCCAAGACCCGTTGGTGAACCACGTTGTGGACATGATCCAAAAAAATGGCATGGAAGTAGGCCTGCATGGCAGCTATCGGAGCTATGACGATCCTGAACTGTATCTGCAAGAGAAGAATAGATTGGAGAAAATAACAGGGGAGGCCGTGACTGTCGGGCGGCAGCATTTCCTGCGCTTCAATCTCCTGAAAAACTATGTCAATGCGGGGTACTCGACCTACGGTGGTCAAGACTCGCGCCAGATGATGGAGGTTACCCGCCCCAGCACCCTTGAGATGTGGCAGGCGGTGGGCCTTGGCGACGACTACACGCTGGGCTACGCCGAGCAGCCCGGTTTCCGTTGCGGCACCTGCCATCCCTTCAGGCTCTATAATCTCTTTGAAGACCGGCCCACGGATATCGTGGAACATCCGCTTGTCTTGATGGACGGTTCCCTTTTTGACTATCTCGAACTTGATATTGGGCAGAGCAGGACACTCTTCAAACGTTTGCGTGAGCGTTGCAATGCCGTGGAGGGCGATTTTGTCTATCTCTGGCATAACCACACCGTGGGGCGGAATTACCGGGAGATGTACGAAAGGGTCGTGGTGAATTAAACGGTCGGATGAAGGGGCGTTTTGCCTGCGGGCTTGGTTATTTCTTCTTTTTCTTTCTCTCTTTCATCTTGGCCACGGCTTTGAGGTAGCGTTCGTGGCATCCTTGGATGTAATCCTTGTCGAATCGTGGGTTCCCATACCGGGCCATGCGCCCTTGAATGACGGAGGCATTGTGCGACAGGTGTCCTGACGGGCGGGCAGGGTTGCGTTTGAGCGGAGCCGGGTAGCACGCCGTGATCAAGGCGGCTTGATGGGCGCTCAAGTGCTTGGCGCTGCAGTGGAAATAGTGTTGCGCGGCCGCCTCGGCACCGTAGATGCCGGGACCCATTTCGATGACGTTCAGATAGACCTCCATGATGCGCTCTTTCGGCCAGAACAGCTCGATGAGGAACGTATAGTATGTTTCCACGCCTTTGCGAATCCAGGAACTGCGGGGCCAGCAGAAAACATTCTTGGCCGTTTGCTGGGAAATGGTGCTGCCGCCGCGCTTGCGAGTCCCGCTTTTGCGCTCCTTCAGCACTTGATCCAGCGCTATGACATCAAAACCGTTGTGCCCCAGGAAATAGTTGTCCTCCGAGGCGATGGCCGCGCGTACCATGTAGGGTGAGATCTCCTCAAGAGGCTTCCATTTCTTTTCAATGCTGTACCCGTGCTGCACTTTCCGGATAACCATGAGCGGCGTCACAGGCGGGTTGACCCATCGGTATATGAAGGGGAAGAATATGCTCATCAAAAAGCATATCAACAAAATATAGCCAACTGTTTTCCAAAATCCGCGCTTTTTTTTGCTGCCGTTTTTTGCCATGCTGTTTTTTATTATAGTATTAATCAGAATTTTATGATAAAATGTCGTCTTTATAAACGGCGCGGCAAAGGTAAAAAAAAAAGCCGCCGTGCGGGGCGGCGGCTTTTTAAGGCATTATTTCTTTTCCAATTGTATCTTGATATCGTTCAGAACATTCATGTAATTGATGAATGCCTGATACGGGGATGGATAGACTTCAAAATTTCGTTTGACGAAACGGTGTCCGAACCACTTGGAACTCATGAAGTTGAAGTGGTCGGCACCTTGCAGTCGAAGCCAGCTGAGCTTGGCCTCCTTGTTTTTGGACTTCTTGTACAGCGGCTCGAGCTTGAAGAGCTGGTTGAAAGCCTCTTGCTGGAGCACGTTGCCGACCCACTCGTTGGTGTCCTTCTCTTCGCCGGAGCATGAGATGGGCCACGGTGCATGCATGGTGGCAGGGTTGTCATCCATTTTGAGCACCTCCTTGGGCGTGATGAAGCTGTAGTTCGGGTTAGCGGAGAGTTGGTCGATGAGATTGCGGAAAAAGTCGAATATGCCGGTGTCGGCGGTGTAATGCTCGCCGATGGTCTCATAGTCCCAATAAAGGTTGATGAAGGGGGCGTCGCCGCTGGTGTTGGTGCTGTCAAGGAACTTGATGTATTTCTCGGCGGTCAGGGGATACTGATCCCAGCTGTGGTCGTTGAACCGCAGGGTCACATCGTCGCAAAGACGGTAGGAACGCAGCAGCAGGCGCACATCGGTCTGGTAAGGGTTGCAGTAGAGATATTGCGGGCTCTTCCAGCCGAGGATGTGTCGTGCGCCCTCCGTGAGGACCACTTCGTAGCCAGCCTCGCCAAGCCACTCGCCGATTTCGTCGGAGTAGATGACCTCGGTATTGCAGAAAGAGACGGGCTTGACGCCAAAGGTCTCCTTCAAAAGCTTCTCTTGGAGGTGAACCTGCTCCAAGAAGGCATCCTTGCCGTGCAGGGAGGCGATGCTGTGGGTGAAGGTGTTGCCCGTGATTTCGACACAACCCGTGGCGATGAGCTCCTTGAAGCTCTCGATCACTTCAGGACAGTAGTTCTTGAAGAGCATGATGGAACTGCCTGCAATACTGAAGCTGAGCTTGAAGCTCTTCGGATGCTTGCGGATGAGTTCCAGCATCATCTTGTTGGCGGGAAGATAGCATCTTTCCGCAAGACGCTGTGCCAAATAGTGATTCTGATAGTCGTCGAAATAATCGTGGTTTTGGTTGATGTCAAAAAAACGATAGGTGCGCAACCGGAAGGGTTGGCTAATCTGGAAATGGAAACATATTCTATTCATAGTGGAGCGTTTTTTCATAAATGACTTTGAGTTTCTTGGCTACGTTTTCCCATTTGAGGTTGTTGACCTCTTCCTCGCCCTTGTCGGCGAAAAGCTTGGAGAGGGCAGGGTAGTGCAGCAGGCCGTAGATGGCGTCGGCGGTGGCGTCGATGTCCCAAAAATCGACCTTGATGGCATGTTGGAGCACCTCGGCGACACCGGATTGCTTGGAGATGACCACGGGCACCTTGGCACGCATGGCCTCCAGCGGGGAGATGCCGAACGGCTCCGAAATGGAGGGCATCACATAGACGTCACTCATGCCGAACATCTTGTCGATGTCGGCGCCGCGCAGGAAGCCCGTGAAGTGGAAGCGGTCAGAGATGCCCAGCTCGGCCACGCGCTCGATGACATGCTGCATCATGTCGCCGTCGCCGGCCAGCACGAAGCGCACGTTCGGGTCCTTGTCAAGCACCCTCTTGGCAGTTTCCACGAAATAGTCGGGACCTTTCTGGAAGGTGACGCGCCCGAGGAAGGTGACGATCTTCTCGTCAACGTTCTTCTCGCGCTCCACCTTCTTGTCAGTGGGCACAACGGCGTTGTGGAGGGTGAAGACCTTGTGGGCGGGGATACCGTATTTCTCGATGACGATGTTGCGGGTAAGGTCGCTGACGGCGCAGACGGCATCGGCGGCCATCATGCCCTCGCGCTCCATCCCATAGACGATGTCGTTGCGGTTGTGCTCGCCAGAACGGTCGTACTCGGTGGCATGGATGTGGACCACCAAGGGCTTGCCGCTGACTCTCTTGGCGGCGATGCCGGCGCGGTAGGTGAGCCAGTCGTGGGCATGGATGAGGTCGAACTCCTCGCTCTTGGCGATCTCGGCGGCGACTTGCGCATAGAGGTTGACCTCCTGCATAAGGTTCTTGCCGTAGCCGGAAGAGAAGGTGTGCTTGCGCCGCGAGCCCGTGAACTCCTGCTCCAATGTGCCGCTGCTCATCTGGTCGATGACGTTGTAGTAGCCTTCCAGCCCCACATAGGGCACCAGCCGCGAGTTGACCTGGATGTAGCTCACGCCGGGGAAAATGTGCTCACGATAGGTGACGCTGCTGGTGTCGATTTCCACGTCGGAGGCGTTGCGGATCTTGACATAGTGTTCGTCTTCGTCACCCGAGGCATGAGGCATCACGAAGGTGACATCCACCCCGTTGAGGGCGAGTCCCTTGGTCAGACCGTAACAGGCCGTTCCCAAGCCTCCCGAGATATGTGGTGGGAACTCCCACCCGAACATCAATACTTTCATAATCTATTTATATTCTCTCTAATATTTTTTTCCGTTTATAGAGACGCGATGCATCGCGTCTCTACATTAATTTTATAACTCACTTTTGTTCCACCCTCCATTTCATATATAGTAATGCGGCAACGCTCCATGCTTGGGAGATGCATCCGTTGGGTTTGTATGGGGGGTCGCCGTCGGTGATCTCGGCCACGGTGGAGATGCCGTAGGAGGTCATGCAGCTGTCGAAGTTGTAGAGCAGCTTGCGAAGTACGGGGATGGCTTGCTCCTGATAGACGGCGAGCATGCCGTCGGTGAAGGGATAGAGCAGCCAGGGCCAGCAGGTGCCCTGGTGGTAGGCTTTGTCACGCTCGGCTTGGTTGCCGTGATAGTGGCCCTTGTAGTCGGGGTCGTTGGGCGAGAGCGTGCGGATGCCCTTCTCGGTGAGCAGCTCCTCGCAAGTGCGCTTCAGGATAAGCTGGCGGATCTTCTCGCTGATGGGCGAGAAGGGCAGGGAGGCTGCAATCATCATGTTGGGGCGCACCTGGAAATTCTTGTAGTCGCCATCCACATAGTCGGCCAGATAACCCAGGTCCTTGGACCAGAAGGTCTCCTTGAAAACGGTGGGGAAGTCGTGGATGAGCGGTTCCCATTCGTCGGTGAAAGCGGTGTCCTTGGCCACGCGGGCAAGGTCCAGACAGAACTTGACGGCGTTGTACCAAAGGGCGTTGATCTCGACTTGGCAGCCGGTGCGCGGGGTGACGGGACGGCCGTCCACGACGGCATCCATCCAGGTCAGGGCCAGGCCGGGACCGCCAGAATAGATAAGTCCGTTGTCTAAGCGGCGGATGTGGTTGAGCGTACCGTAACGGTATGCGTCGAGAATCTTGCGCATCACGTCCCCATACTCTTCCCATATTTTGCGCTTTGCACGGGTCTTCTCCGAGTAGAGCTGCAGGGCGCGGAAGAACCAGAGGGGCGCATCTACGGAGTTGTAGGCGGCATTGTCACCGATGCCGATGTTGGGAAAGAGGCCGTCGTGCATGTCGGCGATCATGTCATCCATGATCTCCTTGCAGAGCTGATGGCGCCCCAAGGCGAGCGTGAGGCCCGGCAGGGCGATGAAGGTGTCGCGGCCCCAGCGGCCGAACCACGGGTAGCCGGCGATGACGAAGGTCTTGCCGTTGCGCTGCACGATGAACTGCTCGGCGGCGTTTTGCAGGCAGTTGAAGAATGAGGAGCGGGCAGTGTGGCGCTTGCTCTCGGCTTTGTACAGCTTGGCGATCTCGGCAGGGTCCATAGGCTCAGTGCCCAAGGTGATGTAAAGCTCCTTGTTGGCCACCTTTGCTGTGATGCGGCCTGGCACAAACAGGTCCTCGTGCCCCTCATAGCCGCGGTTAAGCTCTTCTTCGTACTCCACGCCCTCGTGCCAGTGCGGGTCGTGCTGGTAGGTGATCTCTTCGGAACACTGGATATAGACGGGCGTGTAGCCGTCGTAGAGACGGAAGCCCACCCCGTGCTCGACAGGATGCGGCTGGCCGTTGGCCGCGTCGTTGCGATGGGTCAGCGCATGCATGTTGCGGAACGCCAGCATCGGCTCGAACTGGAAGGCCGCCGACTCGTAATCGTCAAGAATGGTGTATTTGATGATCACCCGGTCGGCCTCGTTGAGCAACAGGAACTCCTTGGTGAAGTTGAACTTGCCCACACGGTATTGGTAGAGGGGGATGTTGTCGGCGGCGAAGTGCTGCAAGTACTTGTTGCCTTTGGGGTTGACGACACCGCCCTTGTATTGGTGTACGCTGACGTGGAAATCCATGTCGTTGATGACAATGGTCTCGTTCAGGTTGGAGACAAGCACATGGCGCTCTCCACCAAAGTTGTCTTGCGGCACAATGAAAAGTCCGTGATATTTGCGGGTGTTCAAACCCGCCAATGTGGTCGTGGCAAAGGTGCCCGTGCGACTGCATCGGAGAATTTCCTTGTTTTTCGTAAAATTCAGGTTCACCAATGCGTTTTTGTCAAATTCTATATAGCTCATATTTTTAACGATTTCATAATAAGTTAGGGCATGTTGCAGGGTGCAAAACATGCCTTCTGTTTAAGTTTGCAAAAATAGTTTTTTTTCAGAGTTTGTCAATAGGACAATATTATTTTTTTGTCTATTTTTGCAGCCTGAAAAAAAAACGAAAAAAAACTGCAACATTTTTTTTTGAAATTCGTTAGGCAATTTGTTTGAAAGTCTTTTTGTGTTAGGACAAGCCGTTGAACCTTTTTGACAATGAAATTTTTTGAAATATGAAAAAAGTCTTTGCTGCTCTGATGACCTTCCTGCTGTTGCTGATAACCGCGGCGGTTGTAAACGGACAAAGTTCACCTTGCGGTGCCAATGCGATTCACCCGTTCACCACAGGTTCAAATCCCTTTGGCATCACATATACGTCAAGCACAACGGGCACAGCCACGTTCTTTGTGGACGGCGCAAGCCCGGGATGTCTTGGCTCCACACCAGGCCCTAACTGGTACTATTTTCAGAAACGTATACCAGGGGATATTCTGATTTATATCCAGCAACCGCAAGGTGATGTGGATTATGCCTGCTGGGGTCCGTTTAAGACCCCGAACGACGAGCCAGGCGAATTCTTGAGCACTCTTTGCAGCAATGGTTATAACACCAACAGCAATAACTGCTACTACCATCTTTTCACGGGAGACGGCAGCCAGTCAAGTCTTGGCAGCGGTCCGGGCAGCCACAGGCCTTCCAACGGCAACCACACTAATAATCTGGGTGGGTGGCCGTATCCCGACGCGTCTGGTCATCCGGACTGGGCATCTGGAAACACGAACCATAATATTCCGATGGTGGACTGCAGCTATTATGCAGATGCGACGGAATGGTGTTATATTCCGGCGGATTGTGGTGACCCCGGAGAGTTCTTCCTGCTGCTTATTTGCAATTATAGTCGTCAGCCAGGCTCCTATACTTTCACGCAAACTGGCGGCAATGCTTCCACATCGGGCGATATTTTCGTGCAGGTGCGTGGCGCAGAGGATTCCAGGTGTGAGGGCGATTTTCTCACCTTGACCTATCACGAATGGTTACCCTACCATAACCCGACCTATCAATGGATTTTGCCGGACGGAAGCACTCTTCCGGGTACACGTAACGCCTCTGACGATGTTGTGCTGGAAATACCCAATGTCACCCCTGCCAATGGCGGACGTTACCGCTTGCGCAAAACTTTTACAGGTGTCACGACGCACGAGGATGTGTTTTCCGATTCCCTTGTCGTTAAACCGGCTCCGATGCCGACCTTCAGCGTCGCACCCGGTACCACATTTTGCGAGGGGGATACCCTCGCCCTGGTTGTGACAAGTGCTTTCCAAAATACCTTCTTTGACACCTTGTCACAGGATCCCGACTGGACTTATATCGTCCCGGGAACTCCCTCCAACAGATTTGTCTTTCCCCCCATTGCCATGACGGGAGATGTGAGTTACCGCCTTTTTGCCTCTACCAGCTCCATGTACGGCTTGGGTTGTGAGGTGGACACGGTAGTTACTTTCTATTGTGCGCGTACCAGTTCGGGAGAGATTCCGGACACCATCTGCGTGGGAGATTCCTATAATCGCTATGATTTCACCCTGCCGGTGCAGACACGGGCGGGCGATACGCTGCTGGTGCGGAGTGGCCTGATCAATTCTGCGAACTGCGACAGCACCTCCGTGGTCCATCTCTACGTGATGCCCAACCCCAAGATCGAGACCTTGGCCAAGGGACCGGAACACTGCGGCGGCGCTGCTGAGGACGGATTCCTGCACCTCATCGTCACTGAGGCAATGCGCCCGTTTGAGTATGTCTGGAATACGCCTGTGACATTGGATGTGGACAGCGTTGCGGGTGACACTACGTTCTTGTTCATGGACAACATCCATGGCCAAACCTATACTCTGACCGTGACCGATACCATCGGCTGCGAGTCGTCCTTCACCGTCGAGGTGCCCGTGCTGCCCAATCCGGTGGCCTGCTTCTCCCTGATTCCCGAAGCCCCGTCTTATCTCGTCGGCGAGAACATTGTCTTTAACAACTGCTCCCAATACTACAATCTCTGCCATTGGGATTTCGGCGATATTTCCGGAAGCACACTCCCTGCCCCGTCCCACATTTATTCTGAAATAGGCACGTATGACATCACGCTCCATATCTCCGACACCTCTGCCGGATGCGACGACACTTTCGAGAAAACGATTATTGTACACGAAAAGACGCGTTTCTATCTGCCCAACAGCTTCACCCCCAACGGTGACAACGTGAACGACGTCTTCATTCCTGTCCAGATGGAGGTCAAGGAGGATTCCTATACGATGCTTATTTTCGACCGGCATGGCATGTTGGTGTTCAAAACCACAGACCTGAACCAGGGCTGGGACGGCACCGTGAACGGCAAGCTTGCGCCCGCAGGCGACACATACGTCTATCGCGTCTCCTACCAGGATTTCGATGGCAATGTGTTTGATAAAAACGGCAAGGTTACAGTGGTGTACTAACCACCTTCAACGGCTAACCAGCTATCATCTTCCCGATTTCCGGCACCAGCCGGTCAATGTCTCCTGCACCGATGGTGAGGAGCACCTCTTGCGGGTGGGCGGCCAAGTAGGGGAGAAGTTCCTCTTTTTGTAGGACAATCTTGTGCGGGTTGTCGATAAGGGATAGCAGATACTCGGAGTCGATGCCGGGGATGGGCTGCTCGCGGGCAGGGTATATGGGCAACAGGATCACTTGGTCCAACGGGGCGAGCACGTCGGCGAAGTCCTGCGCAAAATCGCGGGTGCGGCTGTAGAGATGCGGTTGGAAAATACCCGTGATGTGTTTGTCCGGATAGATTTTGCGAACGGCCGTGATGAAGGAGTGCATCTCTTCGGGGTGGTGGGCATAGTCGTCGATAAAGACCACCCTCTTGTTGTCCACGATGTAGTCGAAACGGCGCTTCACTCCCGCAAAGGAGTTGAGTTTCTCCCGGATAAGTCCCTCGGTGAAATTATCATGCACAGGGCCATTGCTGTGGCTCTCCTCCATCAGGGCGGCCACGGCGGCGGTGGCGTTGAGCACGTTGTACAGGCCGTTGGCATGCAATTGCAAGTCCGTCAGTGTGCCGCTGGGCGTGCGCAGGTCGAATGTCGCGCTGTTGGGGGATAATGTAATATTGTATGCCTGATAGTCTGCGTCGGAACCAACACCATATACCCGTTTGTTGGGGTGCTGAATGTGACTGGCGACATTTTCTTCGACGATTACGGTCTTGGACTGCCGGGCGAATTGCTGGAAAGCCGCGATAAGGTTCTCGTGTGTGCCGTAGATGTCCAGATGGTCGGCATCCATCGCCGTGATGATGGCGACGGAGGGGTGCAGGGTCAGGAAGGAGCGGTCGTACTCGTCGGCTTCGGCCACGGCCATGACAGGCTGCGGGGCGAGCACAAGGTTGTCGTTGAAGTTCTTGGCAATGCCGCCGATGAAGGCGACAATGTGTACCTGCGGGGAGAGCAGATGCGACACCATGGAGGTTGTGGTGGTCTTGCCGTGCGTGCCGGCCACGGCGATGGAAGGCATCCTCTCAGTGATAGAGCCCAGCACTTGGGACCGTTTGTACAAGAGAATTCCTTTCTCCAACAAATACTGGAACTCCGCATTGCTTCGGGGCACCGCCGGCGTATAAATGGCAAAGTCCAGCGTTTGGGGTATCTTTTGGATGTTGTCGTCAAAATGGATGACGGCACCCTTCTCTTCCAGCATTTTGGTGATGGGGGATGGCGTGAGGTCATAGCCATATACGGCAGCGCCCTCGGACAGGAAATACTGCGCCAAGGCACTCATGCCGATGCCTCCGATGCCTAAAAAGTAGATTCGCTTATTTTTCATAGATGAGGAAGACGGTTCTGCGGTTCTTGGCGCGTCCGGCGGCGGTCCCGTTGTCGGCGATGGGCTGCGACTCGCCATAGCCCTTGTAGCGCAACCGGTCGGCAGGGACGCCCTTCCCGATGACGTAGTCGTAAACCGCCTTGGCACGCTGGTCAGAGAGCTTGAGATTGGCATCGTCGTTGCCCACATTGTCAGTGTGACCTTGGATCTCCACCTTCACTGTAGGGTTCTCCTTGAGGAATTCGATAAAGAGGGCCAACACGATCTTGGAGTTGGCAGTGAGCTGGTAGGAGTTGGTCTCATAGTAGATGTCGCGCAGGTCGCACACCTTGCCGGTCTCGATGGCCTTCACCTCGGCGTCTTTGACGATGACGGGCTCTTCGAGTTGCTCGGGGGTGACCACCTGCGAGTCGAAGGAGTGTCCCTCCTTCTTGACGGTGACGATGAGCGGCTGCGGGTTGTCCTTCTTGACTTCGGCGGCCACGGCGTATTGCTGGTTGTTGGCGCTGACCACGCCGGTGGCGACCACGTTGGCTGCGGTGTCGCGCACCTCGACGGTGGCGCCTTCCAGGTCGCCGTCGTCAGCAGTGACGGTTCCCTTGATGATGGCCATTGTGTGCGGACGGGCATCCTCGTAAAGCTCAAATTGGTAGAAATTCCAGTCACCGCCTTCGATCTTTCGGGAGCAGAAATAGCCGGTCTTGCCGTCCAAGCTGACGAAAAAGTTCACGTCGTCGCCTTCGGAGTTGATTGGATAGCCGATGTTCGTGGGCTTTTCCCAATTCTTGTTTTCGTTAAGTTTGGAGAAGAAGATGTCCTGTCCGCCGATGCAGTCGTGCCCGTTGGAGGAGAAGTATAGCGTCTTGCTGTCGGTATGCAGGAAAGGGGAACGCTCGTCGAGTTCGGTGTTGATGACAGGGCCGAGGTTGATGGGCTTGCGCCAGGTGCCGTCGCTGTTGCGACGGGTGTACCAGATGTCGGATCCCCCGATGCTGCCGGGACGGTCGGAGGCGAAGAAGAGCAACTTGCCGTCTGAGCTGAGTGAGGGTTGCGACTCCCACGAGTCCGGACGGTTGATGTTGTCGCTGAGACTTTTAGGCTCAGTCCAATAGCCATCGATGAGCTCGGAATAATAGAGGTCGTAGTTGTTGTAGCTGTGCCCTTTGATGGTGGTGGGCACCAGTTTGGCGAAGATGAGGAGGTCGTTGGTGATGTTGACGGTGGGGCTGCCTTCGCCCTTGGAGTTGTTGAAGGGCTCGTCAAGTGGCTTGCCGGCAGGGAAATGGCCGTTCTTCTTCTCGCTGCAGCTGAAGAACTCCTTTTTGGTCTTCTCGCTGCCGAAGAAGCTGTCCTCGTTGACCTCCTGCCGGCGGGTGAAGTAGAAGAGGCTGCCGTCGGGCGAGAGGGTGCCCAAGTATTCGTCGGCCTTGGTGGAGATGCCCTCCACAGCTTTCGGGTCGAAAGGCACGGGGTTGTTGAGCACCTTGTCGAAAAAGGTGGCGCGGCGGATGAGAATCTTGCTCTCCTGCAGCATGGTGTCCTTGGTGCCCGTGAAGGCATCGGGATTGTCCACAATCACCTGTGCGAACTTGATGGCCTCTGGGAAGCGCTCGTTGGCGTAGGCCAGACGCATGGCGTAGTAGTTGCAGTGGATCTTGTAATACGGACAGACATCGTACATGCGGTTGAACGCCGCCAGAGCCTTGTTTACGTCCGATTTGTCCTTGGTCCTCGACTGCAAGTTGTTGGCCTCCAAAGGTAAATAGAGTCCGAGGGCATAGTAGTAATTGACATCCAAATACTCTGGATGCTCCTCTAAAATCTCGTCATAGAGTTCGTAGGCTTCGTCTTTCTTGCCGCTTTTGTGCAGGTCCCGGGCCTTCTTGTAGAGTTTCTCGCTGGCCTTGTCCATCGTTTGGGTGCAGGGGTCCTCTTCTTGCGCGCATACGGGCAAGACAAGAAACGTGAACCACACGCCGAACAGCATCGGGAACCAGAACTTTATCATCTTGAGAGGGTGCTCAAAGGTGATTAACGTCGGATTGTGCTTTTAATTGTCCTTGATGACCGTCTCGCCGGCCTCGATGATCTTGACGAAGTCGTCGGCCTTGAGGGAGGCGCCGCCGATGAGGCCGCCGTCCACGTCTTGTTGGGAGAAGAGCTCGAGGGCGTTTTTGGCATTGCAGCTGCCGCCATAAAGGATGTAGGTGTTCACCGCCATCTCGGTGCCGAACTTCTTCTCGATAGCGCTGCGGATGAAAGCGAGCATCTCTTCTGCCTGTGCGGGTGTGGCCGTCTCTCCGGTGCCGATGGCCCAGATGGGCTCGTAGGCGACCATCGTGCGTTCCATCTGGTCGGGGGTGAGCTCGTACAGCGTCTCCTCGATCTGCTTCTGGACCACTTCGAAATGCTTGTCGGCCTTGCGCTCGTCGAGGGATTCGCCGCAGCACATCACGGGCACGATGTCGTTGGCCAAAAGGCGTTGCATCTTCTTGAGCACGATGGCATTGGTCTCTCCGAAGTACTTGCGGCGCTCCGAGTGGCCCACGATGCAGAAGGAGACATCCATGTTGGCCAGCATCTCGGCGGAGACTTCACCCGTATAGGCGCCGTTCTCATATTCACTCACGTTCTGCACGCCGGCGTAGAAGGGCGCACCCTCTTCGTTGGCATGGTCGGTGACCAGTTCTGCATAGAGCATGGGAGGACAGAGCACCACCTCGGTCTCCAAATTATAGCCTTCTAATTTTTCGGTGATTTCGGTGATCAGATCTTCTGCCTCATCGAAATTCTTGTTCATTTTCCAGTTTCCAATGACGATTTTCGGTTTCATTTTCAATGTATTATTAAAAGATTTATAAGATTCTGTGATAAAGGGCAAACTTGGTTTTTGCGCCTGCAAAAATAGTAAAAATACTTTTCACTGCTGTCCGGCATTGCCCCTTTGCAGGATGTCGATTGTCGCGGCGGCGGCAAAACAGCCGAAAGCGGCGGGCATGTAGGAGATGGTGCCCACGGTGGAGAGCTTGTTGGCCGTGGGCTCGTTGTCGATGATCACGGCCTCGTCGGGCACGGGCTCGGGCGAGAAGACCACGGTGATGCCATGGCGCACCCCCAGCCGGTAGAGGCGTTTGCGCACCATTTTGGCCAGCGCGCAGTGGTGGGACTTGGCGATGTCCGCAATTTGGATCTGCCCGGGGTCGCACTTGCCGCCCGCGCCCATTGCGGAGACGACGGGTAGGCCGCGTCTGTGGGCTTCGTAGAGGAGATAGACCTTCGGCGATAGCGTGTCAATGGCATCCAAAACACAGTCGTATGGTGCCGCGTCCAGGACTTCCGCCGTGCGCTCGTCGCGGAGAAACTCCTGCAGGCAGTGGAGCTTTAGCGCGGGGTTGATGTCGAGCAGCCTGCGGGCCATGAGCTCCACCTTGCTTTGCCCGACCGTGGAGTGCAGCGCGGGCAGCTGGCGGTTGATGTTGCTGACGGACACGGTGTCGGCGTCCACGATGGTGAGCTCTCCCACACCGGCGCGACAGAGCTGCTCCGCCGCATACGCGCCCACACCGCCCACGCCGGCAACAAGCACATGGGATTGTGCCAGGCGCTCCAAACCCTCCGCGCCCAACAGGAGCTCGGTTCTGATCTGCCAATTCTCTGTTGCCATTCGATTTACGTTTTGCGTTTTGCGTTTTGCGATTTTCGTTTTTCGTTTTACGATTTACGTTTTGCGATTTACGTTTTGCGATTTTCGTTTTGCGATTTTCGTTTTTCGTTTTACGATTTACGGACTCCGTTCTTTGTTCTCCGTTCTTCGGTCTCTGGTCTTCAGTCTTAACTCTCAACTCTCAACTCTTAACTCTCAACTCTTAACTCTCAACTCTTAACTCTCAACTCTTAACTCTCAACTCTTAACTCTTAACTCTCAACTCTTAACTCTTAACTCTCAACTCTTAACTCTTAACTCTCAACTCTAAAATCCCCCCGCCGAGTCATAAACCCTCAAGTACCCCCGGTAAATCTCGTCCCAATTGAAAAGGTGCAAAGGATGCATATCGGCGATGTGCTGCTCCATGGTGGCAAAGCGCTCGCTGGCCAGCAGAACTTTCGCGGCGATCTCCTCCGCGGAATCCAAGTCGGTGGCATAGCTGATTTCACCGTCGGGGCAAAGTCCGTGCGGGGCCTCGTGGCTGTTGTGAATGATGGGCATGCCTTGCGACAAGGCCTCGGCATAGAACGGATGAATGGAGTCGGCAAGTCGTGGGGCAATGTAGATGTCATTGTCGCGAAGCGCCTGGAACAGGGTCTCTTGGTTGAGCTCTGGCAATATCTTGACGGAAGGACCGAGGTCATCTGTGACGCTGCACCCCGCCACGGTCAAGGTCACGTTGTAGTTCTTCTTGTGCAGCAGCTGGACGGCCCTCTTGACAGGAGAGACACTCTTGGGCGAAAGCTGTTCGCCAGCCAGTAGCAGACGCGTGTGGACGAGCGAAACGGGCTTGTGGAGGTACAGGTTCTGCAGCCAAAAGGGATCGAGGCCGTCGGGAATGGTCCGCGCGCGGCTGAAAATGCGGTCGGCGTCCTGGTCGGAGATGCGGCCAGCGATGAAATCCTGTTGGTTGGTGTCGTGGAAAACGATGCGCTCGGCGTGCTCCAGCACGGGCAGTCCCGTCTTGCGGCCACGTTGCGGGTTCTCGTGCCAGAACCGCATGTCGGCCTGGTCTGCCGCAATGATGTAGGGAATGTGGTGCCGACAACTCAGCTCGTATGCCACGGCGCCGCCCGACCAGATGGAATGTGCATGCATCAAAGTCACGTCGGACATGGGGATGTGCTGCTCCACGAAAGTCGCCGCTTGCGACACCATTTTGTCATAATGGAAAAGTGAAGTGGGGTCGCATGGGGCGGGGGAGGGGAGAGTCGGCATCTTCAGAGTTGTTGCCGCCCTGTTGTCACGCCCGCATCCTGGAATGGCAACGCCCATGTTGCAGACGACGCCTTCGGTGCGAGAGACGAGCTCGTTCAAACGGGAGAGGGGGAAGTTGTCGGCGTATAGGTGTAGTATCTGCTTCATTGAACTGATGTTAGTCAATCACTCCGCATCGGCGGAAATGAAGTCGCAAAAGTATCATTTTTTTGCAGAAAATCTTCGCAGAGATCCACTTTTGCATCTTTTTTTTTATTTGGGCGTGCCGGCGCGGCGGCTATGGCGGCATCTGCGAGAAAGCAGATGTAGAGACGTGCCAAGGCGCGTCTCTACAGAACGGACGTGATTTCCGCCGCCGCGCCGTCGGGCTTTCCGCTCTAATGATTTTGGCTTGGAACCCACCACCCTTCCGCGAGACGCGAAGCGTCAAGCGGAACCTCCGTCTCGCAGGGAACGCATTCCCGCCAAAATCATTCCCGCTTCAATCCCTCACGCAGGCTCGTCGAACCCCACACCCGTTTCGCGGCGAACAACGCATACCCTCGTCTCAACGTTCTCCCGCGCCGCGATTGTCGTCAGCGCGCCGTCCTGCCCCAGACTGCACTGCGTTTAGTCTGGGGTTAATAAGATTTTGTCCCTCCGGGACTGCTCAAGGAAGAGCATTATCTATTATTTCTACC
>JAGCCZ010000042.1 GCA_017651425.1 Bacteroidales bacterium
ACTCCATCAAATCACTTTGCTCAGTGGTCGCGAACTACTGTGCTATCCGAAAGTGGAACTCTCACAGCCCATCGACAACCGAATGAAGCTGGACACCACGGGACAATACCTGACCATCGGGCGCAAGAAACCCGTCGTGAAACCCATCCCGCCGGAAGTGGAGCAGCAACGCAAGCAGGCCGTGAAATTCTTCACCGACCACGCCTTCTTCTTCCTCGACCACCGCGAGAAAATCTTGAGCGACAGCCGCATGTTCCTTGCCCCCGTTCCCGTACAAAGCGGCCTCGCTTACATCGGAACCAGTGGCTTCCGACGCCCTACATTGGGTGTCTATGTCGAATGGTGGATGACGTGCATTCCCGCCATCATCAGCCGCCTCCACAACGACACCTGGCTCGTATATTACATCGCGGGGAGCCCGCTGTCGGGAATGAACTGCTGCGGCATCGTCAACGCTAACGGAGAATGCCGGTCGGAGAACCTGCCCAACCCGTTCAGAGCTATTTGGGGTCCATTTACGAATATCAACACGCGATACGATGAGGCCAAGGTGCGTTACGAAGCTTACTCGTTAGAAGAGGTGGTGAAGCTGTTAGAGGCCAACGACAAAGGCGACAGTCTGACAGAAAGAAAGTTGTATCTTCTTCAACGCGAGAATCAGGTATTGCGGCAGGAGATACTGGACACCCGCGAGGCCGGTGCCAAGGCGATGGAGAAGATGCGGGTCTCCCTGTTGAACGCCTACCTCGAATGCAAGCGCGAGGCACTCACGAACTGGCATGCCGACTACTGCCGGAAGCAGGAAGAGGGCAAGGAAGTGCTGGAATCGCTGAATCTGCAGAAGCAGCAGCTCAAGCAGCAATTCCGCCACGGTGAAATCACCAGGATGTTCTATCAACACAAGCTCACTCCGTTGAAAAAAAGGATTTTCAATCTACAACAGGAACTTGAATGCATGGCGAAGAAGGAATTGTCAGAGCTGCTTCCTGAACTCTTCAACCGGCCGGGAGACACGGAGCTCATCACATCTGACGAGGTGGTGGAATTTGTAAAAAAAGGAACGGCAGCAGAACAGTCACATCAAAAATAGGCGCGTATCTACGGCAACAAGAAATTGTCGGGGGCGTTACGGATTATTGTAAAAGCATCGTAGTTGCGTAGATCTCTCGGACTGCAATAGACGGCAAATTCGATGGTTTTGAAATGGTTCAGGAATTGTGGCAGCACCTGATGGTAGGCGGCGGCCACGACCGCGGGGTCGTTGCGGAACGCACCGCAGCCGAACGCACCGAGTATCAGCACCTCAGCCCCGTTCGCGGCGGCAGCGGAGAGGATTTTGCGGGCGCGTTTCACGTGCAACTCCAAAAGTCTTTCCGGACTGATATGCACTGCATCGCCGTCGTTCCGATTGTATCGGTTGGAAGGGCTTTCCCGCAGATTGGGGGCGGCGCAGGTAATCACATCCACGCGGAACGGCGAGGACAGGACATTATAGTCGTCGTCTTTCAGCACCACCACGTCTTTGGTGTAGATGAGGTCGTCGTTGTGTAGCGGGTTGGGGGCGGCACGGTGCGGGCCATAGAACTTGTCCCACGCCGTTTTAGTTTTCAGGCACGGGTAGAGGGTTGACACGCGGCAGAGGCACTCCTCCTGAGCCGAGGCACCGTTCTCCACCCCGCCGCCGGGAGAGGTGGAGGAAGCGAAGTTCAGCACGGTCACCTTTTGTCCGGGATACCTTGCCGCCGCCTCGAAAGAGCGCAGACGGCTCACCACCACCTGAGCTTTTTCGGTATAAGGGGGTGCAGGAAGGTTTATTTGGTCGGCATCGCTGATATACTGCTGGGAGGCGATGCTTTGGCTGACAGCGGCTTGCAGCTCCCGGCTGTTGCCAATCCGTTGCAGGGTGTCGTTGAACACGGACACCAACTGTCGTTTTCGGTCTAAGTAGGATGGGTTTGTCATGGTTCGTTTTTTTCAGGACACGCCATCTGTGCAGCTCTACTTCGACATCAGGTACGTCACCACCTCATCCCATGTGTGGAAGCGTGCCGCAGGGTCTTTGGTATCGAAGTGGATGACTTCGCCGGAGAATTGGTCAACGCCGTTCTTGTGGGGACGGTCATCAATGAGGTAGTCGCCGTGGCAGAGGTTCTTGTGGTGCGAAAAGATGAGCCGTTTGTAGAAGACATCGCCTTTTTCGCCGCCGAAGTACTTCTTCACCCACGCCAACTTGTCATTCAAAGCGGTGGGGTTCTTCCACGGGGATGTGGAGAGGATGTAAACATCGTATTTTTCGGCCAGTTGGTGCACGGCATCGATGGCGCCCGGTATCGGGTCCATCAGAGCAAAGATGCCTGGCACATCATCGAGGTTGCCTTCGTAGGCCTGTTGGGTGGCTTCGTCCAACCGGTCGATACCCGACTGAAAATCGACGAGGACGTTGTCCATGTCGAAGAAAAGGATAGGTTTTGTCATAAGATGTTTGTATTTATATTTTTCCTGTCCGTCCGAGAACTCCAAATCGCATGTTTTATCCATACGTTTTTTGAAAAGACTCGATTTTTCAATTCTCAAGAGGGAATAGAATCAGTTCTTTGACTGTTTTCCACGAAGTGTTTCTATCCAGTGACAAAAATCTTCATAAGCGGGATACACAAATAGTGACACACAGTGACATAATGAGTCGTAAATGTCGTGGATTTTTTCAGAAACCGCTAACTTTGCATATATTTCTTTTGAAGCTGATTCCCATAATTCAGGAGTGGTGTAACGATCACATTCTTTAGAATAAAAATGCAACCACTGCGGATTTTCTCTGACAAACCGTACAAAACAAGAGTGTATTTTCCGAGTGTCATAAGCCCATTCACACCAATCTTGCACAGACAATTCATACTTGTAACTCAATGCGTTACATTGTTGATTAACAGCATCAATAATTGCTAAATCAGCATCCTCATCTTTAATATTTGCTTGTATGATAAAATGAGAAATATCTGATTTTTCAGTGGAAATCATTCTACAGCAAGAAAAAAGATCATCAAATGCATTCTTTACTGTGAAGTTTGAATTAAAAGGCCCAATTTTATTTTTATATAATTTTATATCAGATTGACTGAATACCTGTTCTTCTTTTAGTAGTTTATAGAACTGCATTTCCCTAATAACACCTTCAATAATAGCTGTTTTTCCTGTCCCAGACTTTCCCCATACAATCAATGGCTGGGTTGGACTTGGGGTTAGCAAAAAATCCCTTACCACTTCTTTAAGCTGAACATTGTTAATTTTTTCCATAGTTTTATCTCTTTAAATTGAGGACTTCTAATTTTCCCTCCCCTGCCGAAGTCCCGTTAAACAGGTTCGGGAAAATGACGCGGCAAAGTTAAGATTTTTTTTGTTATGTCCAAGCATTTTTCTGAATGCTGTACCACCCCAAATCAAAATCGGAGGTTTTGAGGTCGATGCCGTAGCGGGGATTCCCGAAACGGTCCTTGCCCATAATCTCGATGCTGTAGCACTTTCCGAATTTGAACTTGAGGGTGAGCACATCGAAAAGGGCATCGAAATACTTGCGGATGGAGGCAGTGGCATTGGCAAACTCATTGGAGAGCGTGCCCTTCTTCAGCCACGACTCCACATCTTGCATTCTGCACTTTTTACCACTGATATTCTGATAGATATAAAACAACTCGTCTTTGTATGCCTCCATCTCCACTTGCGACAGGCAGGTGGGCACATTCCTGCCTTCCTCTGCCCGCTCAATTTGTCGTAAGAAAAAGACATACAGCGTTTTGGCAACATTTCCCCGTCCGAAGGTGATTTTTTTGAGACTCTGGTCGGGAAGTTCAATGCAGATTCTGTCATCCCGTACCTCCAACTCACAGGGCACCTTCACCTTGGCCATGTTTTCCCTCCGCTGCTTTTCCAGCCCTAACAGTTCTGCGGCGAGTTGTGGGTCGCCGTTGGTGTGCCGGTCGAGCCAGTCGGCAAGTTCGGCAAGGCGCTGACGCTTGATTTCAGTGTTACGGATGATCTTGGTCAGCTCCCCGAGCGTGATGTTGGTCGGAACGACAAGGGGCTGCTCCATTCCTTCAACCTCAAACACTCCGTCGAAAGGTTCCGTTTCTATCTCAACATCGGAGGAAAGCATTTCTAAAAAATTCTCCAGAGCCTGATGTATTTCATTGATCTCCAACAATTTTGATTCCATAGCAAATTCCTTTTGTTCATTCTCACTAAAGCGTTGCAAAAATACATTTTTTCCACATTTTGAATGGTTTTCTGCTATTAGCAGATTTTTTCCATTTCAAATAATAGTTGTACTTTTGCCGCCGGATGAGAAAGAGGAACGGATTTACGTCAAATTGCCAACCTCTCTAAAAAACGCGCTAAATAACAACCAGCCATACGCGGTGTTCTTTAGCGATAAAGGGCACCGCGTTTCTCATCTTCGGCACTTAACCTTCCGGTGTAGAGGCAACCGGAACCGAATGATGAAGCAACTCCATCAAATCACTTTGCTCAGTGGTCGCGAACTACTGTGCTATCCGAAAGTGGAACTCTCACAGCCCATCGACAACCGAATGAAGCTGGACACCAC
>JAGCCZ010000043.1 GCA_017651425.1 Bacteroidales bacterium
AATTTCAGCCGTTGCGATGCAATTGCCTACAGAATCATAGGAAAACGGATGTGTCATAATCGTATATCCAAGATCCTCGTCATCAAGGGTTGGCACATATTCATTTCGAATACAGCGGCCCTGCTCGTCGTAATAATACCGAAGTGATGGCCTTGGAATCCCATCCCTCCGAGTGAAAACACTATAAAGGAAATGTCCAAGACTGTCGTAAACAGCCTCTTGGCGAAATTTGCCATCTGTGGTGTAACTGGATGTGAAGCGACCTGATGAATCGTATGTGTAACGCTTGATGAGCGTGTCTCCATCCCAATCAAAACTTTCTCCTACAATCAAAGACTCAACCAATTGACCCATTTTGTTAAAAGTGAGAAAAGTTAGGGTGGAATAGTGCAAAGTCCTATCCTTCGTAATGACTATCCTTGAATAGGCAATGGATTTCACCGGCCCGTGCAATCCCCTCTCCGACAAGGACTCTGGAAAGTGTTCAATACCATATATGTTGATTTGGGCTGAAATCCGTCCCACCAGACACAACGACAAAAGAAGCAAGAAAGTGGCAATCTTCTTGCAAGTATTATGATGTATGACAACACGGCGAGACAGCATGACAGTTCGATGAATAAATATCGAGCGCAAAAATAAAAAAAAACTGCAACCTTTCAGCCATTTTGCATCATATATGAAAATAATGACTACTTTTGCAACCGAAATACACCATCTTAATGATGAGACTTCTAACATTTCGACTACTCATACCATTGGCAATCTGCAGTTTATGCATACACCTGAACGCGCAGACAGATTCCGTGTATGACGGGTTCGTGCACCATTTTTGGACGGGAGACGGTAATCATGTGCGATACGGACTGATGGACACCGCAGGGAACGTCATCTGCCGACCGAGCTTTAGCCAAATCGGAGTTTCTTACTTTGATCTCAAGTCCGGACCAGTTCCCGCAGCTAAAGGACGGAAGTGGGGTTTCATCAACACGAAAGGCGAATGGGTCGTCCGCCCGCAGTTCGAATACGCCGGTTATTTCCACAACGGACTCGCCAAGGTAATCGTCAAGGGCAAAACCGGCTACATCCGACAGGACGGCACTATGGCCATTGAGCCTCGGTTTGAGGGAGGAGATTATTTCTTTGACACTATCACTTTAGTATTCGAGAATAACCAATCTCAATATATAAACACTCGCGGAGAAATCCTTTTTGGAGAAAAATTCTGCTATGCATGGCCATTTCAGGACGGTGTTGCGGAAGGAAGCACATGTGAATTTAACGAAGGGAAGGAAGAATTATGGGGTGCCATTGATGCGAATGGCGAATACATTTTCACACCACAATTTGAAGAGCCCCCACGATTTCTTAACAAAACTACCGCTCTTGCCATGAAAGACAGCTTTTGGGGTGTCATCGGCGTTGACGGACATTGGATTGTGTCGCCAAAATATGATTATGCCTGCCGTGCATGGGCGGGCGACCTCGCATGGGTTAGGACGGAGAGTGACGAAAAATGGAGCCTGATCGGCAGCAATGGAAAAGTCATCACAGAGCAGAAATTCGACGATAGGGATGCATTCAACGAAGGGCTCGCCGCCGTGAAGATCGGCGACCGTTACGGCTTCATCGATTCAACGGGAACTGTGGTGTTTATGTTGCAACCGGAATACTATCCTATGCATTTCTCTGATGGGTTGGCACTGGTCGTCCAAACGGTTGACAGTACAGACAAATGGGGCTATATCAACAAAAAGGGTGAGTGGGTCATTCCGCCACAATATGTTGACGCAGACCACTTCTACGGAGGGCTCGCATACGTGATCTTGAGCGATAACCCCAAAGACAGACGGTCCGGTTACATCAACCGCCGCGGACAAGTCGTCTGGCAGCACAAGGACAAGTACCCGATAGAGATTTTGAGGTTCTAACAGCATTTTTCGCCTGTCTTGATGTTTACTGACTTCGCACCAAGACCGGTGGCGATATAAAGAAATGAAATAACAGAAGTCTATGACACATTTTTGATATGATGAAAAGTACTTTTGCGCAAAATAAGGCAGCCAAATGGATTCTTTTACTCCTCTGGGGTGTATTTTGTTGTGAAATCCAGGCACAGCCAACCCGCACTGAGTTCGTGAACAAAGCGCCTTACCCACAATACTCATCAACCGAATTTACCTGTTCTGCAAAGGATATTTCTTTGAATGGATGGGTGAAAAGTGTACAACAGACCTCCACCATCAGACGTTTTACACAAATGCCAAGTGGCAAAATCATATTCTGCGTAAAGCAGCACCTATACGCCTTTGATTCAACAGGGAATCTGACGAAATACATCGACAAGGAGCTATGCAGCAAAGACACAGACATCGTTTTCTCCGATTCCGAAATTCCTTCTTCTGAGTACTTGAAGGCAAAACACTTTAAGATTGATGAAGAAGAGACATGCTCATTCCAAGCCGGTCTGTTAATTTCCAAAAAAAGTACAAATCCAGTTGCAAACTCTACAACTCACTACGAGTATAATGAGCAAGGCCAACTCATCCGCGAAACCTCCTACTATGGCATTATGCCAAGGATCACTTCGATTAGTTTGAATGAAAACGGACAACCTTTATCCGTATCTATTATTACACATTCCTCCAATACGGACTCTCAAAATAAAGGCAAGAGGCAAAAACAAGGTAATAAGACCGATGACAATGTCACAGATTTATTTTGTTATGACGAACATGGGAATTGTGTGGCGCATTTGGAAAAAATCCGTGAAGAATGGCGAATGGACTTCTTTGAGTATGATGATGTCGGCAATTTGATTTTTGAAGGCCGTTGCGAGGAATTCAATGAGAAAAAACCTTGCATCTGCCAGAAAAAGCATATCAATCATGGCTATGAGTATGACGGAAACCGCCGTATGACCCGTAACTACTTGATTGGGAACTGGAAGCCCAACGGATGGGACTATTATTATCAATACGATTCGGCCGGTAGGGAAATAGAATACACAAAGTATGAAACCCGGGGCGATGAGAGGACTTTCACCACCCATGTTATCTCATCATACGACTCATTGGGAAGGATTGTCCGCAAAGAAGCATTGCGTGGAACGTTCTTAATCAACGAAGCCATATTCAGCTATTCTAATGTTGTCATGCAACAATGGGAGTATGACGCATACGGGAATATCTTGTGGATTAAAGCGTACTTTAGCAAAGACAAGCCCTTCAAAGTCGTAAAATACGAATACGAGTACGACGATCACGGTAACTGGACCAAACGTTATCGCCACGAAGGAAACAGTGAAGATGCCATGACGATTACCGAAACACTGGAACGGGAGATCAGCTATTATTAGACCAATCAAAATCAACCAAAGATATGGAAACGCAAAGCAAAGAACATATCCACACCACGCAGAGTTGGAATGAGGCGGAACGGCTTGAGCACCTGCAGGGTCAACCCAAAACAAAAGAGACATACCTCGCCGGAGGCTGCTTCTGGGGAACAGAGCATTACTTCAAGCAGATCGAAGGCGTGATGAATACGGAAGTGGGATTCGCCAATGGGCATACCCAAAATCCGACGTATCAGGAGGTTTATACCGACACTACGGGTTTTGCGGAGACGGTTCGTGTCCAATACAACCCCGAGG
Source organism: Bacteroidales bacterium (assembly GCA_017651425.1). Taxonomy (GTDB): domain Bacteria; phylum Bacteroidota; class Bacteroidia; order Bacteroidales; family WCHB1-69; genus F23-D06. The sequence continues at coordinate 3,656 of JAGCCZ010000043.1, forward strand.
TGGTCGGACTCGAATTTCTGTTGCAGATGTTCTTCAAGGCCATCGACCCGACCAGTTTGAACAAGCAAGGACACGACGAAGGGACGCGCTATCGAACAGGAATTTACTATACAGACCCTGAGGATTTGCTCATTATCGAGAAGGTGTATCTGGATGAGCAGCAGAACTATCCACAGCCCTTGGCCGTGGAGAAACTCCCTTTGCAGAATTTCTATACGGCTGAGGAGTATCACCAAGATTACTTGGACAAGAGCCCAACGGGGTACTGCCACCTGCCGCAGTCGCTGTTCGAGTTTGCAAGGAAAGCGAAAGATAAGCGACGTTGATGTGGGGTTATTAAGATATTGTGCCTCTGGCATGTGGTGGTAAACGGAGCTTATTGCTGCAAGGGCTTCGTACTCTTTGCGGCGGTGTTTGTTGCTTTATGTTGTTCATCATAGTTTTCAAAAAAATTATCGAACACTGTTTAGATATTAAAAAAAATGTATTTTTGCAGCGGAGTCGGGTGAAAGCTCGACTGACGATTCTGCGGATTCGTCGATTCAGGTGGCAGGGCGCAAGCTCTGCTATTCTGCTTTATAGAGCAGATGAATGTCATTTTCGGAGTGTACCCATACTTCCTTGATTTTTTCACCACGTTCTATTCTTCCTAACAAACTTCTGTACATAAAACCGAACGTCAACCCACAATATTCGAGAATTAGCCTGTCGCATTGTCTCAACCCGTGATAGCACATGTTACGGAAAGATCTTTTGGGCCTTTCCCCCGAAAAACCTTCGTGCTCATACCATACGCCATCCACTTGCAAATCAGGACACTTGCCGTAGTATGGCGTTCCACGCAAAGAGCCGAAAATCCTATCGTACGCTGGGTTCTTGTACGGCACATCTAATTTCGGTGGCATCACCACGTGTTTGCCCTGTTTGGCGAAATGTTTCGCGCAGCTCAGGATGCGGCGGAAGTCCTCCGTGGTGCGGTCTATGGCGTTATATACTACCACCCGTCCTCCGCTCGGGAAGGTTGCCACCACCTCTGTAGTGATGTCAATCGGGTGTCTGTCAGTACTTTTAGTCTCCAAAGCCAGAATGCATAAAATCCAGCAAAGATACGAATTATTTTAATACACATATAACAAATATTTTATTAATAATTAATTGTAAAATTTGCGCTTGATAAGTTCTTGGGTGTATCCATTTTCCAGCGGATGACGGTGGCGGATGGTAGTTTTTCGATTCCTCCACAAGGGCTTTCACGACCTTTGCGGCATCATTTTATAATTATTTCCCTTTCCTGAACTCCCTTGGCTTCACCCCCCTCATTCGCTGGAAAAAACGAGAGAAGGTGGTGGTTTCGGCGAAATGGAGACGGTCGGCGATCTGGGCGATACTGAGCGAGGTCTGGCGCAAAAGGAACGTGGCCTCCATGAGAAGCAGTTGGTTGATGTAGTCCATTACCGTGCGACCGCCCGACACCTGGCGAACGATGCGTGAGAGGTAGGTGGTGGTGATGCAGAGTTCTGAGGCGTAGAAGCCGATGTCGTGGTGCTCGAGGAAATGTTTGGGCAGCAGGCCGAGAAATCCGAGAAAAATTTCCTCGACGCGCTTGGGGAAGCGGTGCTCGCGGATGCTGTGCTGCTGGACGGAGGAGAGGTCGGTGATGAAGAGGTTATAGAGCATACGCAGACTGTCGTTGGCCAGTGGAAGCCCCATCTGCTGATAGTGAATCATCATCTGCATCAGTTCGCGCAGGCGGCAAAAATCGTCGGCTTTCAGCGGCAGTACGGGCGAGGTGAGTTCAACCACCGAGAAGTAGGCCGTGCGGATGGCGTCGCGCACCGTGGGCAGACTAAGCGTGAAGTTCTCATCGCCCAACAGGCAGATGCCGCTGTAGTCGCTGGAAGACGAGAGGACGGTGACCTCGAAACCGGGCGAATAGGTATAGAGGTCACCCTCGTGCAGCGTCAGTTCACGATTATTGTATAATATGGTGACCCAGCCGCGCGTGACAATCGTAAAGGTGTAACACGACAGGAAACCGTGCGTCTCATTCGTGCCGAATGTCCACTCCACGTTGGTCTCTATGCAGATGACGTTCCCGTCCCATTCACCCTCGGGCAGGGGCAGGTTTCTCAGTTGCCAAAATTCCTTTAAACTGTACATACGAATACTGCTTTTCGTTGCAAAAATACAATAAAAAATTGAATCTGTTTCGTCTCAGTCGGTTTTTGTTTCGTTTGGGCTTGCCATTGTGTGAATTATAATGTGTAATTTTGCTCCCTCTTAACGAATAATATTAGTATTCATTTAAAAACAGATCAAGATTATGGAAAAGCAGAAATCAATCGAAGCATTGCAGTTCTTCGTAACAGGCCTCTCTGAGGGCGCATTCGTACACAAGGTACAGGGACAGATTTTCAAGGCTCAGGGCTTTACGAAGCTGGGCGAGAAGTATATCGGCCATTACACAGAAGAGATGGAATGGGTGGAGAAGTTCATCGACCGCATCCTCGACCTCAGCGGTGAGGTAAAGGTTGAGAAGCATGAGGCCCGCGCGCTGTGCTACGACCCCGTGGAGTATATCAAGGAGGACCTGAAGATTCAGGAGCCGGGCGTGGAGTTACTGCGTAAGTGCATGGGTTCGGTATGTGAGGATTATCTCACCTTCGACATTCTGAAGGCATATCTGGCCGACGAGGAAGAAGACCTCTACTGGAGTCAGGGCGCACTCGAGATGATTGAGAAGATTGGCGCACAGAACTGGCTGATAATGCAGATGTAACATTATGGAAATCAAAGCAGTTAAATTCCGTAAAGACGGATTCTATACCCAGCCCTTCGTCTTCGGAGGCGAGGAAGGACAAGATAAGTTTGACAAGAACGTGCGCTATCGCGGCAGTCTGCAGAACTATCTGATTGACACGGGCAGCGAGGTGATTCTGGTGGACACCGGCATCCCTGCAGGGACTCCTGAGGAGGTGCCCGACGAGAACTCTCCCATCTTCACCGGCAAGGACATCTGCAGCTATATGGATGCCTTCAAGACCCTCGGCTACAAGCCCGAGCAGGTGACCAAGATTTTGCTCACCCACCGTCATGCCGACCACAGCGGTGAACTGAAAAGTTTCCCTAACGCGAAGGTCTATGTGAACCAGGAAGAGATGGACGCCGCCGAGTTGCAGGGACTGACGAACCTCGTGCCCGTCAGTTATACCGACGGAGCCTACTACAACTTCCCCGAGAGTCAGAAGATTCAGGACGGCATCTACTTCATCAAGGCCAAGGGACACACCAAGGGCAACAGCATCATCGTGGTGGAGATGGACGGACTGTTCTACATGCTTCACGGCGATATCACTTACATGGATGAGGCTCTTCACGAGGACAAACTTTCGGTGGTCTTTGACGACCTTCCAGCCGCCCGCGAGACGCTGAACCGAGTGCGCGAGTTCGTCCGCAACCACCCCACCGTCTATTGCGGCACCCACACGCCTCAGGGTTATGAGAATCTTGAGGCCAAGCGTGTGATGGACCTCGACCATCCCGTGCCGACCATTCTGGCCAAAGTGGATTTCTCCAAGCAGCAAGCATCCGGAAAGTACGTCTGCTCCATCTGCGGTTACGTCTATGATCCCGCAGAGCACGACGGCGTTGCCTTCGAAGACCTGCCCGACGACTGGCGTTGTCCCCGTTGCAAGCAGCCGAAGGAGAAGTTCAATAAAGCGTAAACTTTACGAATTATTGTTCATCAACCAACCGCCGCAAGGTTTCGCAACCTTTGCGGCGGTTTTAATTTCTACATAGCGCGAAAAAAAAGTACTTTTGCCGCCATTATGAAAAAGACCATCATCATCACCGGTGCCACCTCTGGAATAGGGCTTGAAACCACCCGTCTTCTGGCGGGCAAGGGCTATTGCATTCTCGCCGTAGGCCACAGCACCGCCAATTGTGAAAAAGCCGACCGGGATATCAGGTTCGGCATACCTGATGCCGATATCTCTTGGTTCGCTGGGGACTTGATGCAGCAGCGGGAGGTCGTTCGCGTGGCCGGTGAGATAAAAAAACGGCTGAATGAGAACGGCACCGAATCGTTGTACGCGCTCATCAATAATGCCGGATGCGTCCGAAGCAAGTATATGACCACCGAAGATGGCTATGAGCAGCAATTTGCCTTAAATCATCTTGCCGGATTCCTGCTCACCTATGAACTTCTTCCTTATCTTCTGAAGGAAGGAGGACGCGTGATCATGACAAGCAGCGAATCCCACAAGAACATGAAAGTCCGTTGGGGTGATGTGATGATGAGAAAGCACTACAATCCGCTTCTCGCCTACAAGCAGTCAAAACTTTGCAACATGCTGTTCGCCCAAGGACTGAATGACCGCTACGGGGCCAAGGGGCTCCATGCATACGGCGTGGATCCGGGCCTTGTGAATACGGACATCGGAAACAAAGCAACAGGAATCGTTGATTTTGTGTGGAAATTCCGCAAACGCTTCGGAGTACATCCATGCGTCCCCGCACAGGACTATCTGTACCTATGCGAGCAATGCGAGCCACCGACAGGGTTGTATTTTCATCATGGCAAGTCAGTAAAGTACAACAAACAGGTGACGCCAGAAAATGCTACACGGCTGTTTGAACTAAGTGAGCAGCTTTGCGGTATTCGCTACGAATAAATGGAAGACCAAAGCATGAACGTAATGAATAGCGGTATGTCAGAAATAGTTCGTACCTTTGCAGCATTTTTCTAAACATAATGAATATGAAGAAAGAATTATTAGCCACTGTGCTGATAAGTATGATACTCACGGCGAAAATCTAAAGTAAATGAAACGACTGCATTATATTTTTCTCTCCCTCCTCATTGGGCTTGTGGGCACATCCATGCATTTTGCCCATCATATTAAGGTCAGCGACGGTGTGCGCGATTTCTTCTGCCATTTCTTCCCCATCGGCGAAACCTGCTGGGAGCACATGAAGATGATATTCTTCCCCATGCTGCTGCTGGCCGTGATTATGTGTATCAAGCATCGGAGCATCAAGGCCGTTGGAGGAGCCATACTGTCTGCGGCAATAACCATCCCAATCGCTATCGGACTCTATTTCCTGTTCCACATCATTGCGCCCGAAGAAGAGCTTATCGCTGATATTATTGTCTACTGGGCGGAGATGTTCTTTGCTGTTTGGCTGGCGCTAAAACTGGACAAATGCGACGGCATACGGCGACTGTGGCCGCTATGGATTGCGGTAGCTATGCTCTGGGTGGTGGCCTTCATGGTGCTCACCTGCCACCATCCGGATTGGGATCTGTTCCAGGTGCCTGACGAATGGTCTGCCATCAATCCCGACGGTCACGGCCACTCGCATCACCACTCCGATATTTGAAATATAAACACAAATAAAAATGAAACAGCTGCCAAATATCATAACTTTGCTCAGGATTGCAGGCTCTTTTAGTCTGCTTTTCTGCAATGTGGCAGGTGTGGCGTTCTGGGTGCTCTATGTGCTCTGCGGCATCAGCGACATGTCCGATGGATGGTTGGCCCGGAAGCTGAAATGCGTCACCAGGACGGGAGCGTTGCTGGACAGTTTGGCAGATTTGGCTTTTGTGGCATGCTGTTGCTGGCAAATCATCTCTGTCTTGAACTTCCCCAACTGGCTGTGGATTTGGGGTGGAGCGATTGTCGTCATCAAACTCATCAACCAAATCTGCGCTTTGGTGATGTACAAAAAATGCGTCTTCCCCCACACCTTGGCCAATAAAGCGACAGGTTTGCTGCTATTCATCGGTGTTCCCTTGACGTTATTTTTGGAATCCATTATTCCAATCGTCATCGCTGCTGTTATGGCGACATTTTCCGCCGTTCAGGAAGGGCATTTCATAAGGATAAAAAAAGTATCTTTGCCGAACCAAAATTATATTAACAACAAGAAATAGTACAGAATGAAAAACATCTCCATTATCATCTTCGTCGCCTTAATGTTCGCCTCATGCGGGCAGAACAGCAAAAGCAATCAATCCCGGCCTTCCGACGAAGGCGCAACGGTTTATTTGACCAAGGAAATCTCGCCCGAAGCGTTAGTGCGCATCTACAAGGCGTTAGGTGTGGAAGCCAAAGGCCGCGTGGCCGTGAAGGTCTCCACTGGCGAGGGCAGCAACCCCAACTACCTCAAGCCGGAACTCATCAAGGACCTTGTGCTGCTGGTTGACGGCACCATCGTGGAGTGCAACACCGCCTACGGCAGCGGGCCTGGCAACGAGAAAGACGAACGCAACACATCGGCCAACCACTGGAAGGTCATCGAGGCGCACGGCTTCACCAAATACTTTCCCGTGGATATCATGGACGAGTATGACGAGATCCGCATCCCTGTCAAGGACCAGAGCCACATCAAGTACGACATCGTGGGCGGACACATGGCCAACTATGACTTCATGATCGCGCTCAACCATTTCAAGGGCCACCCCATGGGCGGCTACGGCGGCGCGCTGAAGAACCTATCCATCGGCTGTGCCAGCCAGAACGGAAAAGCTTACATCCACTCCGCCGGCAAGATGGAAAAACTCGACATGGCCAAGCTCTGGACGCCAGAGTACATCGGCGACCAGGACGGCTTCCTTGAGAGCATGGCGGCTTCTGCGCAGGCAGTGGTCAACTACTTCCAGAAAAAGGAGGGCATCATCTACATCAACGTGATGAACAACATGAGCATCGACTGCGACTGCGTGGACCATCCCGAACCCGTGAAGTTGGAAGACTACGGCATCCTCGCCAGCACCGACCCCGTGGCCCTCGACCAGGCCTGCGTCGATATCATCAATCAGCAGAAGGTGACCGCAACCAATGATCCCACCGACCTGCTCTCCCGCATCAACCAGCAGCACGGCACCCATACCATCGACTGGGCCGAAAAATTAGGGTTGGGAACCAAGAAATACACGATTGTGAACATCGACAAATAGCCAACAACATGAATCAATAAAAAAACTGATATATGACTGATTTGTAAAAATGCAATGTGGGTATGGAGTATTCAGAAATGAGAAAGAATATCCGACGGTTGTTCGCCTTCATTTTCGTCTGCTGCACGATGCTCTTCATTTCGTGCAAGCCGTTCATAGAGACTCCTCTGTCCACCACGCAGATACAGCGTATTAAGGAGCGCGGGGTGCTGCTGGTGGGTACCACCGGCGATTACCGTCCGCTCTCCTACCGCGAAGCCGACAGCACCTATTGGGGCTTTGAAATCGACCTGGCCGAGGAGATGGCCCGACGGTTAGGAGTCGGTGTCAGGTTCGTCCCCACCTCGTGGCCCACGCTGACCGCCGATGTACTGGCCGCCCCGCAGACTTTCGACCTCGCCGCCAGCGGTATCACCATCACCGAGGAGCGACTCGCCATCATGGCGATGAGCGATGGCTATCTGGAAAACGGCAAGACCATCCTTTGCCGCGCAGAGGACTCGGCACGGTTCCGGTCGCTGGAGGATATCGACAGGCCCGAGGTGCGTGTGATGGTGAATCCCGGCGGACAGAACGAAAAGTTTGCCCGCGAGCACCTCACCCACGCCACGATTATCGTCCACCCGAACAACGAGGAGATTCCCGGACTGGTGGCGCAAGGCGAGGCCGATGTGATGATTACCGAGATCACCGAAGCCCCGTGGTATGTGCAGAACGACTCGCGGCTTGCGGCGCCATTGATGTCAACGCCCTTCACTCACAGTGAAATCGGCGTGCTGATGTGCAAGGGACAGGAGTTTGACCTGCTACTGTTTGTCAACCAGATGATCCGACGGATGAAGGCTGACGGCTCACTTGAACGGTTGAAGGTAAAATACGGATTGTCAGGAAATAATACAAAATGAAAATCACAACGCTGCTATGAAGAGTGGGCCATCGACGCCATCAAGACCCTGCGGAAGTTCATTGACGACTGCCACAACGGCAAGATGCAGTCCGGCTGGAGCGATTTCGGGAGGCTGGGGTGATAAATTTATAGAGATGCAGGCGGGCGCGACCTTTGCGGCGGTGTTTGTTTTGTCTGCATTCCAAAATAATACGTATTTTTGCCCGCGTAAAAAACCTATAAATGAACATCGAACAAGTACGAGACTACACCCTGTCCCTCTACGGTGTGACCGAAGACCAGCCGTTTGGCGATGACATCCTCACCTTCCGACTGGAAGGAAAGATTTTCGTCTGCCTGTGGCTGGGCGGTGGCAAGCATGATATGAAGGATTCTGAGCCAAGGCTTGCACTGAAGCTGTCGCCAGAAAGGAATATTGAGTTGCAAGAACGATTCTCTGCTGTAACACCTGCCTGGCATTGGAACAAGAAACATTGGAGTGACGTCTATTACGAGCAGTTGGAAAATGCTCTGGTACAGGAATGGATCAAGGAGTCATACCTGCTTGTAGCATCGAAACTTCCAAAAGCAATACGGCAGAAGTATATACAATAAGACAAATCGGAATTTACGTCATGAACAAAGCTGCCAGCTATCTTAAGCCACTGATGCCGATACTTTCAGCAGTCTACGGCACAGCCATCATCTATGTGACGGCTATGCCGGTCGCGGGCGACAATCCGGGCTTCACGGGCGAACTGCTGACGTGGCTGCTCACCTTGGCAGGCATCGCCCTGACGCTGTTCCTCGTGTACCGTGCCGAACCGAAAGTGTTTCCCGAAGCCGGACAATTTTCGCTGAAGTTGCCGCGATTCCCCATCATCGCAGGGCTGCTTCTGATAGCGCCTTTGTGGCTCGTGGCGGAAGAGTATATCGTTTATGGCATCACGTCTCTGGTTCATACCGTGAAGATGGAGCCACTCACCTACACGACCGCAGAGCTGCGCGAAGACCTTTTGTCAAGCGTACATGCCGTGCTACTCGCGCCGGTTCTCGAAGAGCTGTGTTTCAGACAGATGGCCATCTCCCCCTTCCGCCGTCGCAGTGCACAGATCACTGTCTGTGTGGTGATGGCCTTCCTGTTCGGAATACTCCACGTGCGCAACTTCCCGGGTGCTTTTATCAGCGCCCTGTTCTACGGGATGGTGTTTATCTGGTCGCGAAACATCTGGTATAGCGTGGCACTCCACGCCGGATGCAACCTCTCCGCCACGCTCCTCGCCGTTTACTGCTGGCTGGGGCTTGGGAAAATGCTGATGACGAAAACGCCAGTCATCATCCTGCCGGATTGGAAGGTGGTCATCGCAAGCCTGGTGTTAGCCGTCGCAGGAGTGTGTTTGCTGAAAAAAAATTCATCGGCGACAATGGCCAAATTCGAGGCTCTGTCAAGCAACAAATCTGTCATTAATCAATAAAAAACCAATATGAAAAAAGTCATCGTAATCTCAACCAGTCTCCGCCCGGGCTCGAACAGCCACGCGATGGCGGAGCAATTTGCCAAGGGCGCGGAAGCCGCCGGACATCAAGTGGAGTTTGTCTCGCTGAGAGGCAAGGAAATCAAGTTCTGCATCGGCTGCCTGTCGTGCCAGAAGACGGGCGCGTGCGTCATCAAGGACGACGTGCCGGCCATCATGGAGAGCGTGCTCAACGCCGATGTGGTCTGCTGGGCCACGCCCATCTATTACTACGAGATGAGTGGCCAGATGAAGACCCTCATCGACCGCATGAACGCGATGTATCCCAAGGATTACAAGTTCCGCGACGTCTATCTGCTGACCACCGCGGCCGAGAACGAAGAGTTTGTGCCGAAGCGCGCCGAGGGAGGCCTCACCGGCTGGATCGACTGCTACGAAAAGTCCGCGCTCAAGGGCCACATCTTCTGCGGCGGCGTGGGCGGTCCCAACGAGATTGCCGGCAACGCCAAACTGCAGGAGGCGTTTGAGATGGGGAAACAGGTGTAACACGCGCGAAGCGCAACTAACCCCACACAAGTACAGCGTGGGGTTAGGAAAAATAACAAAAAAAAAACGAATCAATATGGATAAAGAACAACAATTTTGTCAGAGCTGCGGAATGCCGCTCATCCCAGAGATTCTCGGCACAAACGCCGACGGCAGCCAAAACGAAGAATACTGCATCTACTGCTACAAGGACGGTGCATTCACCGGCGACTTTACCATGGAAGAGATGGTGGAATTCTGCGCACAGTTCGTGGAGGAGTACAACAAAAACACCGGCCAAAACCTCACTCGCGAAGAGTACAAGGGCGTGCTTCGTCAGTATTATCCCAACCTCAAACGTTGGCAACTGTCCGCCGACCAGCTGCCGCACGCCACGTCACCTATCAAACAGCAGCTAATCGACGAGGTCAATGCGTTGGGCATCAAGGATATGCCGCGCATCGACAACCTTTTCGTGCTGCAAGGCTCGTTCGTCAATATGGAGTACACCATCAACGGCAACAAGGTGAAACTCCTCGACGACAATGCCACCTATTGGGGCAACCAGGTGGAAAAACAAGGCGCGAACGGCCGCTGCTTCGGCATCGCCTGCGACGAGCATCACATCCTTGTGAGCGAGTACGGAAAAGACGGCGCGGATGCCGAACTGGTGGTGTTCAAAAGGAGAGGATAATGCTGCAATTCACCACTCATATGAGCCATATCCACGACTTCACCCACATCATCGTCCGCGATGCCACCGAGAACAACCTAAAGCACGTCAACGTCAGGATTCCCAAAGGGAAAATCACCGTGGTGACGGGCGTGTCGGGGGCGGGCAAATCGTCGTTGGTACTTGACACCATCGCGGCCAAGTCTCGACGGGAACTCAACGACACCTTCCCCTCCTTCACGCAGCAGTACCTGCCCAAGTACGGGCGGCCGCACGTGGGCGACATCCAGAAACCTGCCCATCGTCATCGAACAGCGCAAGCCGGCCTCCAACTCGCGCTCCACCGTCGGCACCTACACCGACATCTACGCCCTGCTGCGTCTGCTCTTTTCGCGCATCGGGCAACCCTTCGTGGGCTACTCCGACGCCTTCTCGTTCAACCACCCCTCGGGCAGCTGTCCGCGCTGCGGCGGATTAGGCGAGATCCGCGAGTTAGACATCCACAAGCTGGTGGATTTCGACAAGTCGCTCAACGACGAGGACACCATCCACCACATCGCCTTCGGTAAGGGCGGCGGAGCCATGGGCGGCGACATCATCTTCGAGGGAACGCCCAAGGCGATGGCGGAGGATAAAAGGTCTGTTACGGGGCCGTATCTGCGGGTTAATTAGAATATAGAGACGTTGCGTGTAACGTCTCAGCATTCTAAGGTATCCGTTTGTATTCGTAATTTATGTATTTTTGCAAGTTCAAAGAAGAAACGGATTATGGAACATAAAAATAGCAAACAAGAAGAGTATCGTTTTTCGATAGAGTACTATATCTTCAGGGAGGGTGACAACCTGATTGCCTATTGTCCTTCGCTTGATATCAGCACATCGGGCAAGGATTATGGCGATGCGGTAAAGAATTTCTTCGAGCGTTTTCAGATATATGTCGAAACCTGTCTTGAGTTGGGCACACTTTGGGACGATCTGCGAGACCACGGCTGGAAAGTCACGGAGAAAAAACTCACCCCGCCAGCATTCAGCCGTTTGATTCGCAAGCCGGAAATGTCCAAGTTGCTTGGCGGTCACATTAATTACGAGAAAGTATCGACTCCGATGCGTATAGCAGCAATGGCATGAAGAAGTTATCCAACATTTCGGTTAAGGAATTTCGCGACATCTTGACTCTGTTAGGTTTACATCCTTTGCGTACTGTGGGTGGTCACGAGATATGGACAAAGAATGGTCTGAAACGTGCCGTTGTTTTCCAAACGCATGTAGAACCTATTCCGGAATTCATTGTTCGCAACGCTATTCGCGATTTGGGAATGTCTCGCGATGAGTTTATTAGTAAGCTTGAAGAAATGTAATAGGACTTGTGATATTTTCAGGTCAAGATAATGTATTGCTAACTCATCAGGCTTCAACAAACTATGAAAAAGAAAGCACCCAAGAAATCCGCCCCCTTGACGTATGAGGAAGCGGTTGCGCTGCACGAGTCCGGCAAAAAGATGTCGAACGAGCAGATTTTGGAGATTTACCGTCTCGCCTACGCATACGATCTTGGAGAACGACATTTACAATGCGACCACGTCAAAGCTTTGGAATTGTATCGAATGGCAGCAGCACACGGAGATCATTATGCTGAATTTGCTGTCGGTTTGTGTTATTACTATGGCCGTGGATGCGATGTTGACTATACTAAGGCGGTGGAGTGGTATCAGCGAGCGGCCGACCATGGCAACAGGGAAGCAATGCATAACCTTGCTAATTGCTATTATTACGGTGAAGGCTGTGAAAAGGATTTAGCCAAGCATATCTATTGGCTTAAGCGAGCGGTGAAAAAGGGGGACTCCCTGGCGATGTGGGCCCTTTCCACACGCTATCGCTATGGCGAAGGGGTGCGGAAGAATTTGCCTGCGGCCATCCGCTGGATAATAAAATCGGCGGAAGGCGGTTGTGCTTGGGGACAATACGATCTTTCATGGTATTATCGGAAAGGCATTGGTGTGGAACAAAACGATGAATTGGAATTTTTCTGGGCTATGAAAGCGGCTGAACAAGGCGATGAGTATGCACAAAACTCTGTTGGAGTTGCCTATGCCGAGGGTTCTTTTGTGACGAAAGACAGTAAAATAGCTCTGCAATGGTTTCGCCGTGCTGCCAAAAAGCAAAATGAGGAGGCTGCATATAACTTAGCCATCCATTATGAAGAAGGCGACGGGGTGGAGCAAAACTATAATGAGGCTTTGCGATGGTATCGTTTGGCCGACAAATGGGGGAAAGATGGAGTGGAGGAGGATATAAATCGCATGAAAGCACTTATCAGGGCATAAAGTAGCCTCGACAATATTACATACTTTCGGGCTATATCTCAACAAAAAATCGAGTTATAGCCCGAAAGTTTGCATTTTCATTTTGTTGTGAATTGATGTTTTTTGTCCAAAGACATTGAAAAACTAGTATTTTTGCCGCTCAAAAACAAATAAAGAAAGTTTTAAAAACAAATCTAACATGAAACACATTACTAAATTTCTCACGGCTTGCTGTCTGATGGTGGCGGCTGTGGCACTGGTGATCGGTGTCAGTGGATGCCGTAACAACCAACCCGAGTATTGCACCGTGAAAGGTGCCATCAAGGGACTAAAAGAAGGGACAAAAATCAGACTGGAGGACGCGTTCGACCATTTCAAGGTTATTGAGACGACCCGTGTCAAAGACGGACACTTTGAGTTCCATCCCCGTATTTCATCGCCAACCCACGTGTACTTGTATTCACAGGACGACATGCAATTGAAGGATTTCTTTCTGGAGCCGGGAACGATTGTCGTCGATGTGGACGCTTCTGACGAGAAGGATTATGAGGTCAACAACGCGACAGGCACAGCCTCCAACGATATCTTCAAGAAGGTTGGTGAGTTAGAAAACAGTGGTGATCAAGAGGCGGTCGAGGCGCTCAAGCGAGAAGTGATTAACGCAGAACAGGCTGGTCCGTTGGCATTGTATTATGCGGCACACTGGAATTCATCGGCTGAGGCGCTTGGCATTCTCGACCGCCTGATACCTGAGCTGGCTGATAAGCAATATGTTGCCGAATTACGCGAGGAACTGAAACGCCGTATGAAAACCGAGCCGGCGCCGGAAGGTGGCAAGCCCAATTATTTCATCGATATGACCTATCCAGATGCCAACGGGAAGCCTGTCAGCCTGAGTTCGGTGGTGAAGAATCCGGCCAACCGCTATGTCCTCCTGGATTTCTGGGCAACCTGGTGCGGAGGATGTGTGAAAGCTATCCCAAAGCTTAAGGAAATCTACGCCAAATATCACGAAAAGGGATTGGAGATTTATTCCGTGGCCGAAAACCCAGATGTGGACTATTGGAAGACCTTCATCAAAGAAAACGGTATGACGTGGGTGAATGTATGTGACGATCAGCCCGGACGAGACAGCAAGGCATGGAAAGATTATACTCTTCCTGGCATTCCGACCGTCCTGCTGATTGACGGCGAGACCGGCGCCATCATTGCCCGCGATGTGGATATGGACAAGATACTCGGTGAATTGCTCCAATAACGAAGAAGTACATGTTGGTGGAGATTGACAAGTAGCAGTTCTCTGCTGAGCCTCTGAACAACAATAGTATTTTTTGAGAAATTGAAAAACCGTAAGTTTATTGGAACCTTGGCGGGCATCGCCGCCGCCGTTTGCTATGGCACCAACCCGCTGGGTGCCTTGAAATTGTATGCCACCGGAATGCAGACCAACAGCGTTCTGTTCTACCGTTTCGGGCTGGCGTGGGTGATCATCGCCCTGGTGATGCTTTTCCGAAAAGAGAATTTCAAGGTGACACGGCAGGAGTTCCGCGTGCTGACGGGTTTGGGACTGCTGTTTATCGTGTCGTCGCTCACCCTGTACCTGAGTTTCCATTACATGGCGGCCGGCGTGGCTTCCACCATTCTTTTCACCTATCCCGTGATGACCGCCGTCATCATGGCGCTCTTCTTTCGCGAACGCGTCACCGTTGCCACGCTGCTGTCGCTGCTGCTGTCGGGCGTGGGGGTCGTCTTGCTGTATTGGAGCGACAACGGCGAAGCACTGTCAACGATAGGGGTGCTTTTGGTGCTGGCCTCGGCACTGTCGTACGCCCTTTACATCATCCTGATGAACAAAGGGAACCTGCAGATGTCCTCCATCAAGATAAACTTTTACGTGCTGCTGTACTGTGCTTTGGGGATGGTGGTATATTCCTTGGTCGCGGGGTTGCCGCTCACGCTGCCCCGGGGTGCCGTCAGCTGGTTCTATGTGGGGTGGCTCGCCCTGGTGCCCGGCATCTTCGCCCTGGTGCTGATGGTGTATGCCGCCAAATACGTCGGTTCCACCGCCACCGCCATACTGGGGGCGCTCGAACCGCTCACCGCCGTGCTCATCGGCCTTCTCGTGTTCAACGAACCATTCACGGTTTACCTTGCCGTCGGTATCGTGCTCATTCTCGCAGCAGTGGTCATCATCGCCATGGCGCAGCAGAAAAAACAAACAGACACCCTGACATAAACGATAAACCAATCATTATGCCCAACCCATTATGACCACAAAAGACCATAAAGGATTCCTGCTGCTGCACCTCTCTGTGTTCATCGCGGGGTTTACCGGGGTGCTGGGACGGCTCATCGAGCTGGATCCCGTGGTGCTCGTTTGGCACCGGATGACGTGGGCCGCCGCCCTGATGGCGTTGTTCCTGCTCTTCCGAAAAGAGATGCAGCGTCTCCGTTTCAAGGATGTGGCGCGGACGGGCGGCGTGGGCGTGCTGCTGTGCCTGCACTGGATCTTCTTCTACGCCAGCATCAAAGCCTCGAACGTCTCCATCGGGGTGGTCTGCTTCTCCTTGGTCGGGTTCTTCACCGCCCTTCTCGAGCCGATCATCAACCGGCACCGCTTCTCCGTGCGCGAGTTCCTGTTCAGCATCCTCACGGTATGCGGTGTCTATCTCATCTTCCACTTTGACACCCGATACCGCTTGGGCATTGCCCTGGGGATTGTTTCCTCGGCTTTGTACGCCCTCTTTGCCATCGCCAACCAGCACGTCGGCAAGCACTATGAGGCCAAAAACATGCTCTTCTGGGAGATGGTCGGCGGCATTGTCGTCCTCAGCGTCATCCTGCCGGTTTACAACGTCATCCTGCCAGTCGGGAAGTTCCTTCCGACGGGCATGGACTATCCCTATATGGCCTTTATGGTGGTGGTTTGCACCATCGGGTTATGTCTGCTGCAAATTATTGTCCTGCAGAAGATTGACGCTTTCACGGTTAACCTTACCTACAATCTGGAGCCCGTTTATAGCATCATCCTCGCGATGCTGATTTTCCAGGAATACCACGAGCTGAACTTCTCGTTTGTCCTCGGCATCGCGTTGATCATTGTCTCGGTGGTGCTGCAGACGTGGTCGAAGGTCGGGGTGAAGAATCCGGCGTGAAGCGGGGAATCTCCACGGATCACGCGGATTTGCTTTCTTCCATAGATTATTACTCAGAAACAATCACATTGAAACAGACCTGGTCTGGCGGCAACATTACGGAATAGCAGGATCTAAAGACTTGTTTCTACGTCTTCAAAAGCCAATGCTCCCGCTCCACTATCCTTGACAAAGCAGATTCCAATCGTTCGACATCCTCTCCCGTCCATCCGAGTCCACCCTCGCAAATCACTATTCGGTCTCCTTGCTTGGGGAAAATCCGAAGTCTGTCGAGACTGAATCCGCCTGGAAGCACAGACCAACTCATCCCTTCGAATGGGATCACCACTTTATGCTGACGGTTCAAAAGCGTGAAATGCACGACTCTGATTTCCAGTCTCAAATAATCAAAACTTACAGATTCCACTAAGCTCCCCTTGTTGATAAGGGAATAGTACAAGGCAAAACCCAAAGATATGAGATAAACGAGCGGCCCTTTAAAAAGAGAAAGCATCACGCCTTTGTCAAACAAAGAGACCAAGAAGAAGCCTGCAAGAACAATGAAAGTAATAATGGCAAGACGGAGATACCATCTTGACACTATGGATAATTTGCGTTTGCTTCGGCGGATAGTCCGAACATCATTGGGATATTGTCTGGTCTGGGCTTCTTCCATTTTCCTGCTTTTCAGTCCGCAAAAATAAACATTTCTTTCAAACGTGCCGTTGGAGCATTGGTGAGGGGGGGTGACTCATCCCCGCAGGGGAAGCATCTCTGTAGCAAAAACGGATGCCCACGTGCGGTTTCAAATAATGTGTATTTTTGCGGCATAAAAACAGAAGATTAATGTTTGTATTTTTATACGAAAAATTTGCGGGTGAGAATATTGTTACTATCTTTGTGATTTGAAATTTTAAAAAAAAATCTGACACAAGCTATGCTCCCATACTCTGAACATAGAAAAAACACACCTAAAATAATAAGATTATGAAAAGACTCCTATCATTTTTGGTAGTAATATTAATAAGCACCGTTGCTTTCGCCCAAAGTGTGACCCTCACCTTCACCGCTAAGGATGCGGCCAACCAGCATGTACAGCTCCACCGAGTGTCCATCACCAACCTGACCAAGGGCTGGCAGGAAACGATATATTGGCCCGACACCACCTTAACCATGCAGAACGGCACGGGCATCGCCGATGTAGAGACTCTCGGCCGTGTGTCTCTACAAATGTCGCAAAACAACCCCAACCCCTTCACCGGCACCACCGAGGTAAACTTGATGGTAACAAACGAAGGCTCGGTGGCATTGGACATTGCCGACATCAACGGCCGTATTGTTGTGGCGAATGATTATGCCTTACAACCCGGTCCCCACCAATTCCGCATCACCCTTGCTACCGCTGGCACCTACGTGATGACCGCCCGCCAGAGCGGCCAAACCTCCTCTATCAAAATGGTATGCAACGGCGGCATTGATGCCAACATGATTGAATATGCAGGTTCTGTGGCGACGCAAGATTTTGCGTCTCCACAATCACCCAAATCGCAAAACGCCTCCAAATACACCACCAACAACCCCTTCACCTTTGGCGACCAGATGGAATACGTGGGCTATGCCACCATTAACTGCAACGAGGCGGAAAGCCAACATATTACACAGGTACAGGAAGCTTCCCAGACCTTCACTTTGCAGTTTCCCGAAACGCAGCATCAGTTGCCAATTGTTACCACTAATACTATAACTTCTATTACGGCTAATTCTGCCACTTGTGGTGGTGATGTTACTTCAAATGGTGCCTCTTCCGTTACCGCTCGCGGTGTATGTTGGAGTACTTCGCAGAACCCCACTGTGAGCGAAAGCCACACCACCGATGGCAGCGGTACGGGCAGTTTTACCAGTAATATTACAGGTCTGACTACTGGCACTACTTATTATGTGCGGGCGTATGCCACCAATAGTGCAGGTACGAGCTATGGGGAACAACGAAGTTTTACTGCTGTTGTTGATGCTGGATATTCTTGCCCAGGTGCTGCCACAGTGACAGACTATGACAACAATACTTACAACACGGTGCAGATTGGCAACCAGTGCTGGATGAAGGAGAATTTACGCACCACACACTACAGCGATGGCACAAGCATACCTATGGGCAACAGTACAAGTAATACAACCGCATATTATTATGTTGACAATAACATTTCCAATGTGAGCACTTACGGCTATCTGTACAACTGGCCTGCGGTAATGGGTAATTCATCTTCCAGCAGTGCTAATCCCAGTGGTGTTCAGGGTATATGTCCAACAGGATGGCATGTTCCGAGTGATGCTGAGTGGATACAGCTGAGTGACTATGTGGGCAGCCAGACGCAGTATCAGTGTAGCGCTAATAGCGCCTATATAGCCAAGGCGTTGGCGTCAACATCAGGATGGGCCATTATTATGTCCAATTTATGTGCTGTGGGTCTTGAGCCTAGTTCAAATAATTCCACGGGCTTTTCGGCTCTTCCTGCTGGCTGCTACGGCAGCAACTTAAGCTCTTTTGGCAGCGACGCCGACTTCTGGAGTGCTACGCAGATCTATGGCAACTTTGTTTACTACTGGCAGATTACCTACAGTGGAGCCTACTTGTATAGGAACGGCAACGACAAGTCCTACGGATATTCGGTCCGTTGTCTTCGGGATTAGAGCAGACCGTAAAAGCACGAATCGCCAAAGCGGTCTGAAAGAAAAATTCCGCCCT
>JAGCCZ010000044.1 GCA_017651425.1 Bacteroidales bacterium
AAATAGCAATGGTTATTTCTCTGTTTTTCAGAAAAATAACCATCTTTTTTTTAAAGTATGGAAAAGCACAAAAGTCGAGCTTGCAATCTTGCAAAAAAATGTAAAAAAAAAGAGGATGACTACTTTTTAGTCACCCTCTACTTTTTTTCCTACCAATGAAACTAATAAAACAGGTACTGTTTGGCCTTGTTCTTCCAGCCCGCTTCACTTTTATATTGAGTGAAATACACTTTCACGTCCGCTTCGGACGAATAATCCGTAAAATAGATAATCTTCTGGGCCTCGCTCCTATACTGGGTGAAATACCAAATGCCCTTATTGTCTGACGCCTCGCTTCGATAGTCCGTTATATAGACAATGAGATCCGCTTCCGAGCGGTATTGGGTCACATACACCTTCACTTTTGCTTCGGAACGATAATTGGTGGAATAGATGCGTTGGGCAAAAAGCGACCCGACGCCCAGCAGCAAAACCATTAAAAACAACAATATTTTTTTCATAGATACTGAGACTTTGTCACTTCCTGATTTCCTCGATGAAATTGTCGCTGTTGCGGTGATTGATGATATACACCGCATCGTCCGTCACCTTCAGCAACTGCTCGAAATACTCACCCGTCGTAAACGGCACGTCCGGACCCGGATCTCTGACAATTTTGGGGGTAAAACGCAGGTCGTCATCCAACGTGCCCAGCACCAAACAACGCTCACTTAGTTTGGTGGGGAACAACACTTTCCACTTACTTTTGGAACCACCCGTATAGTTCGACACCTGACCGTTGAACAACAGTCTCGTTTCTCCGTCCCATTCAAACGCGACAGGCAAATCCTCGTGTTTGTCTCCCGCGCTTTGAGTGCCGAAAGGCCGCGTAACAAATGTCAATGACTCCAACTCCTTGTCAAACAGATAGAGGTAGAGATTTTTGTGATCATTATATGCCCTCATGGAGTTTCCATTCGAGACAAGGCTGTACAGATGCTGGTGAGCCAACACCAA
This sequence comes from Bacteroidales bacterium, assembly GCA_017651425.1. GTDB lineage: Bacteria > Bacteroidota > Bacteroidia > Bacteroidales > WCHB1-69 > F23-D06. Next base: position 997 of record JAGCCZ010000044.1, read on the forward strand.
GACACGCCCATCCTGCAAAGACAAGATCTGATACGGTGTGAAAGCGAAGCTGTTCTCGTTGTAATAATCGAAGTCATAGGTGACGCCTTCCGGCAAATCAGGGATTTTCTCTTCATAAACGCCATATTTGGCCACCTCTCCGGTCTTGTCCAAAACAAGCATTCCAACACCGTTTTTTGCAGCGCCAAACGCCATAAGACGCTGATCTGCAAGTATTTCCGCATACATATTGTACATACCCTCTATGTCTTCCTCCATTTGCATGGGCTTGTATTGTTGGTCTGTGGTAACCGTGACAAAGCGAAAAGACACGTCCCTCGAGAACATAATCATGGTTCCTCTCGGTTCGGCTTTTCGATCGGTATAATAATGCTCCTCCAAAAATACGGTACCGTCATTGGCAAGATACCCTTTCACGTAATTAGGAAACTCCCCCTTGATCCTTTTCTGTGTATGGGCGACCACACGTCCATCGACGCCACACACCATCACATCAAGAGCATATTCTTCAGCACTACGATTCGATGGTCTCAGGTAGGTCAGATAGGCGAGTTTCTGACCGTCAGATGATCGTAAGACACGGTACAAATTGTATTTCTTACTCTCAGCAGGCACAGAATACACCACATTGGGCACAATCTTACCTTTCTTTTTATTCATGACAGGGAATGTGTATTGGAAATATTCCACTCTATTGCTCTTTTTGTTAAATGTTCTACCTACCAGCACAACTTTGTCATCTGTCATGAACGCCGTGGAAAAGCCATAGTCTTCGTCAAACTCATGCTCAACAACAACGGAACGGCTCTTTTTGTCATATACAATAACAAACAATTCGTCATCTTTGCCAAAATTATCCTTGTCCACTGCACAAAAATAGATGTTTTGATCATCTTCACCCAAGACAGTAACCCGGGCACCGTCATCCATCCCGATTTCGGGTCCTTTGGTCGTGGTATTCTGGGCACCGCCATAAAAAAATGAAGCCGAGAAAAGGATGATGAACAATAATACGCTTTTAACACATTGTTTATCAGAAAGATATGCAACCATATTGTATTGTAAGGGAGGACTTTTATTTTTCATCTCTTCAAGTTGCCGCCAACCATGATGCAAAGTCCATTAATCATCAGGGCCGGCAAACAACGCTGCAAAGATAGTCATTTTTATGAATACATATTTTATAAAAAAGCAGTGTATGGGATGAGCATGTGTTTTTTCAGTATTTTTGCCGTGTCAATTTTGAAATTTCTCGATCATGTTTCATTATAGTTATTGCCCATGAGAACAGATTGTTATATTTTGCCAAAGCATTGTTTGAATGCTGTTTGCCTGTTATTATGTCTGCTTCTCCACAGTTGGCTGCCGGCTCAGAACATCACGGTGAGCGGCCATCTTTACGAGAGCGGCAGTTGGGAGTCGCTGCCCGGAGGTTTGGTTTACGAGCCCGTTTCGCAAAAAAGCACCACCGCCAACACCTACGGCTTTTATACCATCACGCTTCCTTATCAAAGCGGCATGTTTTTGGTGTTCAACAGTTTTGGTTTTGCAAACGACACTTTGTGGATCAACAAGCCCGAAGACATCGAGTATGACGCCCGGTTGTCAAAGATCATCATGCTGGATGCTGTGAATATCACGGCGGAGAAAACGAACACCGAGCAGGTGAAGATGAGTTCCATCACATTATCCACCAAGGAGATACAGAACGTCCCGATGTTGTTTGGCGAGAAAGATGTCTTCAAGACGCTGCTGCTCCTGCCCGGTGTGCAGTCAGCCTCGGAGGGCACCTCCGGCATCTACGTGCGCGGGGGCGGTCCCGACCAGAACCTGATCATTCTCGACGAGGCCACCATCTACAACGCCAGCCATCTGCTGGGATTCTTCTCGATCTTCAACGGAGATGCCATCAAGTCGGTGGAACTGGTGAAAGGCGGGTTCCCGGCCCGTTACGGCGGGCGGCTTTCGTCCGTCATTGACATCAACATGAAGGACGGCAACAAGGAGAGCTACCACTGCGAGGGGGGCGTCGGGCTGATCTCCTCCAATGTGATGGTGGAGGGGCCTATCCTCAAGAAAAAGGCATCCTTCATGCTTTCGGGCCGCACCACCTATCTTGACCTTTTTCTGGTTCCTATCATGAAAATCGCCACACAGAGCACAGCCATCGGTTACTATTTCTTTGACTTGAACGGCAAGCTCAATTTCGACCTGGGCAAAAAGGACAAGCTCTACTTCAGCTCCTATTTCGGGCGCGACAAGTTCCATCTTTCCGAAACGGACAATTACGGTATGGTTGGGATGTACGACAAGTACAAGATGGGACTTTACTGGCAGAACGCGACGGCCACCGCACGATGGAACCACTTGTTCACCAATAAGATATTCTCGAATATGTCGTTCATCTTCAGCGATTACAAGATGAACACCTATTTGAAATACAAATATTTCTATGGCATAAACAATCCCGAGAACGAATCTTTCAGCTCGGATTTCAGTTCGGGTATCCGCGACTACACGCTGAAATACGACGTGACATATAGGCCTAATGCCACGCACCATCTGCTCGCCGGAGCGGCGGTGGTCTATCACGTGGCGCGGCCCAATGCCGCCACCATGAAGGCCGACACCCTCACGATGCGGAACGTGGAGAAGGCAAAAGGATTGGAATATGCCCTGTATGTGGAGGATGAGATCAACATACGGAACCGTTTCCGGATCAACCCGGGAGTTCGTCTGGTGGCCTTTTCGGTGCCGAAGAAGACTTGGTTTTCACCTGAACCGCGCCTCTCGATGAGCTACAACATCCTGTCGAACCTGGCGCTGAAAGCCTCATACGCAATGATGAGCCAGAACATGATCCTGCTCTCCACCAGCACTATAGGTCTCCCTACAGATCTTTGGGTGCCCGTCACGGAAACCATCCGTCCGCAGCTTTCCCAGCAGGTCGCCTTCGGCATCCACTATGATTTGAAGAAACCGCGCCTGTCGTTCTCGTTGGAGGGTTACCACAAGTGGATGAACCATATTTTAGCATACAAGGAGGGCTCCTCTTTTTTCACCACCATGATCCAGAACATTCTGGACGAGGAGATGCCGGGCGCTTTTCAGAGCCAATGGACCGACAACGTGACCTCCGGCCGGGGATGGTCGTACGGGGTGGAGTTCCTCGTGCGCAAGGAGGTCGGGAAATTCACCGGATGGATCGGTTACACGCTGTCGTGGACCAAACAGCAGTTCGAGGAGTTGAACTTCGGGGAACCGTTCTTTGCCCGCTACGACCGTCGCCACGATGTGTCCGTTGTGCTGATGTACTCGCCGGCGTCCTGGGTGAACCTCTCCCTGTCGTGGGTCTTCGCCACCGGCAACGCTGTCACGCTGCCCACCTCCCTCTATCTTGCCGAGAACCTGGATAGCTATCTTGAAAACTGTCTTTCGCCAGAGGATATTTCCTATAACCAGTATATGGGATACATTGAAAACTATGGAAAGAAGAATGACTTCCGCATGAAGCCTTTCCATCATCTTGACATTGGCGTGCAGTTCATCAAACCGCACAAAAAAAACAACGGGAAGAGCATCTTCGAGATCAGCATCTACAACCTGTACAACCATCACAATCCGTTCTTCTATTTCACCACACAGGATTACATCTATACCGAGAATGGCCCCGAAATCGCCAACAAATTAAAGCAGGTCAGCATTTTCCCGCTCATACCGACGTTCACCTATCATTTCAAATTTTAAAGACAACTATGAAAGCCAAACGAATCGCAACACAAATCATTCTGACAATCTGCTATGCCCTGACAACCTGTGTCTTTGTCGGATGTGTGGATGATGTCGATCTTGAGGACCAGTTTAACGAAACCCGGAAACTGGTGTTGTACGCCCGTCTTTGTCCGCAGTTGGACACAACCTACATCTTGTTATCAAGCACCAAACTGCTTTATGGCGGCGACTCGGGGGATTTCCCCAACATTTCAGACGCCATTGTGGAACTTTCCGCCGACGGCGACCATTGGATGCGTGCCCCGTACGACAATGTTCACAGACGTTATATCATTACCAATCAAGAATTTCCTATTGTCGAGGGCGGCACCTATCATATCCGGGCTTCCTATCCGGGATATCCGGACATTGCGGCTTCATGCACGGTGCCGGTGACGCACGATGTCGGTTTCCTTTTCGACACGGTGGCTGTTGACCATGACTCCCATTGGGGCGAGATCTACAACTGGCCGCACAAGGACGTGTATGTGCAGTGGCGTGATGTGCAAGGGGAAGGGAATGCTTACGCGCTGAAATCGCGTCGCCCAAGGAACATTATGCACGAAGACGAAGACGAGGGGTGGATTATAGAATTCAGTGGTTGGCAGTATTACAGCGAATGGCTGTATGAGGGTGCCAGCGAGTATGAATACATCTCCGACGAAGGCCGCGACGGCGCCCAGATGCGTTTCCTGTTGGATGCCGACATTTACGAATATGACGATTGGGATGATGATGATGATGAGCCTTACGAATACTTTTTATTCTTCCTTGACAAGGGCACCTACCTTTACGAAAACACCCTGACGGAAGACAACGAGCTCAATTTCCTGCTGCTGGAGCCGCTTCACACCTACACAAACATCGAAAACGGATTCGGCCTGTTCGGGGCGTTCAGCATGATCCGGGTGAAGTAGAGACGCGCCATGGAACATCTCCACACACGGCAATTTAATCCAATATGCCTTTGTATATCCCGAATTTATGTACATTTGCACCCGAAACAACCGGTTACAAGTAAAGTCAGATTATGGTCATCCTCTTCAACAAGCCCTACGGTGTGCTGAGCCAGTTCACCCCCGAGGCGGGGCACCGGGCCCTTGACGAGTTCGGCTTCCCGCCCGGCGTCTATGCCGCGGGACGTCTGGACCACGACAGCGAGGGCGCCCTGTTGCTGACAGACGACGGACGGCTCATCAAGCGGCTGTTAGACCCGAAGAACGCCCACCCGCGCACCTACCTCGCCCAAGTGGACGGGGAGATCACCGATGAGGCCCTGCAGAAGCTACGGAAAGGAGTTGTCATCAAAGGTTACCGCACCCGTCCCTGCAAGGCCGAGCGGGCGCTGCCACCGGAAGACCTCTGGGAGCGCGTGCCGCCCATCCGCTATCGCGCCAACATCCCCACCAGCTGGGTGCGCCTCACCCTCACCGAAGGCAAGAACCGCCAGGTGCGCCACATGACCGCCGCGGTCGGCTTCCCCACCCTACGGCTCATCCGCGTCCAAATTGGCGACCTTAGCCTTGGCACACTCCAGCCGGGTGAGTGGCGGGTTGTCCAATAAGACGACACGGCCATTCCGAGGGTCCTATCCATGCGGGGGGAAAGGCGGCACAGACAAAAATTGAAAACATGGAAATTTTCAAACGATTTTTTTTATATTTGCCGCCTTGAAATTTTCAGGGCTTTTGCCCTTTTTATCCCGCATTATTACTAAAAAAAAGATATATGCAAACCATCAATCCACAGGAAAATTACGAAAAAAGCCGCAAGGCCATCGGCTATGTGGACCGCAAGGCGGCCACGCAGGCCGACTACGACCGCATCGGCTTCATGTCCGGGCTGGAGGTACACCAGCAACTGGCCACCAAAGAGAAACTCTTCTGCCGCTGTCCTGCCGGCATCTTCCAGAAACCCGACGAATACGACGCGGAGCTGTTGCGCCACATGCGCCCCACCCTCTCCGAGATGGGCGAGTACGACGGCACCGCGCTGATGGAGTTCAAGACCCGCAAGAACATTGTCTATCGCATCGCGCACCGCACAGCCTGCACCTATGAGGTCGATGACACCCCACCGTTCCCCATCAATCCTGAGGCCCTGCAATACGCCCTCGAGATCGCCCTCGCCTCCAAGCTCAAAATCGTGGGCGAGGTACACATCACCCGCAAGCAGTATCTCGACGGTTCCATCCCGACAGGATTCCAGCGTACCGCCATTCTCGGTATCGACGGCGAGATCCAACTTCGCAAGAAGAAAGTGCGCCTCATCCAGCTCAGCGTGGAGGAGGATGCCTGCCGCGAAGTGTCCGACATCGGCCACACGCGCATCTACCGCACCGACCGTTTAGGTATGCCGTTGATCGAGACGGTGACCTACCCCGACATGGTGAACCCCGACGAGGTGGAGGAGGCCTGCAACTACATCCGCTTCCTGAACCGCAGCACGGGGCGCGTGCGCACGGGCATCGGCGCGGGACGTGAGGACGTGAACGTGAGCTGCACCGGCGGCACCCGCATCGAGGTCAAGGGCGTGGCCCACACCAAATGGATCCCGGAGGTCACCCACGTGGAGTGCTTCCGCCAATGGGCGCTGCTCGCCATCCGCGAGCAACTGAAAGCCCGCATCAAGAAAGAGGATTGGAAAATGAGTTATACAGAATTGGATCCCAAGCAGTTCCACTTCTACTTCGACCCCATCACCGATGCCATCAAGAGTGGCGCCAAGGTGTATGCCGTCAACCTGCCGCAATTCGCAGGCCTGCTCTCCCACTTCACCCAACCCGGCCATCCCTTCTACGGCGAGTTCGCCGACAGACTGAAGGTCATCGCCTGCCTGGAGCGCCCGAACATGGCCACCAGCGAAGATTTGGAGGATGTGGTGAGCCGCAGCGTCTTCGAGAAGGCTGCCAAGGCGATGAATGCCGGCGACAACGACGCACAGATTATCTTCTGGGCTGCCGAAGACGATGTGAAGACCGCCCTCGAAACCATCGAGGAGCGCGCCCTGATGGCCTTCGACGGCGTGCCGCACGAGACCCGCAAGGCCCTGACCGACGGCACCACCATCTTCGAGCGCGTGCTGCCCGGCGCCGACCGTATGTACCCCGACACCGACTCGGCCCCCATCCCATTGACCAACGACTACATCGAAGAGCTTCGCAAAAACATCCCAGACGCCGTCGCCGACCGCTATGCGCAGATGGTGGAATGGGGTATCCCGCAAGACTGCTTCAAATACATCTTCACCCACAACTTCTTCCCGCTCATCAAGAAGATCACCGACGAACTCGGCTACTGTCCCAAGTATTTGGGTACCTTCTTCGGCCAGCGTCTCAAACACCTGCACGGCCAGTACGGCAAGATTCCGTTCTGCACCTGCAAGCTTTACGACCTGTTCGCTTTCCTGAAGAAGGAGAATCTCGACAAAGCCATCGCCCTCGACATGTTGGAGGAAATGTTCATCTATCCAAATGCAGAACTGTCGCAGATACTCCGACTCGCCGGCTACAGGGAGATGACCAAACAGGAAATCGAAGCTCTGTACAACGAGGCCATGGGCGACTTTGAGCCCTATAGAACACATAGCAGCGAAAACGACAAGCGCAACAGCGCCCTTGGCAAAGTAAGACGCAAAGCCCTCGGCAACGCTGCATTCACCGAATTAGCAACCAAGTAATTTACTGATCACTGTTCACTGATCACTAATCACTGTAATTATGGAAAACAACGATAAAGTAACATTCCAAGGATATAAGGGAAGAGCATTGGAGATGCTCAAAAAATATGACGTTCACGTGTGGGACAAGGCGGAGGTCGAGACCACGCGGGGACACTTCTCGGGCAAGATCCTGCCCAGAGCCGAGAACACCGACGACATCCACATCGTGATGAAGGTGGCCACGGGCTACAACATCGGCATCGACATTGAGACGGTGACCGACATGAAGGGCGAGCGCGACCCGCAGCCCGTCTTCAAGATTCCAGAGAAGGAGTTCCCCTACACGCCCGGTCTGCCGCATGTGAAGTTGCTCGGCACCGGCGGCACCATCGCCTCCCGCCTCGACTACCGTACCGGCGCGGTGATTCCCGCCTTCTCGCCCGGCGAGCTCTACGGCGCTGTGCCCGAGTTAGCCGACATCTGCAACCTCGACACCGAAAAGGTCTTCGCCGTCTTCTCTGAGAACATGTCTCCAGTAGAGTACAAGGCATTGGCCAACAAGATCGGCGACGAGATCAAGGCCGGCATCGAGGGCATCGTGATCGGTCACGGCACCGACACGTTAGCCCACACCGCCACCGCGTTGACCTACATGTGCCAGAACCTCCCGATGCCGGTAGTGTTAGTCGGCTCACAACGTTCCTCCGACCGTCCGAGTTCCGACGCGGCATTAAACCTCATGCACGCAATGACCGCCGCCGGTCACGGTGACATCGCCGAGGTGATGGTCTGCATGTTCGGTCCCACCAGCGACGACTACGGCTTCCTGCACCGCGGCACGCGCGTGCGCAAGATGCACAGCTCCTACCGTTCCACGTTCCGCACCATCGGCGACACACCGCTGGCCACCGTGAACCGCAAGGACGGCGTGCAGCCTATCAAGGAGGTCTATAACCACCGCCGCCACGGCGAGCAGCACCGCCAGGTGGAGGTCATCACCAACTACGAGGACTACAAGAGAAGCATCGCCAAGAACGACCCGAACGTCACCCGCATCGTGCCCACCTTCGACGACCGTGTGGCCATCCTCTACTACTATCCGGGCATGAAACCCGACGTGTTGGATGCGCTGATTGACAACGGTTACAAAGGTATCGTGTGGGACGGCACCGGCTTGGGGCACGTCAACAAGCACATGTTCGACGCCATCCAGCGCGCCACCGACGCGGGCGTACACCAGTACATGAGCGTGCAGACCATCTGGGGCTACACCCACATGTTCGTCTATGACACGGGCCGCGACATGATGGCCCGCGGCATCATCCCCGCCGACAACATGTTAGCGGAAAGCTCCTACATCAAGCTCGGCTGGGCGCTCGGCCTCACCAAGGACAGCGGCCAAAAACGCGAGGATGTGAAGAAGCTGATGCTGACGCCCATCAACGACGAAATCACCCCGCGCGAGCCCTACGACGGCTACCTCGTCTATCAAGGCGGCGTGCCGGAGGTGGAGGAGTTCGTGAAGAAGGTGAGGAAATAGTGATGCATTTAATAATTTGTAATGAATAATTGTAGGGACGTCACACTGTGGCGTCCCTATGTCAAAAAAATCAACCAAAATGAGCAAAATATCCATAAGATTTTACAACGACCACGAAGTGCGCGCCATTTGGGATGAGGAATTGTCCAAGTGGTGGTTCTCTGTCGTGGACATTATTGGTGCCATTAACAACGAGGCCGACTACCAAAAGAACCGCAACTATTGGAAATACCTCAAGACAAAACTGAAGCGTGAGGGGAATGAACTGGTTAGTGCCACTAACCAGTTGAGATTGACCGCCCCTGACGGGAAGAAACACCCCGCAGATGTGCTTGACCAGCAAGGTGTTGAGCTTTTAGGCAAACATTTCCCCAACACCAAGGCGACCGATTTTCTGGACTGGTTCACCTACAGCGACAACACCATTGACGGGCGGAGCCGCAAGAAAGCCTACACGTTCATCGAGAGCAATTTGGTAGCGGATAAGGATGTAGGCACTGTGAAGGCGTTGCAGCAGATTCACGCCTACATCTTCGGCGGGCTTTACGATTTTGCCGGGAAGATACGTACCAAGACCATCTCCAAAGGCGGCACCCTGTTCTGCCTCGCGCAGTATTTGCCCGATTACCTGAAGACAGTCGAGAAGATGCCTGAAACGACATTCGATGAGATTGTCGATAAATACGTGGAGATGAACGCCGCCCATCCTTTTATGGAGGGCAACGGCCGCAGCACCCGCATCTGGTTGGACTTGATCCTCAAGAAGCGGTTGGGGCTGTGCATTGACTGGAGCAAAATCGGGAAGTCGGACTATCTGGACGCGATGATCGCGAGTGCCGTCAGCAGCGACAAAATCCGCGCCCTGCTCCAACAGGCTCTGACCGACAAGATCGACGACCGCGAGATCTTCATGAAAGGCATCGACTACTCGTATTATTACGAGCAGGAGGGGTGAGGCTGATTAGGGATATAGGAATTAGTGATTTTCTCCATTTCTCAAAATATGTGAATAAAAGCTGTAAATTGAGGTTAAAAAATATGCAACGATGAGAAAAGAACAATTATTATCCTTTTGGGGATTTTTTTACGCTGTGCTCCTGTTGACCGTCACTTCCTCCGGCAAGTTGTCGGCACAGACCTACGGTTATGTTCAACCTGTCCGATCAGCGGTAATCTACGCGGGCATTCCCATTCCCGTCACCGTGCAGACGGACGGGCGGCCCGAAGAGGTTGAAGTCTCCGTTTCGGAAGGCAGTGTGGAACAAGATGGGGATAAATATTACCTGCAAGTGCCCGATTCCATGCAAGGGAAACTCGTAACCGTTACCGTCATGAGAAAGAAAACGGGCAAAGAGATCGGTTTCTCCAAATTCCGTGTTTACAAGGTTCCCAACCCACATCCTTGTGTAGGGGTTTGGATTAGAAACGGGTATCATACGGCGGACGAACTTTTGAAATACCCAAAACTAAGGGCCGTTATGTGGGAAGGGTTTCCCTACGATGTGAAATGGTCTGTGATATCGTTCCGGGCGACGGTGGTCAGTCTGGGCAACGTGGTTGCTGACACAATTTGTTACGGGGACACCATCCCGGTGACCATCCAACAGGCCATCCGCAATGCCCCGGGCAATTCCTCCGTCACTTTCAGCAACATCATAGCACATTCGGTGGCCGGAGCCAAGTCAGCCATTTCGGACATCACCGTCTTCATCATCAACCCGGACGATCAGGAAAAATGTCCGGAAACAATAGCCGGAGGGGAATTCGAGCCTGAGACAGCACCGATGTTTCCGGGCGGAACTGAGGCTATGAACGCCTTCTTGACCAAGGAAATCCACTACCCCGAAGTGGCCCGGGCTCACAACATACAAGGGGTTGTTTGGGTGGAGTTCACCATCGATTCCGACGGTAGCATTTCAGAATCTAAGGTGGCGACTCCGCTGTTCCCGCCTTGCGACGAGGAGGCTCTCCGCGCTGTCATGGCCATGCCCAAATGGATTCCCGGACTCTACCGGGGCTTGCCGGTTCGCTCCACGAGCCGCATACCCATCACATTCCAGATGTCTCATTGACAAATGACGTGTATTTTTGCTGTCAGTCCGAGTCGCTAACGTCAGCACCCGCGAGATCGAGGGCGATGTGGCGGTGAATTGGTAAATGTAGCAGCTGCCGGACACGGCGCGAAATCACCAAGCGCGAGCCCCACGACGGCTACCTCGTCTATCAAGGCGGCGTGTCGGAGGTGGAGGAGTTCGTGAAAAAAGTCCGGAAATAGGAGGCGACGCTTCCAAGCGTCGCAAAAAAACGTAGAGCCGCGGCTTTCGCTGCGGCTCTTATATGCAAAGATATCACATAAATGATAATGTTCCGAGCAATTGGCACGTTTCTCACTCATCGTAGAGATGCTCCAGAAAACGCCAAAAACCTTCCGACAGGTTCCGGCGACGGCAGTTGTACCTGCGCTTGTTGATGTAGAAGCTGACAATTTCCGCCGTCCTTTTTTCACCCAAAAATCCCGATATCTGCTCTTTTTTTTCAATCATTTTAAAAGCGCAACAACACGAAAACTATTGATCGCCCCAAATCAATTGGTGCGGCAGGGATTGTGTCTATCGTTACTGTTTTGCAGAAACTATTGTGACCAGTTCCGCAACGACCCTATCGGGTGTTTTCCCATTGACATTATAAACAGTAGGGATGACGGAATAGATATCGGAAAAGAATTCGATATTTTCACGTATCTCCTTCAAATAATGTCTTTTGTGTTTTAGCTTGTAAGATTCCGAATCCTCCATCAATTGGTCATTGTCATCTGTGAACACTAAGCGATTAAAGATGTTTTGCGGCGAATCAACAAGATGGATGGCCAAAACGTTTTCCCGCTGGATAATATCCTCAAAATACGAGCGGTAATGCATCGACGAAACAGCAATTATTTTGTCACAGGACTCTTCCAGATGTTTCTCGATAATCTCCCTTCGCACTTCGTTGCGTTCAAGGCAAGAGTAAGTGTCCACGAATTCCTGTATAGTGCACTGGCACTGACGAATGATGTCATCATCCACATCAAAGAAACGCCAACCGAGAGCTTGGGACAGGCCTCTCCCGACAGTGGTTTTTCCTACACAAGACACTCCAAAAAGCAGGACGTTTTTCATCATGGATTGAACAATTCTGATATCTCGCTGCAATAATACATTTTTTATGTGAAACAGCGAATATTAATCACTTATCTCAGGTAATACTCCCCTCCCCATCAACGATGAAATCACCAAGCGCAAGCTCTACGACGGCTACCTCGTCTATCAAGGCGGCGTGCCGAAGGTGGAGGAGTTCGTGAAGAAAGTGAGGAAATAAAAAGAGAGGGTGACTAAAAAGTAGTCATCCTCTTTTTTTTTACATTTTTTTGCAAGATTGCAAGCTCGACTTTTGTGCTTTTCCATACTTTAAAAAAAAGATGGTTATTTTTCTGAAAAACAGAGAAATAACCATTGCTATTTG
>JAGCCZ010000045.1 GCA_017651425.1 Bacteroidales bacterium
ATGGTTATTTCTCTGTTTTTCAGAAAAATAACCATTTTTTTAAAAGTATGGAAAAGCACAAAAGTCGAGCTTGCAATCTTGCAAAAAAATGTAAAAAAAAAGAGGATGACTACTTTTTAGTCACCCCCAATGGTGCGCGGCGGAGGGGGGTAAAAAGAGGGAAAAGATGGGCGGCGGACAATACCAATTCCCAATTTCGGCACAGCCTCCCGCCGCCCATCTTTTCCCTTTCCCTGCCCGTCAGCGTGCAACCACCACTCCGCCGCGAACGCAGTGAGCGAGCGGAATCCCCGGCAAAACGGTTGGCGATTGGTCGTTAGTGATGTATTCAACGCGAGGAACAATGGATAAAACACAAAATTACATTAATCCATGCAAAATATAAAATATGGTTTAACTAATTATTATTAAATTATTGTATCTAAAAATTTCATAGCATTGATTCTTAGTCAAATAAAAAATTTTCAAAAAATATTGACAATAGCTTATTTTTATTGTATATTTGCAATCTGATAAAACATAAAAACGATAAAGTTATGAAAGATCCGATAGAGGAAGCACAGCGCTATGTGGCCAATGCCGAGGAGGTCATCAAGAAGGCCAACTATGACCCGGACCTGAAAATCTACATGGACAACAAATATGTAAAAATGGCGGGAAACACCTTATGGAATGGATGCCTGATTGCCCTTGACGCTGTATTGCAGATACGCAAGGGCAAAGGCCGCCCCTCCATCGATAAATACAAGGAAGCGGCCGGCAAGCGAAACAGAAAACTTTTGGCAGCTATTCTGGCCGGCTACAATATAATGCATTTGACTATGGGCTATGATGGCACACAAAGCAAAAAGACCTGCGACGAGGGCTTTGAGTGGGCCAACACTATCATCGACCACTGCACCAAGCTGATGCCGGCAACAGTAGTGGTGTAAGAACGCGATCTCCTGACTTCGTCATTGGGACACCCAAAAATTTTCGTCAAAGAGTTTTTCAATGGGTTTGTGCCGTTTCATGACCATTGTCCTGGAGAGAAGTTGTCCGTTGAGTGGCAGACGGACTTGTATGGTCGGTCACTGTCTTAGCCATTCTCAGCACCTTGTCTATGCTTAACTTGATGCCGTTGAGTTTGAGGATTCTGTCCAGTTCTTTATAGACCTTCAGTGCCACGAAGCAGATGCAGACGTGTGCCTCTATACGCTTGCGGGTGAAGTGGAACATCGGGCGCACTTCCAGTTTCGATTTGGCGATGCGGAAGGCCAGCTCCACGGTCCAAAGGTTATGATAGGCCGCATAGATTTGTTCTGCGGGAAGTTCGGTGTTTGTCAGGTAGCCTTTAAGCCCATCCCATGCGGCGTCCTCCTTGATTTTCTCGTAATCGATGGATACCTCCACCTTGTCCTTCATCTCCAGGAACTTGTTGTAGCCACGTCTATTGATGTTCTCTTTGCTTAGCCTCCCGTTCCTGTATGCCTTCTCAAGTCTTCGAACCCCTTTCTCCCTATTGTAGGAGTCCTTTCTCGCCCTGTTGTCAGTGTAACCTACCAGAAGCCGCCTCCCGTCCCCCTTGTCGTATTCCTCCTTCTGTCCGTCCACCCATGAATGTGACAGTATCCATTCCGTGACTCTTGTCGATTCGGTCTTTATACGTGCCCCGATGATGTATTTGTAGTTGTTCCGCTCCAAATCAGCGACATTCTGCTCGTTCATCAGTCCCGAGTCGGCCACAACCACGAAGTCTTCCAGTTCATACTTGCGGACGAACTCCTCGATGACCGGCATCATGGTGTGCCCCTCGTATTTGTTCCCCTCGTGGATGCAGTAAGCCAGCGGGTAACCGTTCAGGCTCACCAGAAGCCCAAGTATGATTTGAGGGTTTTTGTGCCTGCCCTCCTTTGAGAAGCCCGTCTTGCGCAGGTCGTCTTCCCTGTCGGCCTCGAAGTACAGGGTGGTCACGTCGTAGAACATCACACCGATGTTGCCGCCCAACAGCTCTCTGGTATGACGTACACTGATATCCTGAACCTTCTCCTGTTGCGTATGGTTCAGCTTGTCCAGATAGCGGTATATCTTCGACAAATCCACATCCTTGTCGAAGTGGTTCTTCAGGTACTCCACCGTCGCAGCCTTGCTTGACGGGCACGAAAGGCGTGCGACGACCAGCTTCCTGAATACATCATCCTCTATCTTGTCAAAACCTATCCTGTCAAATATGCGGTCCAGAATGAGGCTGTCCCCATTGACCAAAATGTTCTCTATGCTGTCTATGAACCGCTCTATCTCCTTCCTCTCCCTGTCTTTGCCCTCGGCATCGGTGAACATGTCCGCCATGCCGGATTTGCGTCTTATCCATTCTTCCCCTTGTCTGCTGAGATTATCTATCTCTTGCGGATCAGAACTGCTCCCCATCGTTTTGACGAGCTTATATCTGCCTTTGTCCTTTCTGACAACGACAACGCTCGTCGAACCTGACTTGTTCTTTTTTTGTCGGACAAACATCACTTGTAATTTGTTCGCAAAAATACTCAAAAAAAGCATCGGGACACCCATTTCGGGTGCCTCAACAAAAGTATTCTACTCATTACAAGCAGATTATAAATTTAAAGATTTTTTTGTGACGAAGTCAGGAACAATAGGGCAAAATGCTGGGAAAGACGTTTTTTACACATAACAATTTTTCGGAACCTCTGTTTTTCCAATTTTCGTGCCACATCCCCAGGTTCTGCGAGGTCCGTTAAACAGAACTGGAAGACAGGACGCTGCAACGATAACAACTTTATCTATTAATATGATGCAGAAAAAGCCGAATTGTTACAGATAAGACGGACACACAAAAGCTCTCTTATATGTAACCCCATTTGAAGCGTAGCGAGTGTGTGTGGAAACGGCCGCGCTAATTGTCTCTCAAACATCTAATGCTCAAAACACTATTGTGGCTCTCCAATATGTATTCAGGTGCGCTTGAAAAATAATTAAGACGAAAGACGGGGGTCTTGTAGAAGGCGCCATTTGAGGATAATCCTACGTAGGTTGATGACCAAAAACTAGTGGTGGTATTGTTTGTGAGGCCTAGTTCTCCGGCTGGGAGGATGGAAAAACCGGAAGCATTGTTCAGAGCAGTATTGTTGCCGATGGAACACGTTTCAGTGGTGGACATCCAATATTCTGACGAGGCGATTGCTTTTGCAATATTGGCCGGTATTCCATTACATTGGTATTGGGGCTGGCTTTGCACGTATTGGATCATCCTGTCCCACTCATATTTGGCAGGAAGATGCCACCCGTCGGGACAAAGACCCTGCACCATTACTGAATCCTCAATGGAAGCGCCGTATTTGGCGGCGGGCCAAGTATAGTGGTATCCGAAGATGTTCACATCGCGGAGTGTGCAACGCCCTGGAGCCCAAGAGTAAGGAATGGAGGTTGTGAATTCGGGGATTTCAGTGCTGTCTGGAAAATGGGTCACTTTCATATTTTCGCGCATCCAACATTGATTGCCAATTTTAACCACATTGTAAACATTGCCATCAATATCCACAACGGGAGTCACGCACGCGGTGTCGGGTGAGAACACGAAGGATATCTGGTGGCCGTACGCTATGCCAAGGTCGTTGATAGCGTAAGCCCGCAAATAATATCTGGTATTGCCAGTCAGGTTGTCGATAAGAGCCGAAAACAATCCTGGCCCCTGTCCCCCATCGGCATAGTGGTCGTTAATGGTTGGCTGTTGTGATTCACTCCAGCAGATACCTCGTCTTGTAACAGGCATATCACCTTCGTCTGTCACGTTGCCGT
Organism: Bacteroidales bacterium; assembly: GCA_017651425.1. Taxonomy (GTDB): domain Bacteria; phylum Bacteroidota; class Bacteroidia; order Bacteroidales; family WCHB1-69; genus F23-D06. The sequence continues at coordinate 3,793 of JAGCCZ010000045.1, forward strand.
TGCAGATGACGGAATGCGTATTGTTGGGAGTAATCCATAAAGTGCTCACGGAGGGCGTAGCATAATATGTAGGATTGTAGTGATAGATTGTGTCCTCTTTCAACACTAATTCAAAATCGTAAAGATATCCGTTGTCAGCAGAAGCTGCATCCAAAATCTCAATCGACCAAACTCCATTTAAAGGGCAACCCGCCAGACTGCTGAAGGACATATCCGGCCTATAAACATTGGTCATAGTGGCCATATTTGTGGAGTCAACATAATTGTAAGAACTCATAAAAAATGGATTGTTCGATTGAACGTGATTGCACGAATTGTAAACGAAACCATTGCCACAAGCGTATTGGTAGCCGCTGGAAGTGTCACAAGACCAGCAATAGTTCCACCCGTTGCCTTGTGGATTGAAAGCGGGGTCGCAATTGCCATTGACATCGGTTTTGTTATGCCATCCGAAATAGGCATAGCCGCTTGCCGATGCGTCTTGCCATCCGAAATCGGAAGAGGGGATTTGACCGGCACAGCCGGTTGTGGATGGCTGGCCATTTTTTTTCATAAGCGTAGTACTCAGCCCGTTGGGACAAGTTAACCGGATATACAAATCTCCAATGTATGAATGCTCCATTTTCAGACGAACATATTTGACGTCATTCCCATTGCTGACAATATCCCCTGCGTCATAATCATTGACAATAATGGTTTTAACAGCAAAACAACTGTTGTTGCATTCTACTCCGTCGGGGATGAAGAGTACGGAAGAGTCAATGTAATGCCGGGGTTCCAAGGATGATTCCCATAGGCGGAACAACAAATTGATGTCTTCGTCGCCGAGTTGAACCTGTTCTATGGTGTCGCTTGAAATATAAAGACTGTCATCCATCATATACCCTACAAACATCATTCTGTCGCCAGACTCAAAAGGATAATCCGTACAGTCTGTTGATGACTTGAGATTTGTGTTTGTGGAGATGCCTTCACCTCTGTATTGAATCTTGTTGGAGCCGGCGCCGCCCACATTCATCATTTTTATCACGGCTTTTTCCTGTCCCGCGCTGACTTTTAAAAGGTAAGTCTGAGGTTTTTGCAAATCAATGCGGAAAACGTGTGCGCCAGGGGATAGTTTTTCCCTGGCACTGACTATAATGCGGCCACTCAAGTCCATCACCTCCATCAAAACTGTGCTGGTGGAAGATAAACTTGTTGTTACGGAAGTGGTGCCGTAGAACGGGTTGGGTGTGTTTTGCGAGACGGCCAATTGTGAGGTTGTCGCGGTCTGCTCTCCAATACCCACGCCAAACATTGCGTAAGAAGTGTCAGGATAATAAATGGTATTTGACCAGTTGCGTGTGAGATTCGTAATGGTTACGTGATGGAGCGGTACCCAGTTGTTGAGATTGTCATTTCCGGAAAAGACAAGCGTGGTTTGTGCGAAAGCCACAAAAGGAGCACATTGTGCCAGAACAAACAAAAGGGCAATATGCTGGGAAAGACGTTTTTTACACATAACAAAATATTTATCAAGGTGTTGAATGATGATCCTACAGGTTCTCGAGAATATACTTCGCCAACTTGTTGTAGAGGTAGGTGCGCGTGTTGCCGCCCATGATGAAATGGTTCTTGTTGGGGAAGAAGAACTGGTCGTACTCGACGCCGGCCTCGTTGAGGGCCTTCACCAGTTCCATGGCATTCTGGAAGTGGACATTGTCGTCGGCGGTGCCGTGTACGAGCAGGTAGCTGCCCTTGAGGTCCTTGGCGTAGGTGGTCGGTGAGTTGAGGTCGTAGCCGTCGGGGTTCTCCTGCGGGGTGCGCATGAAACGCTCGGTGTAGATGTTGTCGTAGTAGCGCCAGTTGGTGACCGGGGCCACGGAGATGGCCATCTTGAAGGCACCGTCGCCGCGGAACAGCGACAACGCGGAGAGATAGCCGCCGAAGCTCCAGCCCCAGATGCCGATGCGGTCGCCGTCCACGAAAGGCTGCTTCTTGAGCCAGTTGGCGGCGGCAATCTGGTCGATGGCCTCGTACTTGCCCATCTGCTGGTAGATAACCTTCTTGAAGGCGTCGCCGCGGGTGGCGGTGCCGCGCCCATCGACACAGACGGAAATGTAGCCGTGCTGCGCCAGCATCTGGTAGAAGGCGAGGTCCTGTGCGCCACTGTAGGCGTTCATCACCTGCTGGCTTCCCGGACCGCCGTAGCAGTTCATCATCACCGGATAACGCTTGTTGGGGTCGAAATTGGCGGGCTTCATCATCCAGCCGTACAGCTCGGTGCCGTCATCGGTGGTGAAATGGATGATCTCGCGTTTCACAAAGCCGAATTTGTCCATCGTCTCCTGCACGTTGTGGTTGTCGTTGAGCACCCGCAACTCCTTGCCCGTCCTGTCGTTGATGGTATATTTCGGCAGGGTGTTCAGATCGGAGTATTGCAGACGGTAGTAGTTGCCGTTAGGACTGAACTCCGTGCTCGCCCAACCGTCGCCCTTGCTCAGCAGCTTTTTCTTCTTGCCGTCGAAGTTGATGACATAGAGGTCGCGGTTCAGCACACCGCTCTCATTGGAAAGATAGTAGATGAGCTTCTTATCCTCGCTGACATATTGTATCTCGTTGACTTCCCAATTACCGGAGGTAAGTTGCTGCAAACCACCGCCAAGGGTCACCTTGTAGATGTGGTTGAAGCCGTCGCGCTCGGAGGTGACGATCATCGTCTGGCCGTCCTTGAGGAAATAGTAGTTGTCGGTGACATCCAGCCACTTGTCGTTCTCGTCCGTATAGACGACATCCTGCTGTTTCGTGACGGTGTTGTAGCGGATGAAGTCGAGACGGTTCTGGTGGCGGTTGAGCTTCAAGATGATGGCGTCGCGGCTGTTGGGCATCCAATAGACGCGCGGGAAGTAGCAGTTGGTGTTGTCGCCGAGGTCAACTTTCGTGAGGGAACCGGTGGCGACATCGTAGATGCAGACATCCACCAAAGAGTTGTCCTCGCCGGCCTTCGGGTACTTGTACTTGAAATCGGTGGGATAGAGATCGTCATAGAGGGCGAAGTTGTACTCTTTGACGCGACTTTCGTCGAAGCGCAGGAACGCGATCTTGGTGCCGTCGGGCGACCAGGAGGCGGCACCCGACATGTCGAGTTCCTCTTCATAGACCCAGTCGGCATAGCCGTTGAGGATGGCGTTGGGCTGGCCGTCATGGGTGATTTGGGTAATCTTGCCGGTAGCCATGTCTTGGTAAAAGAGGTCGCAATCGCGGGCGAAGAGCACCTTGGTGCCATCCTCGGTGAGCTCGGCGAAGTGGAGCTTGGTTTCCGTGCCGGCCACGCGGGTCAGCGTCTGGGCGGCAATGTCATAGACATAGTAATATGCGAGGGTGGAGCGGCGCCAGATGCTCTCCTCATCGATGGCGAGCACGATCTTGGACTCGTCGGATGTGAACTTGTAGCTGCTGACGCTGCCCATATTCACGGTACCGTCGCTGAGACGTGTCAAATCCGCGTTGGAGAGCAGCATGTCAACCATCTCGCCCGTGGCAAAGCTGTAACGTTCAATGCCACCGCGCTTCACGACAGTGTAATAGTCGCTCTTGGGCATGGCGGTATAACCGGCGACTCCACGAGGGTAAAAGTAATAATCGTTCCAGATTCTTTCAACAGTGATTTTTTTGTCCTGGCCGAAAACGGTCATGGCGAAAGCCAACAAAAGGAGAGGAAGCAGAATTTTTTTCATATTGCGGGGTGTTTTTATTATCCGTCATATTCGGGCGGCAAAGATAGTAAAAAAAGCTCTTTGCCGCCATCGGGATCGCTGGCACGGTCAACCGCGAGCTGTCCGCCTGACACCTGAGACTTTGGAAGCATTATCTTTTTTTTGTACTTTTGCACGCTATAAACAACGTTTTTGCGTTATGTCCATTCAAATGCACCACAAATGAAGAAGACCTTAATCTTGTTATGTGCCATCATCCTGTCTGTGACGTTGCGTGCGCAGTACGACGCGCGCTCCATCCAGCTTGAGAACCGCATCTACGAGGAGGGCATCCGGAGTGTCACGCTCTCCACCGGCCACCTGCAGGACCACCCCGTCATCACGCTCTCCACCGGCGAACTATATCTTGATTTCGACGATTTGGTGGAGACCTCGCGCTACGTCAAATACACGCTCATCCACTGCACGCACGACTGGAAGCCGTCCGACCTGAACCCCATCGAGTATATAGAAGGCTATATTGAGGACGACATCTCGACCTACGACTACTCATTCAACACGATTGAGCACTACATGCAGTACCATCTGACCATTCCGAACGACAACATGCGGCCCACCAAGTCGGGGAATTATGTCCTGTTTGTCTATGACGACACGCCGGACCATCCGTTGCTGACGCGTCGTTTCATGGTGCGCGAGGACGAGCAGGCCGGCGTCACCGGCTCCGTACACAGCTCCTCCGTGGTGGCCGACCGTTTCACGCACCAGGAGGTGGACTTCGTGGTGAACAGCGGTCCCTACATTGTGCGCAACCCTGCCATGAACCTGCATGCCGCCATCCAGCAGAACGGCCGTTGGGACAACGCCATCTTGGGGCTCACCTACCGTTCCGGCTTCCCGGGCGAGTACAGCTTCGACTATGACGACGGGCGCAACACCTTCCCCGGCGGCGCCGAGTTCCGCACCTTCGACACCCGCACTCTCCGCAGCAACGGCGACCGCATCATCAGCATCACCTTCGACCATCGGCAGAACCACGCCTACGTGCTGGAAGACGAGGCCCGCCCCTTCGGTGCATACGAGAGCCGCAACACCCTCAACGGCGGCAGCTACTACCACAACATCGACATGCAGAACCCCTTTTCCGAGGACTACGTCTATACCCACTTCACGCTCAAGAGCCCCTTCCCCTTCGACCAGGGCGACGTCTATGTGTTCGGGCAACTCACCGACTGGAACATCCTGCCCGAGGCAAAACTCCATTACAATGAGCAATACCAGTTCTGGGAAACCGACTTCCTGTTGAAGCAGGGACTGCATAATTACCAGTACGTCCACGTGCCCCACGGCACTCATACCATTGACCCGTCCTACATCGAAGGCAATCACTACGAGACACACAACGACTACACCGTTTACATCTATTTCCGCGAAGACGGCGGCACCTACGACCGCCTGATCGGGGTATGGTACTCTCAGCCATGAGCTACAACGAGTTAAGAGTTAATAGATAAGAGTTAAGAGTTGAACCAAAATAATATTCTTGCCAATTGATATAAAAAACGTATATTTGCAAGTTTGACTTACTATGGTTAAATATATATTCAACATATTGGTAATAATGCTGTTAGTTGTCGCAGCAGCAGGTCGGGGTGCGGAGTCTCCCCTGCCCTGCGTGCCAAATGCGACCGCTTCATGGTCGGTGCAGGACACCACCAAGCCTGCGAAGGGAAACAAAAGAAAGGACAATCAGACCGCCAAGCGCATCAAGAAGGTCACCTTTGAGAACTTCGACCAGTGCTATGAGCGTGCCATGAAATACTACGACAACCAGCAATATCTCTCCGCCGCCAGCCTGTTCGAGGAGCTATATCCGCTCTCTCTCGGCACGCCGCGTGCGGACACCATCCTTTACCGTTTTGCGGAATGTTACTACAACAACAAGGACTACAGCATGGCAGCCTTCCATTTCCGCGACTATGTGAGGCGCTACCCCAACACTGACAAGACGGAAGACGCCTATTACTATTGCATCTCCGCCATCAGCAAGACCTCACCTGACTACAGCCTCGACCAATCCAGCACGCAATATGCCATCGACGAGATCAAGGCCTTCCTGCTCGCCTATCCCAACAACGCCCACATGGAAGAATGCAACGTGATGTTGGACGACCTCCGTCTCAAGCTGGCCCGCAAGGATTTAGAGGTGCTGAAGCTCTACTACAGCACCGACCACTACGAGGCCTGCCAGATCGCAGCGAAGAACTTCTTCAACGAATATTCATACTCGCCCCTGATGCCGGAGGCTGTTTACTATTTGGTGCTCAACAATTACGAGTACGCCAAGCGGAGTGTGGAGCGCAAGAAGCAGGAGCGCTACAAGGCCTGCGTGGAGGCGTGCGACCGCATGGAACGCGACTATAAGGACACCAAATATTACAAAGAGACCGAAAAAATCGCCAAAGAGGCAAGAAAACATATCGTAGAAACACAAAACAATTAATACTTTTATGAAAGCAGCTGATTACAAGAAACTCAAAACCGACCTTTACGCCAAGACCAAGGACATTCGCCAATACGACAAGGCGACGGGCAACTTCTACAAGAGCATCGTCATCATGTCGAAGCGTGCCGACCAGATTGCCGCCGACCTGAAGCAGGAGTTTCAGGAAAGCTCCCAGCAGTACGCCACCAACGCCGACAGTCTGGAAGAGGTCTTCGAGAACCGCGAGCAAATCGAGCTCTCCAAGTTCTATGAGCAACTCCCCAAGCCCACGCAGTTGGCCTTGTACGAGTTCGAGCACGACCAAGTCTATTTCCAGGACACTGACAACGACTAAACAGGGCCATGGATACCGGGCGCAACCACATTGTCATTGGCATCACGGGGGGCATCGCGGCCTACAAGTCGCTGTTGCTCATCCGTCTGTTCAAGAAGCACGGCTACGAGGTCAAGGTCACGGCCACGCGGCACGCCTTGGAGTTTGTCACGCCGCTGACCATCGAGACGCTGTCGCAGAACAAGCTCTACACGGAGCTTTTCGACCCCACGGAGCATCGCGACGTGCAGCATGTCAGCATGGCCGACTGGGCGGATTGCGTGGTGGTGGCGCCGGCCACGGCAAACATCATCGGCAAATATGCCCATGGCATCGCCGACGACGCGCTCTCGACGCTTCTGTTAGCGGCTCGCGGCCCTGTGTTCGTCGCCCCCGCGATGAACGACCGCATGTTTGCCGAGCCCACCGTGCAGCACAACATCGAGTTATTGCGCCAAAAAGGTTGCCGCATCATTGAGCCGCAGAGCGGATTCCTTGCCTGCGGCACCACCGGTACGGGCCGTATGGAGGAACCGGAGCAGATTTTCGCCGTCGTGGACCAATTCCTGCAAGGCGAGCAATTTCTTGCCGGCAAGCGCGTCATGATCACCGCCGGGCCCACCTACGAGCCCATCGATCCCGTGCGTTTTATCGGGAACCACTCCTCCGGGCTCATGGGCTTCTCCATCGCGGAAGCCGCCGCCGAATGGGGCGCCGAGGTGACCCTCGTCACCGGGCCCACCAATCTGAGCACCCACCATCCGGCCATCAGACGCGTTGACGTGACCACCGCCGCCCAGATGTTCGAGCAGTGCATGGCCGTCGCCGACCAGCAGGACATCATGGTCATGTCCGCCGCCGTCGCCGACTTCACACCCGAGCAGACCGCGCCCGAGAAGATCAAGAAGACCACCGATCACCTCGACCTTCATCTGGTCAAGACCCGCGACATCCTCGCCACCATCGGGCAACAGAAGCGCGCGGACCAGTTCCTCGTGGGTTTCGCCCTCGAAACGGAAAACGAAAAGGCCAACGCGCTCAAGAAACTGCACACTAAAAACGCCGACATGATCGTTCTCAACTCGCTGCGCACAGAAGGCGCGGGCTTCCGCACCCAGACCAACAAGGTGCTGATGATCACCCGCGACGAGCAGACCCGCGAGAGCGAGCTCAAGGACAAGAAAGAGATCGCCTGCGACATACTGCGATTTGTGCACGAGCTGACAAACTCCAAAGAAGCATAACCAACGAACACTATGATGAAAAAAATATTGATACTGACCTGCGCGCTCCTCATCGGCTGCATGTTGCACGCCCAGGATTTCCAATGCCAGGTCTCCGTCAACGCCCACCAAGTCACCGGTGGCGTCAACCAACAGCGGTACAACGACCTGCAACAAAAGTTGTATCAATTCATCCACGACCGCAAATGGTGCCAATACAACCTGAAGATGACGGAGCGCATCGAGTGCGCCCTGCAAATCAACCTCACCAAGGTATCGGGCGATGTATTCGAGGGCACGATGACCATCCTGTTGCAACGTCCTGTCTATAAGGCCAGCTACAAGACCACGCTCGTCAACTTCCAAGACAAGAACATCCAGTTTACCTATGCCGAGGGTGATCCGTTGGAGTATGCCGACGACCAGAACCTCTCGCAGTTCACCTCGCTGATCGCCTATTACCTCAACCTTTTCTTAGCTGTTGAGTTTGACAGCTTCTCCCCGAACGGCGGCAGTCCATACTTCAGCAAGATGCAGTCCATCGTCGATCTCAACCAATCTTCCAAGGAGAAGGGCTGGACACGTGCCGACAACGGCCAGAACAACCGCTACTGGATCATTGAGAATTTCACCAACAGTTCATACAGCAAGCTGCACGACTTCTTGTATCAGTACCATCGCCTCGGGTTAGACGTGATGAGCGAGTCGCCCGATGCCGGTCGCGCAGTCATCTTGGAAAGCCTCAAGTTGCTGCAACAGGTGGCGCAACAGCGTTCCAACCTTGCCATGGTGAAGGCCTTTGCTGCTGCCAAATGCGATGAAATCATCAACATTTTCAAAGAGGGCATGCCGAGTGAGAAGACGCAGGTCGTCAACATCATGAAACAGATCGACCCCACCAACTCTTCCCGCTACGACGCCATCAACTCCGCATCCAAATAGCCTCTTATGCTCCGCGCCCTGCAGATAGAGAACTATGCGCTCATCCGATCCTTGCGGATGGCATTCGACCGGGGCCTGACGGTCATCACGGGCGAGACAGGTGCGGGCAAATCCATCCTTATGGGCGCGTTGTCGCTGATTTTAGGCAGCCGCGCCGAAACGGAAGTGCTCCACGACAAGACGCGCAAGTGCATCGTGGAAGGACTTTTTGACATCGAGGGTTTGGACCTCCGGAATTTCTTCGAACAAAACGACCTCGATTACCAGCCGCTGACCACACTGCGCCGCGAAATCAACGAGAGTGGCAAGTCGCGCGCCTTCATCAACGACACGCCCGTGACTTTGGTCATCCTGCGCACATTGGCCGGCAAGCTCATCGACATACACTCCCAGCACCAGAACCTGCTGCCGCGCGACTCCTCATTCCGCCTGCGCGTCATCGACCAATATGCCCAAAACGGCGACTTGCGCATCCGTTACAGGCAAGAGCTATCCCAACTCCGACAGTTGGAACAACGACATGCGGAGCTCAAGCAAAAATGCACCGAAGACGCCTTGCGGCAGGAATTCCTGCAATACACGGTTGAGGAGCTGGACAATGCGCAGCTGCAGCCCGGCGAGCAGGAGCTGACTGAGCAGCAGATACGCCTGCTCAGCCATGCCGAGGAGATCAAGTTCCACCTCTTCGCCGCCGCACAACAGCTCTCCGAGCAGGAGGAGGGCAACGTGCTGCAACAACTCAAGGCCGTGCAAGCCGAATGCGAATCCTTGCGCGACTTAGGTCCCGACTTCGAAGAGATCCGAAACCGTCTCCATGAGGCCGCCGTGGAACTCACGGACATCGCCTACGAAATCGCCCGCAAAGAGAGCGAGGTGGAAGTCAACCCCCAAGAGCTGGACCGCCTCAACGAACGCATCGACCTCATCTACACTTTGCAACACAAATACCAAGTGGACAACATACCCGAGTTGCTCGCCTTGGCGGACCGTCTCCGCCAAGAACTGTCGCAGCAAAGCAATGACAAGGAGCAACTCCAGGAGTTGGAGAAAGCTTGTCACGCGGCACGGGAAGAGACGTTGGCGTTAGCGCAGCAGCTGTCGAAAAGCCGTCAGCAAGTCATCGCAAAACTCCAGAAGGAGATTGAACACCACCTTCGGGAGTTGGGCATGCCTGACAGCCGCATGGAGATTGTGCTCGAACCCGTGGACGAGATGCAGGAGTCGGGCATGGACCGAGCCACGTTTCTCTTCACGGCCAATCCGGGCATGGAGCCGGCTGACCTGGGCAAGGTGGCCTCCGGCGGCGAGATGTCCCGCATCATGCTGGCGCTCAAGTCGGTCATCACAGACTCCACGGTGTTGCCCACCGTCATTTTCGATGAAATCGACACAGGCATCTCCGGGGAGACGGCCCACAAGGTGGGCGTTGCCATGCAGGCTTTGTCGCAGCGCCACCAAGTCATTGCCATCACCCACCTGCCGCAAATTGCCGCACGGGGCAACCGCCATCTCTTGGTCTTCAAGGAAAACCGGGGAGGCGAGGCGGTCACCGACCTGCGTCCCTTGGAGGGGGAAGAGCGTGTGGAGGCCATCGCCGCCATGTTCGGGGGTGCCGACGCCACCGAGGCCGCCCGTGCCACCGCCCGTGAACTGCTGAAAAAACAATGATCATTCTTACAATAATTATATATACTGCTAATTAAACACCTTTTTGATATGCGAAAGCCGAATTTCATGAAACATACCGCTCTCCTCCTGCTCGCCGGCCTCCTGCTCGCTGCGACGCCAAATGCACAAGCCCAGCGCAACAAAGTGCAACAACAAAGAAGGTTCACCTTCATGACCACCCTGGGCTACGGTGGTGGTCTGGGTGAATTCCGTCTGTCCGCCCACGACTGTCACGAACTCCTCCTGCCCCCGGTATTGGAGGACGACGAAGTGCTGAAAACCGTTCGCAACAAGAACTTCAACATCCAGGTCGGACAACTCATCGCCTACCAGTTCAACAACTTCTTCTACATGGGAGTGGGAGCCGGCATCGATTTCTGGAACAGGACCGCATTTGTGCCCCTGTATCTCAATTTCAGCGTCAACATGATGCAAAGCAAGGTGGCCCCCATGGCATTCCTCAACCTCGGCTGGGGCTTCAAGTGGTACATCTCTTCCGAGCCAGACAAGGACCATGTGATCCATGGCAGCAACTGGGGCCCCATGGGCGAAGGCGGCATCGGCATCAACATCAACCTCACCGACAAGGTGTCGCTGATTCTGGCCGGCACCTACAAGGTGCAGTATTCCAAGATCCGATACACCATCCCTGTGGAGGGCGAGACCGACTATTCCGCTCTTTTCACAAACAGCATCCAACCCGCGCTCTACCATTTCGCCGGCTTCAAGGTCGGTGTCAAATACTAACCTTTGTTTTGGAAGAGATGAAAGAAAACCTGACCTATACCGAAGCTTTCGAGAAACTGCAGCAGATTGTGAAACAGATGGAGGATGCCGACATCTCCGTGGATGACTTGGCCGACAACATCAAGACAGCCACCCAGTTGATCAAGATTTGCAAAGACAAACTCACCAAAACAGAGGAAGAGGTGAACAAAACCATTGCAGAACTCTCATAGACATGTCCACGTTCGACCTGATTGGCCACGACATCGAGGAGTATTGCGAGGCTCACAGCACACCCGAAAGCGACCTGCTTTACCGGCTGAACCGACAGACGCATCTGGAGACCATCAACCCGAGGATGCTTTCCGGGCAGCTGCAGGGACTGTTCCTGACGATGGTGGCCCGCATGCTGCGTCCCCGCCACATCGTGGAAGTGGGCACGTTCACCGGCTACTCGGCCCTCTGCCTCGCCGAAGGCCTCGCCTCCGACGGCACGATGCACACCATTGAGCGCAACGTGGAATACGAAGACCGCATCCGCGACTATTTTTCACAATCTCCGCTTTGCAACCGCATTGAGCTGCATATCGGAGATGCCCGTGAGATCATCCCCACATTGGAATGCATCTGGGACCTCTGCTTCATCGATGCCGAGAAGGAGGACTACGACACCTACTACGACCTACTGCTGCCCCGCACCCGCAAGGGCGGTTTCATACTGGTGGACAACGCCCTGTGGAATGGCAAGGTCACCGGGGAAGTGGCTCACAACGACCGCGACACGCACGCCATTCTCGCTTTCAACGACAAAGTGCAAAGCGACCCGCGCGTCCGCAACCTGCTCCTACCCTTCCGGGACGGGATTATGATGATTGAGAAAATAACGGATAACTGATAATTCATGCGCATAGACATACTCACTTTGTTTCCTGACATGTTCGAGGGCGTTTTTGGGAATTCCATCCTGAAACGAGCCGTGAACAAGCAGCTGTTGGAGTTGCACACCCATGACATCCGGGCCTACACGACCGACAAGCACCACAAGGCCGACGACTACCCTTTCGGGGGCGAGGCCGGCATGGTGATGATGATTGAACCCATCGCACGCTGCATCGAGCAGCTGAAGAGCGAGCGCACCTACGACGGCATCTATCTGATGGCTCCCGACGGTGCGGTCTTCAACCAGCACAAGGCCAACGAGTTGTCGATGTTGAACAACATCATTCTGCTTTGCGGCCACTACAAGGGCGTGGATGAGCGCGTGCGCGAACTCTACGTCACCGAGGACATCAGCATCGGCGACTACGTGCTCTCCGGAGGCGAGATTGCCGCCATGGCCATCACGGACGCCGTGGCGCGCGTCATCCCGGGCGTCATCGGCGACGGCACCTCCGCCCTCTCCGACTCCTTCCAAGACGGATTGCTCTCCGCCCCCGTCTATACGCGGCCCGCCGACTTCCGGGGCCACCGCGTGCCCGACGTGCTGCTCTCCGGCAACGAGAAGCTCATCAACGAATGGAAACTCGAGCAACAGCTCATCCGCACCAAAGAGCGCAGGCCTGACCTCTTAGACAAATAACCATGCCAAACCCGAAAGAACTGTTCTCTGACAACAAACACTTCAACGTGCTCTATGCACTGTTGTTGCTGGCCATGGCCACGCTGCCTTTCACCAACTGGCTGATGCTGCCCATAGCCGTCGCCATGGTTGTCAACTGGATATGGGAATGGAACTGGCGGGAAAAACGCGACCACCTGCGGGCTCGCCACACTCGCCCCGCTGTCATCATCTTCTCCGCCCTGTACCTGCTCACCATCGTAGGATTTCTCATCTCCTCCCGGAAAAGCACCGCGTTGGCCGCATTCGACTGCGATATATGGTTCTTGGTGGCGCCTGTTGTCATCCTCTCCTACAAGCCCGAGCTCTTCACCCCCGCCCGGATGCGTCTCCTGTTCGGAGTCTTCGTTGCCAGCTGCGTGCTCCAATGCCTGATCATCGTGCCGTTCGGCTTGTACCGAGTCGTCTATAGCGGAAACAGCAAATATCTCTATTATATCTACCTCTCCCTCTTCAAGCATCCCTCATACGTGGCGATGTACATGACTTTCGCCTTCTTCTGGCTGCTACGAGACATGCACCTGCATTGGCACACCTCCGCCACAAGATACAAGGCTCTCTCCGTTCCCGCACTCGCACTGCTGGCACTGACTGTCGTCCTGTTGCAATCCAAAGCCGGTCTGATTTGTATCTCCCTGCTCTCCACCCTTTGGATTCTGCTCTATTTCGCCGTTCGCCGCCATCATCCTTTCATCAGCCTGCTGATCCTCGGCGCCGTGGTAGGCATCTCCATCTTCGTCTATCAATCCGGCATCATCAGGAACAACCGCGCCCTCATCGCACTTGAGCAATTCAAGAACCACAAGGACGAGCCCTACGGCGAGGGAAGCGGCGAAATCCGGCTCACCATCTGGAAATCCTCCTGGGAAGTGGCCGTGAGCAACCTGCCCTGGGGCACCGGCACCGGCGACGCCACCGAAGACCTCAAACTCAACGCCCTCCAGAAAAACTACACCAACCTCATCGAGCACAACTACAACGCACATTGCCAATATCTGCAGGAACTTGTCGAAACCGGCATTCTCGGCCTGGCCATCCTCCTCGCCTACTGCCTCTACCCTCTTTTTGAGGGTGTCCGCCGCAAAGACATCCTACTGTTCTCCTTCGCCATCCTCGTCATGCTGAACATCACCGTGGAGTGCATGTTCGAAACCCGCTCCGGCGTCGGATTTATCGCCTTGACCAACGTGCTGCTCTGGACAATTACGGCGAGGAGGTCATGACACCCCCTCCACAGCCAGTCGAACGACTACTCTATTCGCTGTATTTTAGGGAAATAGACAAAATAAACTTTTTTTGTAAACAGTGAATTGTGGAATCAGAAAAAAGTGTACTTTTGCCGCCCGATTCAAAAATAGATTTTTAACATAAAAAACAATAGAGAAAATGTCACGAGTTTGTCAAATTACAGGAAAGAAAGCGATTGTCGGCAACAATGTTTCCCATGCCAACAACAAGACAAAGAGAAAATTCAACCCGAACTTACATACCAAGAAATTCTATGTTCCGGAACTTGACGAGTGGATTTGGCTCAAGGTTTCCGCACACGGCATGCGTCACATCAACAAGAAAGGCGTTTACAAATGCCTCGTTGAAGCATCCGAGAAGGGTATTTTGTAGTCCATCCGTTGAAACGACCCTTAAGCTGCTGTAGTTGCAAAACATCACAGCAGCTTTTTTTTTGACATCACACAATAATCAGGCCATTCATTCGTAATACTAACCTTAATAACATCCCTTTTCCAGCTTGACAAGAAAAATTTTCGCCATCTTTATGATTTTATGTCTGTTTGTCCATGTCGTGCATGGGCAAAAGGCAGTCGTAAAGGGCACTGTGCAAGACGAGGAGGGATATCCCATCGAGCATGTGGTCGTGCGTGTGTTGGACCACAGCTATCAGACGCTCACCAACGACTATGGCCAATTCACGCTCAATGTCCCCGACGACCATGACTTTCAGTTGTACTTCCAGCAGATAAGCCACAGGGACACCGTATTATTCCTTCATCTGAAAGCCAAGGAGACGAAGGTCATCACGGTTGTGATGCCCACTGTCGGCACACGTCTGGAGCAAGTGAACATCCAGGGGACCTCCAACACCGGCTACATCCAGGTCAACCCGAAGTTGAGTTTCCAGATGCCGTCGGCCAGCGGCGGCATGGAGTCGCTCATCAAGATGCTGCCGGGCGCCTCCTCCAGCAACGAGTTGAGTTGGCAATATAACGTGCGCGGGGGCAACTATGACGAAAACTTGGTGTTTGTCAACGATATACAGATCTACCGTCCTTTTTTGGTGCGCAGTGCGCAGCAGGAGGGGTTGAGCTTCATCAACACCGACCTTACGGGAAATGTGCAGTTCTCCGCCGGCGGCTTCGAGGCCAAGTACGGCGACAAGATGTCCTCAGTGCTGGACGTGCAGTACAAGACCCCCACACAGTACGGCGGGTCGGTCTCCGGCAGTCTGATGGGCGCCTCCGCCCACGCGGAGGGGCGTGTGGACAGCTGTTTCTCCTTCCTGATCGGCATTCGTTTCAAAGACAACTCTTTCTTGCTGAAAACATTGGACAGCATCGTGGACTACAAGCCCCGTTTCTTCGATTCTCAAATGTTGTTGAAATGGGACGTGTCCAAGAAATTCAGCATCAGCTTCCTGGGCAACTTCGCCCTCAACAGCTACCGCTACATCCCCACTTTCCGCAGCCAGCGCAGCGGCTCGGTGAACGACATCAAGTGGCTGCGCATCTACTTCGACGGGCAGGAGGTGGACAAGTACCAGAACTACCTCGGCGGCTTCACCTTCGCATACCGTCCTTCCGAGAACACGCTGCTCCGGCTGATTCTGTCCTCCTATTTTGCCAAGGAGAGCGAAACCTACGACATACAGGGCCAGTACTTCTTGAGTGACGTGGAGGCCGATCTGGGCGCCGACGACGGCAACATCGCGCAGGAGGTCTCCGTGCGCGCCTACGGCACCTATCTGGAGCACGCCCGCAACCACCTCACCTCGATTGTCTCCGCCGCCAACCTGCTGGGCGAGCACAAACTGCCGTTCGCAAACACCCTGAACTGGGGTTTCAAGGTGCAAAACGAGGTGATTCACGACCGGCTTGACGAATGGACCATGCGCGACTCGTCGGGCTACTCTCTGCCTGTAGCTCACGGCACGCCCGGAGAGATCCTCCCCTTGGACGACCCTTCGCGCATTCTGGCCTTTGACGAGAACGACATCCTCGTGGCCGCCAACGATCTCAACACTTTCCGCTTCACGGGGTTCATCCAGGATGTCTGGAAAATCGACGGCGACTCCATGCCGCACTACATCCTGAATGCGGGCGTACGTTTCCACTACTGGACCTACAATCCCAAGGAATTCACCGTGTCCCCGCGTATTGCCGTCATCTTCAATCCACGATGGAAACACGACTGGATTTTCACAATCCGGACAGGGCTCTACTACCAACCAGCCTTTTACCGTGAAATGCGTTACCGCGACGGCTCTCTCAACCCAGACATCCGTTCACAACGTTCCTTCCAGTTCGTGGTCGGCACCGAATACAACTTCAAGATGTGGCGCCGTCCCTTCAAGTTCACTGCGGAAGCCTATTACAAGTACATGGACCGCCTTATCTCCTACAACATCGATAATGTGCGCATTATCTATAGTGGCCGGAACGACGCCATAGGACACGCCGCCGGCATCGATACGAAAATCAGCGGCGAGTTCATCAAGGGTTTGGAGTCCTGGCTTTCCGTCTCCATCATGAGGACGGTGGAGGACATCATCGACGACTATTACTACGACAAGGACGGCAACCTTGTGGAGCCGGGCTACCTGCCGCGTCCGACCGACCAGCGCGCCTCCATCAACCTCTTTTTCCAGGACCACATCCCAGGCTACCCGCAATTCCGCGTACACCTCAACTTCGTGTTCGCATCCGGCCTGCCGTTCGGGCCGCCCAACTCGCCCGCCTACAAACGCGTGTTGCGCACCACCTGGTACCGCCGCGTCGATATGGGGTTCTCCTTCATGCTCCTCGAGCAGAGCCGCGACCGCATGCGCCACAAGTCCGCTTTCGTCCGCAGCATCAAGAATGCCGGCATCTATGTGGAGGTCTTCAACCTGCTGGGCATCTACAACGTCTCTTCCTATTTCTGGATCAGCGACCTCAACAACGTGCAGTATCCCATGCCCAACTACCTTACCGGAAGACTCGTCAACGTAAAGTTGGCGGTGGAGTGGTAAAGAGATATTCGATTTTTTTTGTACTTTTGCCGCGCCATTTGGGAAAGGATTTTTCGCAAGAACAAATCCCAGGGAAACAGGTGCGAGACCTGTACAGTACCCGCTGCTGTGAGTCTCATTCGTTTCCGGAGCAACAAGGCCACTGTCGCATGACGGGAAGGCGTTCCGGAAGAGACAAGTCAGAAAACCTACCATCTGGCATGATTGAAACCGCTTCGGGAGTTTAGGCCGGTTGAGACAATCGCACGGTTCTCGTGTGAATCCCTCCTCTATTCCGAAGCACAATGTAAAACCAAAATGCCGAGGAAATGCATTTGAGAAAAAAATCTTCCTTTGTGTACGCCCTTCTGGCGGCGTCCATGCTTTTGTTGACCGCCTGTCCCGGCCCCGAGCCGCCCGAGCCCACACCGCCTATTGACGGCCACGCCAACGGAATCTATGTGCTCAACGAGGGCACCATGGAGCACAACAACAGCTCCATCTCCTATTACGACCTCCAGACGGGCACCTTCACCTCCGACGTCTTCCTTGCGGCCAACCACCGGGGACTGGGCGACACCGGCAACGACCTGCAGCGCTACGGTTCCAAGCTCTATGCCGTTGTCAACGTCTCCAACCGCGTGGAAGTGATGAACTTCGCGGACGCGACGTCCCTGAAATCCATCTCCTTGGCCGGCAAGCAGCCGCGTTACATCTGTTTTCTCAACGGCAAAGCCTTCGTCAGCTGCTTTGACGGCGATGTGGTGCGCATTGACACCGCCACGCTCGAAATTGACGGCTCCGTGCGCTGCGGACGGAACCCCGAAGGCATCTGCGTCTGCAACCACAAGCTGTATGTCGCCAACTCCGGCGGATTGGACAACCCCAACTACGACAACACCGTCTCCGTCATCGACCCCGGCACCATGACCGTCACCAAGACCGTCACGGTAGGCATCAACCCATACCTCGTCGAGGGCTACAACGACCAATATGTCTATGTGAACACTCGAGGCAACTACATGACCGTTCCTTACAACCTCTACAAGATCGACGCCAACACCGACGAAGTTGTCAAAGACTACGGCATCGAGACGCTCAATTTCAAGATCCACGGCGACAAGGCATACGTCTATTCTTACAACTTCACAACATCCGACTCTTGGATCAAAGTACTTGACCTGTGCACCGACGAGCTCTCCAGCAGCAGCTTCATCACCGACGGCACGGACATCGAGACCCCGTATTCCATCTCGGTCAACCCGCTGAACGGGGATGTCTATATCACGGATGTCCATAACTTCACCGTCACAGGCGATGTGTATTGCTTCGGGCAGGACGGCAAGAAGAAATTCTCTTTCGAAGCCGGTATCAATCCCTCCAAAATCGTTTTCAATTCCGATATAAATCTAATCACAAAACTATAAACAAAAACATTATTTCTATGAAAAAATTTTTTTATTTATTTGCGTTATTACTCGCAACCGGTTTCACCTTCGCACAAAACAATTACGCACACCAGAACGGCGGAGCGGACTTCCAGCCCGTGCGCGGCGTACAGGTGAACATACCCGTTGACAGCGTCCAGTACTGGATCGGCACCGGCTCCAACCAGATTGTCACCGCCATTTTCTATTGCAACAACGAGAATCCCGTCGGCATCGTTTACGGTTATCGCTGGGACGGCACCAAAACCATCAAGGACATGTTCGACGATATCGCCGCCGAGGACAGCGCCCATTTCTCCGTGTCGTACAATTCCACGAACACACTCTTCGATGTGATCTCCTACCACAACACCGACCTGGGCCTGAATCTCACCTTCCCTTCCGGATACTGCATGTACACCATGGATGGCAATTACAGCAGCGGCATCACAGACCCTCTCGTCAACAACGCATATTTTGAGTTGCAGGAATGGTCCATGGATTGTGACGACTACGACGACGCCACCATCTATTACCTCGCCGCACCTGCCGCACCTTACGCCCCTGTTATCGATCCCGCGAACATCAACTTCTGGATCGGTTCCGGCAGCCAGGAGACCTACGTCACCTTCGCATGGTGCCAGAACGACGTGCCTGTCGGCATCGCGTACGGCTACAGATGGGATGGCAGCCAGGACATCCAAACGATGCTCAACGCCATCGATGCCGCCGACAGCCGTCTGACCATCACCTACAACGACTGGGGCGTGAACAACTACACCTTTATCGACGAGACGCACAACTACTCCCTTGCCACTGAAGGCTGGTTGTCCTACACCATCAACGGCGAATACTGCATGGGCCTCACCGACCCCATCGTCGATCACAGCTATTTCGACATGACCGAGTACGCCTCCTGCACCTTCACCGACTTCAACGTCCTTTACATCAGCGTCGGCATCGCCAGCCATAGCATGGATGCCTCCCTGAAGGCCTATCCCAATCCGACCACTGGCAGCGTGCGTGTCACTTCCGACAACACCATCCAACAGGTGGAAGTCTATGACCTTTTCGGCAAGCTCCTGCAAAGCGTCAATGGTCAGGACAGCCACGAGGTGAACGTCAGTCTGGACGGTCTTGCCAACGGGCAATATCTCCTCAAAGCCAACAACCAGACTCTCCGAGTCGTCAAGCAAGACTAATCCATGAAAAACGTACTCCTCGCCACTGCGCTGGTGTTGTGCGCATTTGCGTGTACAGCGCAAACCGACACCCTCTTCGACGGTCCTGTGGGAAGTCCCGACTGCCAGGCCATCTGGTTCGAGGACAACGCCATCCTCGGCTGGGCCACGGGCTGCACCATCACCCGAGGCTACACGGACATCGCCACCGCCACAACATACGTCAGCTACGGTGCCGATTCCGACGGCATCGGTCCCTCCTCACAGTCCACAACCGACGGCGTGGTCAGCTTAGGTGACGGCGGCGTGGCCGTGCTCACCTTCGGCTTGCCCATCCAGGACGGTGACGGCTACGACTTTGCTGTCTTCGAAAACTCCCTGAACGACTCCTTCCTCGAAATGGCTTTCGTGGAGGTCAGCTCCGACGGTGTGAACTATTTCCGTTTCCCAGCCACCTCCCTCACACAAGCGGAAGTGCAAATCGGCAACGGCGGTTCCGTGAACCCGCGCGAGGTGGACAACCTCGCCGGCAAGCACCGTGTGGGCTGGGGCACCCCGTTCGACTTGGCGCAGATGGCCGGCATCCAGGGTCTTGACATCAACAATGTCACCCACGTCCGCCTCATCGATGTCGTGGGCAGCATCGACCCGCAGTACGCCACCCGCGACCAGTACGGCCACATCATCAACGACCCCTACCCCACCCCCTGGGCCAGCAGCGGCTTCGACCTCAGCGGTGTGGCCGTCATGAACGGCTGGAGACCTTCCGCCATCGAGAGCCACACGGCAGGGGACAACTTGTTCAAGGCGTGGCCGAACCCCGCCACGGACGCCATCACCCTTTACAACGAAGTCAATGGTCTCCATGAGATTGCCATGTTCGACATCTACGGCAAGATGGTGCAGTGCGTCCACGCCGGGGGCGACGTCAGCGTCACCCTCGACCTCGGCGGCCTGCCCTCCGGCATGTACCTCATCCAGGCCGACGGCCAGACAAGAAAGATTGTGAAGAAATAATCCCCCATCACAACATTTATGGAAAGGAGCCTGTGCAGCACGGGCTCCTTTTTTTTATTCCCGAATATGAGCATCGCATAAAAACCATTGCAATGGGGATGGAAACCTGTCGTTTTTTTTTGTAATTTCGCCCCTTGTTAGAATAGGTGTGATATATATAATTCATTACAATATAAATAACTAAATTACAATAACTTATGACAATGCAAGATAAAATCAACGAGCTATTGTCCCTGCGGGAAAAGGCTCGTTTGGGCGGAGGTCAGGACCAAATCGAGAAACAGCACGCCAAAGGCAAGTACACGGCGCGCGAGCGCATCCTGATGTTCCTCGACGAAGGCAGTTTCGAGGAATTCGACATGTTCGTACAACACAGATGCACCAACTTCGGCCAGGAGAAGAAAAAATTCCTGTCCGATGGTGTGGTCACGGGCTACGGCACGGTGAACGGCCGTTTGGTCTATGTTTTCTCCCAAGACTTCACAGTCTTCGGCGGCTCGCTTTCCGAGACGTTCGCCCTGAAGATCTGCAAGGTCATGGACCAGGCCATGAAGGTCGGCGCGCCCGTCATCGGTTTCAACGACTCCGGTGGCGCCCGTATCCAGGAAGGCGTGAATAGTCTGGCAGGCTATGCCGAGATTTTCCAGCGCAACATTCTCGCCTCCGGCGTAATTCCCCAGATTTCTGCCATCTTCGGTCCTTGCGCCGGCGGTGCCGTCTATTCTCCGGCACTGACCGACTTCATCATGATGACCAAGAACACCAGCTACATGTTCGTCACAGGCCCGAAGGTGGTCAAGACGGTGACCAACGAGGATGTCACCACCGAGGACCTCGGCGGCGCGTCCATCCACTCCAAGAAATCCGGCGTGGCCCACTTCGCCGTCGATAACGAGGAGGAGGGTATCGCCATGCTGCGCGAGCTCATCGGCTACCTGCCCTCCAACAACATGGAGGAGCCTCCTTTCATGGCTACCGAGGATCCCATCAACCGCTTGGAAGACAGCCTCAACTCCATCATTCCCGACAACCCCAACATGCCTTACGACGTGAAGGATGTCATCAACGGCATTGTGGATGACGGCAAGTTCCTTGAGATCCAGCCGCTCTATGCGCCCAACATCGTCATCGGCTTTGCCCGCTTCAACGGCATGGCTGTCGGCATCGTGGCCAACCAGCCCAAATATCTGGCCGGTGTGCTCGACATCAACGCATCCCGCAAGGGTGCCCGTTTCGTCCGTTTCTGTGACGCCTTCAACATCCCCATCGTGACGTTGGTGGACGTGCCCGGCTTCCTGCCCGGCACAGGCCAGGAGTACGGCGGCATCATCCTGCACGGCGCCAAGCTGCTCTACGCCTACGGCGAATGCACGGTGCCCAAAGTCACCGTCATCCTCCGCAAGAACTACGGCGGCGCATACTGCGTGATGAGCTCCAAGCATCTGCGCGGCGACATCAACTACGCATGGCCCACCGCCGAGATCGCCGTCATGGGCGGCAGCGGCGCAGCCGAGATCATCTACGGTTCCCAGATGAAGAAGATCGAGAACCCCGAAGAGAAGGCCCAATTCCTCAACGAGCGTGTCGAGGAGTACCGCCAGATGTTCTCCAACCCTTACGTGGCAGCCCAATACGGCTACATCGACGATGTCATCGAGCCGCGTAACACCCGTTTCAGAGTCATCCGCGCCTTGGAGTCTCTCAAGAACAAACGTCTGGAGAATCCCGCCAAGAAACACGACAACCTGCCTTTGTAGTATTATCCGTAGAGACGCAATGCGTTACGTCTCTACACATTAACCCAAATATCAGAATATATATATGAAATCATTTTCAAAATACATCATCTTGTTGGCCGCCGTGCTCCTCACAGGAGCCGCCTCCGCCCAGTCGGTGCGCGACCTGCGCTTCAACGAGATCCTGATTAAGAACGTCGATAACTTCGACGACGAATATGGACGCCATGTGCCCTGGATTGAGGTCTTCAACACGGCCTACAACTCCGTGAATATGGCGGGTTGCTTCATCACCGACGACACCACCGGCTACGCCGACGGCAGGAAGAAGGGTGGCAACATTCCCGAACATTGGTACCGCATCCCGAAAACGGACATCCACACCAACATGCCTCAGCGCTCCTACCTGGTGTTCTATCTCGATGCGCAGCCGCTCTACGGCACTTTCCACGTCAACTTCGACCCGCGCACATCCAAGACCAACTACATTGCCCTGATTTCCGCCGACGGCAAGGACCTTATCGACATCATGTACTATCCCAAGCAAGAGTTGATGGACAGCGTCGTCTCCTACGGCTATGAAAAAGACGGCATCACCGAAGACAAGGCCGTTTTCATGGAGCAGTTCACCCCGGGCTGCAGCAATGAGGTTAAGATGACTGTCTCCAAGCAGGAGCGGCTCAAACGCGACGACCCCTACGGCATCGGTCTGGCCATCATCTCCATGTCCGTGGTCTTCACGGCCCTTGTCCTGATTTACCTCATGCTGAAACTATTCGGTTACAGTTCCAAGAAGATTGCCCAGCGCAATGCCAAGAAGAGCGAGATCGAATCCGGAGCCAAATCCAGTCTGGCAGCCGCGGAAGTCAAAGAGGACGAAGAGGACCAGCTCACAGGGGAGCAGATTGCGGCCATCACCATGGCATTGCACTTGCACTTCAACAGCATGCACGATGAGGAGAGCGAAGTGATCACCATCGACATGCCGTCTGCGCACTATTCACCATGGGCACAAAAAGAGCTTGCCATGAAGAAAACACCAGTATTAAGAAGAAAATAATTTAAAAGATTTGAAGATGAAAAACTATAAATTCACGATCAACGGTAACAAATATTCCGTAGAAGTAGGCGACATCAACGAGAATGTCGTCGATGTAGAGATCAACGGTTCCGCATACAAGGTGGAGTTGGACACCGAGCTCAAGGCTCCCGCGAGGGTGAAGCCGGTGGTGCATGTCAACACCTCCTCCAACAAGGCCGCTGCTCCGGCAGCCGCCACTGCCAACGTCAAGAACGCTCCCGCAGCCGCCACCGCTGCCGGCGCCACCCTGAAGTCGCCCCTGCCCGGCACCATCCTCGACGTGTTCTGCAAGCCTGGCGACGCAGTCAAGGCCGGCCAACGCCTCTTCCTGCTCGAAGCCATGAAGATGGAGAACAACATCGATGCCGAAAAGGACGGCGTCATCAAGGAGGTCAGGGTTCACCGCAGCGACTCCGTCATGGAGGGCGACATTCTCGTCGTGTTCGAATAACCCCGTCTAACAAAATATATCCATAACCACAATTAAAGTCAGAGAGATATGTTTGATTTTTTTAAAGAAGGTCTTATCCAGTTCTTCGGCTATTCCGGCTTCGGGAACTGCACGTGGGGCCACATCATCATGATATGCGTCGGCTTGTTCTTCATCACCCTCGGCATCGTGAAGGAATTCGAGCCCATGTTGCTCGTGCCCATCGGATTCGGCATGATCATCGGCAACATTCCTTTCACCGACGGCCTGCAGATTGGCGTATATGAGAACGGAGCCGTGCTCAACTACCTCTATTTCGGTGTCATCAAAGGTTTCTATCCGCCATTGATATTCCTCGGTATCGGGGCCATGACGGACTTTTCGGCGCTGATATCGAATCCCAAGCTTATTCTGGTGGGTGCGGCGGCACAGTTCGGCATCTTTGCAGCCTACGCCATCGCCCTGCTGCTCGGCTTCACCCCCATGGAGGCCGGTGCTATCGGCATCATCGGCGGCGCTGACGGTCCTACCGCCATCTTCCTGTCGTCCAAGTTGGCCCCGAGTTTGATGGGTGCCATTGCCGTGTCCGCATACTCCTACATGGCCTTGGTGCCGGTGATCCAACCGCCCATCATGCGCCTCTTCACCAACGAGAAGGAACGTCTCATCCGCATGAGACCCCCCAGAGCCGTCACGCATCGTGAGAAAGTGCTCTTCCCGCTGTTCTGCATCCTCCTCACCGCTTTCCTCGTGCCGTCCGGCATTCCCTTGTTGGGTATGCTGTTCTTCGGCAACCTGCTCAAGGAGTGCGGCGTGACCAAACGTCTGGCCAACACCGCTTCCGGTCCGCTGATTGACATCGTGACCATCCTCATCGGTCTCACCGTGGGTGCCTCCACACAAGCCACCAATTTCCTGACACCGAAGTCCATCCTGATCTTCGTTTTAGGTGCTTTCTCCTTTGTGGTCGCCACCGCCACGGGTGTGCTGTTCGTGAAGTTCCTGAACCTCTTCCTCAAAGAGGGCAACAAGATCAACCCGCTCATCGGCAACGCCGGCGTTTCCGCCGTGCCCGATGCCGCGCGCGTCTCATACGTGGAAGGCATGAAGTACGACAAGACCAACTATCTGTTGATGCACGCCATGGGCCCGAACGTGGCAGGCGTCATCGGCAGCGCAGTCGCCGCCGGTATCCTGCTGAGCTTCCTGTACTAAAGAAAGTATATACCCCATATCCAAGAAGAGACGCACGGTTTGTGCGTCTCTTCTTTTTTAGCGCATGTCGTTCACCTCGACACCGGGATATTTGCTCTTGTCAAAAGTAAACAATGCATCCGGCAAGGTGGCATTCGGCGTGAACTGCTCGATGTAGTATGTGTAAACCGTGTTGTCTTTCTCATACATGGCGACCCGCAATATCTGCTTGTTTGATTTGTTGATATACAAACGGATACGATAGAAGGACTGCGTCACTTTCGGAGTGAGATCGACCAAGGCCACGGAGACATTGTTGATGAACTCATCGCGAATATATTTGGCACGGAAGTTTTTCTCCCAGTTTTTCAGGAGGAGTTTCGGGTTCAACAGATTATCGTCATCCTCTGCGTCATACTCATAAATGGAAACCTCGTTGGTGGCTTTCTGGTAGTTCCAGACGGTGACGCCGTCGCAGAAGAACTCCTGGCCGGCATAGACAGCATGGTATTTGTCGCCACGCAGGGCAAAGTCGCCCTGTGAGCTGCTCAAGGTCTTGCTCTCTTTCGTGGCCTTCAAGGTATAATGGAACTTCATGGAGGTGTAGGCCTGATATTTGGCAGACACGGAGCGCACCAGATCGGTGCCGCCGGCGTCGGTGTTCTGGGCCATGCAAGCACCGCAAAACAGGAACAGACAGAGGGACAAGATGGTGGTTTTGTACTGCATTGCTATAAAAATTCAAATCAGAAAAACAGCAGAGTAGATTCTTTGGCGGGATGAAAGTTTAACGGGCGCTACAGCATCCCCTTGTCGGCGAGCATCTGCCGGAGCTGGCTTTCGGTCTTGACAAGCACCTCACGCGGTTTGCTGCCCCTTGCGGGACCCACGATGCCAAACTCCTCAAGCTGGTCCATGATGCGTCCGGAGCGGTTGTAGCCGAGTTTCATGCGGCGCTGGATGTTCGAGGTCGAGCCCTGCTGGGTTTGCACCGTGAGCACAGCGGCATCCACAAAGAGGGGGTCGATCTCGCCGGAAGAGGGCTCGTTATCGAAATCGTCCTTGGGTTCGCTGCCGGGCTCGGGCACATCAGGCAGCTGGTATGGTTCCAACAGCGGAGAGACCAGCGACTTTTGCTCGATATAGGTGGAGATTTTCTCCACTTCGGGGGTATCGACAAAAGCGCATTGCAGGCGCACGATGTCGCTGCCGGTGGAGATGAGCATGTCGCCCTTGCCGATCAGTTGGTTGGCGCCCGTGGTGTCGAGGATGGTGCGCGAGTCGATACTGGACTGCACGCGGAAGGCGATACGTGCCGGGAAATTGGCCTTGATGCTGCCCGTGATGATATTGACGGACGGTCGTTGCGTGGCGATGACCAAGTGGATGCCGATGGCGCGGGCCAGCTGTGCCAAGCGGGCGAGCGGCTGCTCCACCTCACGACCGGCGGTCATGATGAGGTCGCCGAACTCGTCGATCACCAACACGATATAGGGCAGGTAACGGTGCCCCATGGCGGGCGACAACTCGCGGGCACAGAACTTGGCGTTGTACTCTTTGATGTTGCGCATCTTGGCGAGCTTAAGCAGATCGTAGCGGTCGTCCATCTCCTTGCAAAGCGAATTGAGCGTGCGCACCACCTTCTTGGTATCGGTGATGATAGGCTCGCCATTATCGGGCAATGAAGCCAAATAGTAGTTCTCGATGACCGAATAGAGGGTAAACTCCACCTTTTTGGGGTCAATGAGCACGAATTTCATCTCGCAGGGGTGCTTGGTGTAGAGCAACGAGGTGATGATGGCGTTGAGGCCCACCGACTTGCCTTGTCCGGTGGCGCCGGCAACCAACAGGTGGGGCATCTTGGCCAGATCCACCACAAAAGGCTCGTTGCTGATGGTGCGTCCCAAGCCGATGGGAAGGGCGTAGTTGTTATTCTGGAACTTGTCGGAATTGATAATCTCCTTCATGGAGACGATGTTGGCATTCTTGTTGGGCACCTCGATGCCGATGGTGCCGCGTCCGGGAATGGGGGCGATGATGCGGATGCCGAGTGCAGCGAGGCTCAGGGCGATGTCGTCTTCCAGGTTTTTGATCTTGCTGATGCGCACACCTTCGGCGGGCACGATCTCATACAATGTGACCGTGGGCCCCACAGTGGCGCTGATGCGCTGTATGGGAATGTTGAAGCTCTTGAGGGTGGACTCGATGCGCAACTTGTTGTCAAGCAGTTCGCGGCGCATCAGCTCCTCGTTGGCCTCCTTGGCGGGGTAGTCGTTAAGCAGGTCGATGGGCGGGAACTCGTATGTGGGGAGCTCCGCGCGGGGGTCGAAGGGCGGCAGATTGTGCACCTCCTCCGGCGTCAGTGCAGGGTGCTTCTCTTCCGGAGTGTCATCGGCAGAATCCGCCCCTTCTGGATTATCGGGCAGTATCTCGGTGGAGCTGTTCGGGGTAACCAGCTCAAAGGGCACTTCATCGGGGACATCCATAGCCACACGTTGCTCGTCCGCGTCAACCTTGGGCTCATCAGAACGCTCGATTTCCCATGTGTGGGTCTGGGCACCGTACTCCTTGCTGAGGCAGCCGTGGTCGGAGATATAGAGGTCGTCAAGATCCTCCCGCTCGGAGGTTGTCTCCTCCTTCTTGCCCTTTTTCCGCTCACGGCGCTTGCGGCGCTCGTCGGCCACCTCCGCATCCGGGTCACGCTGTTTGAGCTCGACAAGCGACTGCTGGAGCTGGTCAAAAGAGGCAAGGGAAAGTTCTTTCAGCGCAATGACAAGAGGCTTGTAGAACAGCACCAGGATGATGGCAAACAGGGCAATGATGATGAGAACTGCCACAAAGGTGCCGAGATGCATCAATCCCTCGGCGGAATAGTTGCCAAAGGCACCGGATACGAAGGAGCGGTCGCCGTCGCGGAAAAACATGCCGAACAGCAGGGAAAACCACGCCATGGTCAGCAGTACATTGAGAGTCGTCTTCATAAGAGGCAGCGGCCTGAGGCCAAAGGTCATGGCAAGGCCATACAGGAAGAAAAGGAACGGGAAACCGATGGCGAACACCCCGAACATCTGGTCCACGAAGAAATACGCGAGCCAGGCGCCGGCGCCTAAGGCGACATTCTGAGGCTCCACGGCATCATGGTCGCCGAGCACGTAGGTGATGTTGTTATGGGCATGGAAGTAGAAGGATACGATGGACAGGGCCAGCATGATGGCGAAGGCCATCAAGATGACGCCATATACCTGCACGGCGCGCTGTCCGGTGATGGTTTTCCAAAAGCCGTCGCCGTTCCTCTTGGTCTTCTGCTTGGGTGCCGACTTGGACTTGCTTTTCTTCTGCTTCGGGGCGGCGGCCTTCTGCTGGACTTTGGCGTGGCGCGTTAAGGTTTTGGCCTTGTTTTTCGGCTTTGATTTGCTTGATACAACGTGGTTTGTGACTCTCATCGCGGGAAAAAGGGTTGACAAATGTGGATTTTTCGCTAAGGAAAGCAAAAATAGACAATTTTAATGGAATCTTTCCGTTAATCCCAAAAGAATATAAACAATGCCATGTTAGAAAAAAAGGGCCGTTCCTTTTTGATTTTTAGGAAATAGATACTATTTTTGCTGAAATTTTTTAGAAGCTATGAATCACCTTATGTTATTGCAGGTTGCCACCGAGACGATACCTGTGGCGACCGAACAGACCGCCGGGGTGCAAGAGACATCCTACTTCAAATTGGTCTTTGCCCTCAACAGCCTTTGGATCATGATCCCGTTGTTTTTGATGTTGGGATTTGCCATTTATCTTTTCATCAAGAAGCTGATGGTTCTCAACCGTGCCTCGCGCGAGGAGTACAACTTCATGAACAACATCCGCGATTTCATTCACGACGGCAAGCTCGACTCTGCCGTGGCATTGTGCAAAGGCACCGAAAATCCTTCGGCGCGCTTGATTGAGAAGGGCCTGTCGCGCATCGGGCGTCCGTTGGACGACATCCGCACAGCCGTGGAGAACGAGGGCAACATCGAAGTGGGCCGTCTGGAGAAGGGCGTCTCCGCCTTGGCCACCATCGCTGCCATCGCCCCGATGATGGGCTTCTTAGGCACAGTCGTGGGTATGGTTTCCGCCTTCCACAACATGGCCGCCGACCCCAACAACTTCAACATCGGCACCCTGTCGTCCGGCATCTACACCGCCATGATCACCACCGTGGCCGGTCTGATTGTCGGCGTGCTGGCCCTCGTGTTCCACAACATGATTGTCTCCAAGATCTCCAACGTGGTCTATATGCTCGAAATCCGCACCACGGAGTTCATGGACCTGCTCCACGAGAACGTCTAACCCATAACACCCTGCACTATGGCAATCAAGATGCAAAACAAGATCGACACGACCTTCAGCGCCACCTCCATGTCGGACTTGGTGTTCTTGCTGTTGATCTTCTTCATGCTCACCTCGACGATGGTCTCGCCCAACGCCATCAACCTGGTGCTGCCGAAGAGCGATTCCGACAAGCAGTTGGTGTCGAAGAACATCGAGGTGTATATAAACGAAGACCTGCTCTATTTTGTGAATCCGGAAGGTTCCAACGCGCAACCCATCCCATACGACATGCTGCTGCCCGCACTGCAGGATGCCGCCGCACGCGACGACTCCGGCATGCGCTCCATCATCCTGCGCGCCGACAAGAGCGTGCCCGTCGAGAACGTCGTGGCGCTCATGGACGTGCTCAACCAGCTCAACGAATCGTTTCCGGAGGACGACCGGTATAAAATGGTACTTGCCACTGAAGGAAAATGAAAAAAGAACTCAACCATAACACCAAGGACGACCTGATTTCGGGCAGCGCATCCATCGGTGCGATGATATTGATCATTGTGCTGCTGCTCACCTTCGGGCTCAAGTCCGTCATTCCCCCACCCCCGCCCAAGAAGACCTTCTATGTCGATATTGCGGAGTATGCCGGCGGTGGCGGTGGTGGCGGCACACCCGAGCCCACAAAGACCTCCTCGCGCGCACCGTCAGGCCAGACCTACGCCACACAGAACGCCCAGGACGCCCCCTCCGTGGCCCGTTCCGACAAGCCCTCAACCACCAACAGCCAACCGGCCGTCTCCACTCCCAAGCCCGACCAGTCGGCGATGTACAGGGGACGCGGCGGCACAGGCTCCGGTGGCGGCTCCGGCTCGGGCATCGGTTCCGGCGAAGGCTCCGGCCTCGGTCCCGGCACCGGCGGCGGCCATGGCGGCGGTATCGGCTACGGCACCGGCTCCCGCGGAATGATCAACAACATCAACACTACCGTCAACGAGGAGGGACAGGTCTGCGTGGAGGTCCACGTCACCGAAGAGGGCAACGTCATCAGCGCCCGCGTCATCAACACCTCCAAATTCAAGACCACCATCACCAACAGCACCATCCAGGCGCAATGCCTCGCGCAGGCCAAACAGGCCCGCTACAAACCCGGCAAGGAGGAACTGCGTGTGATTGTTTTCAAATAAACAATGTAGAGCCGTCACATCGTGGCGGCTCTATTATCATATCCCATAATAATATTGTAATGTTACAATGACGGCCACAAATCCAGCACGGATGTATTGTGTCCCGTTGTAGGACCGTTACATTGCGGCACATTGTAGAGCCGCCACACTGTGACGGCTCTACAATATTACGTTTATTTCCAATTCGACACATTATTTTCAATATAACGAATTGTGGCATTCATTTCCGTTTTATTTCGAATAATACGGTCATAAAATCGCGTTTGCCAATCAAATGGGATTTCATTCTGGCGAGCGAAACGAGTAATTGCATATTTGAATCTGGAAATGATATGAGAAAGCCTACCACATCTGTTTGCAACATTCTGCATAATTCGATCTTTAGACGAATCGACCTCTTTTACCACACCGCCACAACCTTTGATAATGACAATCATGTGTATGTGGTCGGGCATAATTACAAACACAGGGACAAGAACATCAGTGTGAATAGTTTCAATCAGAGACACACTTTCACTTGCAAACTCCCCAATACGCGACAATATCATCTTCCCTTGGACAATCTCTCCAAAGAAATGTTCTCTTCCTTTAGTACAAATAGTAATGAAGAATGCTCCCACATTATAATCGTGCCACTGGGCACGGACTGTGGCAATTCTATATTTCCCTTTAAATCTTCCCATTGATATATTATTTAATGTTTTATAAATATTTTGCAAATATACAATTATTTTTATATTAATAACAACAAAACAATAAAAGTCACCCGTTAGTAAAAATTTATATATTTGCATCGCTAAACATCACATTATTTTTCTATGAAAAACATTCTTGGCATTTTTGTTTTCTTGCTGCTAATCTGGAATTGTTTTCCACAACTGAACATCATTGACCCGAAAGCCACAACGCCCAAGGCAACAACGAGTCAATCCCAAATCATATCAGTAAATCTCCCCTTCACCTCATTTGAAGGGAACAACAATCTTGTGGATAACTATCTTTGCTACAACGGAGAGCAGTATTATATTTTAGCAAAGAAAACCAGCAGTCCATCTGTCAAGAATGTTTCTTTTGTCTTAGGAACGACCAAAGAATCATCCATCAAGACTCTCCGTGATTTACAAGATTGGATGTCTAATAATCCTATAAAAACTTCCATTACGGTAAATATGGGAGGGAAAAAGCACACTATAACTAAAACAGATGAAGATATCTTATCCTTTACCTCACCCGACAATACTGTCAACTGGATGTTAGACAGCCATCAAATCACAAAAAGCATCAACCACTTGTCCAGCAATGGGTTCTCAAACACAGACCAATCCAGCATGTATAGAGGACGTGGCGGCACAGGCTCGGGTGGTGGTTCCGGCTCGGGCATTGGCTCCGGTCTCGGTCCTGGTACAGGCAGTGGCATCGGTTCCGGTGAAGGCTCCGGCCTCGGTCCCGGCCATGGCGGAGGCATCGGCTACGGCACCGGCTCCCGCGAGATGATCAACACCATCAACACCACTGTGAACACAGAGGGTCAGGTCTGCGTGGAGGTACACGTCACCGAAGAGGGCAATGTCATCAGCGCCCGTGTCATCAACACCTCCAAATTCAGGACCACCATCAATAACAGCGCCATCCAGGCACAGTGCATCGCCCAGGCCAAACAGGCCCGTTACAAGCCTGGCAAAGAGGAGCTGCGCGTGATTATTTTCAAATAAAAAACGTAGAGCCGCCACATCGTGACGGCTCTATTACCATATCCCATAAAAATATTGGAATGTCACAATGACGGCCAAAACCGGCACGGATGTATTGTGCCATTTTGGAACCGCCATATTGTGACGGCCACAAACTCGGCATGATGGTGTCGTGTCCCATTTTAGAATCGCCACATTGTGACGGCCACAAACTCGGCATGATGGTGTTGTGTCCCATTTTGGAACCGCCACATTGTGACGGTTCTATTGGAACGCATTCTCGCTGAGACCGTCGCCGGTAATGGCAAGGCGGCTCATGTAGTCGGGGCACGGACGGCCGAGGTACTTATCGACATAGATCTTGGCCAAGTACTGCCCTAACATGAAGCCGTGGCCACGCATGCCGACAAGCAAGCCATTGTCCGGGTCCACGATGTAGCGCGGCTCCGTGTAGTAGCCGGCCCATGTGGCCTGGAAGCTGACATTCTTCAGCTGCGGAATCCAATCGACGAACATCTCGGCACACACTTCCAAGAACTCCTTGGTATTGAACTTGAGCTCCTTGCCGGCCTCCTGGTTCTCGAAGGCGGGCGATGCACAGCCGATGATCTGGCCGGTCTCCGCAAACTGCTGGCCATAGACGGCCGAGAAACCTTTGTACTTCCGACGGTCGATGAGCATGTCGAGAGAATCGCCATTGATGCCTAACATCGGCAAACGGTGCGTGATAAAGGCCTGGTGCTTGATGGGATAAAGGCCGATCTCAAGACCTAACTGGCGGGCGAACTTGCTGGCGTTGGGTCCCAATGCGTTGACGAAGTGCTCGCAATGGTACTCCACATATTCCTTGTCGTGCGTGAGCACCAAGGCCATGAAGCCCTTGGCGGTCTTCTGCACCTCCAACAGACGGCAGTCCTCGAGGAGCGTGCCGCCGTGCTCGATAGCGATGTTGCGGATGTAGTGGATGGTCGGGCCGGGTGTAGCCTGCCAGCACTCGGTGGTGATGCAGGCAGCCTGGTAGGTGTCGAGGTTCTTGTTGAAATAGGGGGAGACCTCCTTCACAAAGTCCTTCTTATCAACCATGTAGCCATTAGACCAGCCGAGGGATTTCTCCAATGCCTTGTAGTTGGCCTCGTCATGGGCGAAGCTCACATAGCGGGTGGGCTTATAATGGATGTTATAGTGTTTCTGGATCTCCTCGAAGATGACGCGGTTGTGGACGGCGATGTCGGCGATTTCAGGCACGGAGAAGCCTGGGCGACCGCCACCGATGCAGCGCCATGAAGAGCCGCGCTCAGCGTTGCAGAGCACAGTCTTTTTGCCGGCTTCGGAGAAATAGCGGAACAGGCCGCTGCCGGTGATGCCGCCTCCAGCCACAAAGACATCGCACTCCACCTTGCGGGTGGGCGCACCGTTGACGTTGGTGACGAATTCCGCCGGCTTGTCGCCCGGGCAGAGCTCGCCGATGTTGAGTTGTGAAGAGAGCGGACCACGCGGGGTGGCGTCGCCCACCACTTCCACGCCGTAGCCGGCGAGAAGCTGCTTGACGCGCGGGATGCACCGCTTGCCACGGCACGGCCCCATGCCGATGCGCGTAATGTGCTTCAATTCATCGACAGAGATGATCTTCTTGCCCTCCACAGCCTTGAGCAAAGTCTCGATCTGGACATCGTCGCAGTGGCAGACGTAGGCGGGAGCAGCCTCCTTGGCATCGAGTTCCTCCCAATGCAGGGGCTCGGGATAGCGATCTTTCAGCACAAAGCCGGTGACGTCGATCAAGGCCTCGCCCGTGAGGTCAAGAGCGCGCACGCGAGCCACGTGGGTCTTGTTCTCGCCCTTGGTGATGCGCTCGATGACACCCGTGCCGATGTTCTTTCCGGAATCGTTGACCAAGACCACATCGGCATTCTCCTCCGCTTCGTACTCGAAAGGCAGGAAGAGCCAGTTTTTGGGCAGGTTGTAGCCGAACAGCGCCAGACCGGGACAGTGGTTGACGCACTTCATGCAGCCGATGCACTTGTCGTAGTCAATCTGCGGCACGCAGTTGGTCGCCGACTTGGTGATGGCGCCTTGCGGGCAGGCGAAGGAGCAGGGGTTGCAGGCGAACCCGTAGAGGCAGTCGGCCATGACGAACGGCTTGTTGAGGCGTTCGCCGGTGGGGAGGTTGGGCTTGTCGAGCACGCGCACAGGATGCTGCTGCGAGTCGGCATAGTCCTTGGTGACAGCTAAGTAGTCGTCGTAGTTGAAGCGCACACCAGCCTCCATGGCAATCTCAAGGGCGGCTTGTCTGCCACGGAGCACGGCGCAGGTGCCTTCTCCCACGCGGGTGGCGTCGCCGATGCCGTAGGTATGCAGCCCGAAGGTGACTTTGCCCTTGCGGAGCAACAGGTCGTCGGGC
Organism: Bacteroidales bacterium; assembly: GCA_017651425.1. GTDB lineage: Bacteria > Bacteroidota > Bacteroidia > Bacteroidales > WCHB1-69 > F23-D06. The sequence continues at coordinate 38,344 of JAGCCZ010000045.1, forward strand.
TTGAGACCGGTGCAGATGTTGATGAGGTCAATATCCTTGATGATGCGTTCGGTGCCAGGCACGGGCTTAAAATTCTTGCACTCGGCGATAACGGCACCCACCACGCCGGTGTGGTCCTCGTTGGGGATGGCCCGCAGGAGGGTGTGCGACGTGAGGATGGGGATGCCAAGACGACGCACGCGGTTGGCCTGCACAGGAAAGCCACCCTCGTGGTCCATGGCCTCCACAATGGCCACCACCTGCGCACCGGCCTGCATGGCCTGGTAGGAGGTGAGGTAGCCGATGTTGCCGGCGCCGATGGTGAGGATACGCTTGCCGAGCAGGGTGTGCTGAAGGTTCATCATCTTCTGCACCACAGCGGCGGTATAGACACCGGGCAGGTCGTCGTTCTCAAAAGTGGGCATGAAGGGGAAGGCGCCAGTGGCGACAACCAGATAGTTGGCATCGACATAGAAGAGGGAGTTGTCCTCCATATTCTTTGCCGCCACGCGCTTGCCCTCAAGAATGTCCCATACGGTGCTGTTGAGCAGGATGCCGGAATGGTCGTCGCCGGCGAGGGTTTTGGCGATGTCGAAGCCACGCATGCCGCCATATTTCTGTTCCTTCTCGAAGAAGAAGAACTGGTGAGTCTGCATGGTGAACTGGCCACCGATGCGGTCATTGTTGTCGATCACGATGTTGGGGATGCCGAGTTTGTTGAGCTGCTCGCGGCATGCCAAGCCTGCGGGGCCGGCACCGATGATGGCAACCTCGGTCTTATAGATGCGCACTTGCGGGTTGGCCGGGGTGCTTACGGTCGCATCGGAGAGGTAGTCGTGGCTGATCTCCTCCACTTTGCGCACGCCATCGACCTTAGTGATGCAGATGCGCTTCACCTCGCCATCGACGAGCATCTCGCAGGCACCGCACTTGCCGATGCCGCAGTCCATGCTGCGCTCGCGGCCCGTGAGGCTGTGGCTGTGGATTGGGAACCCTGCTTGGTGCAACGCCGTCGCAATGGTATAACCTTTTTGTGCTTTTACTTGCTGGCCTTTAAATTCAAAGGTCACTTCATCGCCGGTGGGGATGGAGAGGATCGGGTGACTCTGAATCTTGTACATGTTGAGAAAGTTTTGGTTTTTATGCAGTTGTTGTTGTATTGTTTCGCCTGTATCACGGCAATTCCCGCTCGGGAAAAGCGGGGGCAAATATACAAAAAAAACTTCCAAGGATTCACCTGTGAGAGGTAAATCCTTGGAAGTTTACAATACGATGCGTCAGACTACAAGTTCTTCACGCAGCGCAAAGGAATGTAGCTGGTCTTGTCAGCCGCGTAGTTGGACATATCCGGACTGTTGTAGTTGAGGTCGCGGACGTTTGCCTTGTCGGCACTCGATTCCGTGGCAGTCCAGAAGTTGGTGATGTTGCCGAATCCATTGCAGGTGGCATCGTCACCGCCAACCGGCATGGCGTTGAAGAGGCTGTTGTTGTTGTTAGCAGGCTCGTTACCGACAGCGCAGGTGGTGGTGGAGTTGATCCAGCCGAAGGTGGAAGCCATGGCCTTGCCGACCGTGTTGTCGCACACGTTTGCAGGCTCGTTGGCGAGGTTGGTCTGGAGCTCGTTCCACTCAGCAACAGTCGGAATGTGCCAGCCCTTCGGGCAGATACCTTGGACTTCGTCGCCTGGGGTTTCGCCATTGAAGATGGTGTTCCAGGTGTAGAGGTAACCGAAGATTCTCGGATCCATCTCATCACCGTTCTGGTCGGTGACAGGCTTGTAATCCTCAGTGCGGTAACGCACATTCTCGGTCATCCAGCACTGGTTGCCAACCTTCAAGGTACCATAGCCGTTGCCTTGCAGATCGCTGACACCGGTCTCGCCACATTCGAAGACGGGTTCTTTCTTGACACAGCGGATGCTGTAGCCGAGGCCCTTGTCCTCAAGATTCTCGAGGCCGTTTTCGCAGTAGTAGTTCAGCTCGAAGTTCTTGGCCATCATAGCTGTACGGGAAGTGTCGGAAGCCCAGAAGTGGGTCTCACCAAGCAGGTTCTCGTATCTTTCGATGGTGGGAGCATAGTAACCGGCACCGAAGGCGTTGAACTTGTTCTCGGCGATACCGGCGCGCTCCGGCAACCAAACGAGGGAAGAGGGGCTCTTCACCAAGCCGGCTTGACCACCGGAAGCAGTGTACATGGTCCAGAACTCAGCCATCTTAGGCAGTGCCCAGCCCTCGGGACATACGCCTTGCACGTATGCACCCGTGGTGGTGATGATCTCGGCAGGAATAGCCATGTCGTCATCCTCGGTCACGCGAGCGGCAGAGTACCAAGTGTAGAGCTTGCCGTAGATGTTCTCCAAGGAATCGCTGTCTTTGTAACGCCAATATTTGTTCACAGGAGTGTCATCGCTGTACAGCGTGCTTCTGAGGTTATCAACCGTCCAGCAATCGCAGCCGATACGTTTTGCACCATATCTGAAGCCGTCACGATCCTCAACCGTGTCGCACGGCGGGTAGCTCACCGTCACCACTTGGGTGCAGTGTGTGGAGGCCATCTCTGCGCCGCAAGCATCGAGGACAGACCAAGTGATGTTGTAGGTCTGACCCGGCTGCAACGGATTGAATTCATCAATATTGCTGACAAACTTGACATCCGGATAAGCCACGTTCGGGCTCAAGGTCGGGAAGGCCGGCATGTATGCCACAGTGTCGCAGCGACCGTACCAAAGCACGATGTCGTATTGCGGCGGGCAAGTCAGGTTATCGGAAGGAATGTCCGTCACTGTCAGCGTACCATCCGTATAAGTGATGTTGTAGCTGTTGTTCACAACCACATTGTCGGAAGAGTGTTTGATCTCGGCGTTGGAAGGCACATTGGCAGATTGACCCACACAGACCTGGGAACCCGTCACTGTCACAGTGGTGATTTCATCCGTCGCGGCGAGGCCGCTTTGGGAATACGTGGAGTTGGTGAGTGCCGTGCCATCGTATATCTTGGTGTCACTGCCACCCGTGATCGTGATGTCTCTCGGAACGATAGAGACATAAATGTGGATAATGAGATTATAGTTCTCAATACCATTCGTGGTCTGGAACGGAACGACGATGTAGGCCGTGCCGTTAGTCATCGTGCCGGGAACATAGCTGGCACCGTCAAGCACAGGATAATTATAGGTGTAATGACCGGCAATATAGCCGTCGGTGGCCACTTCACCGGCAGTCAAGGCATCGCCGGAAGCCAAACCTCTCACCTTGTCAAGCATGTTGAAGTTCAGCACCAAAGGCGTGCCGTCATAGACCTTGCTGAAGACACTGTCAACGATGTAGAGGTCGGTCTTGTCCACGGTAAGAGTACCGTTGACCTTGTTGATGACGTAGTATTCCGTCATGTCTTCAGAACCGCGCACGATGGTGACATTGTCCACCACATTGGGCACAGAACCAGCATTGGTGATGGTGCCGGTGATGACAGCCGTCAGTTCATCGTTGTTGGGCAAGGTGACAGGCGTGCCGGAGGTGCCATTGGTGACAAACGTGCCGGAACTCAACTGATAGCCGTTGTCGGTATGCGCAGTGCCGTTGTAGTCAAATCCGTTGGAATTGGCCTCTACGGTCACTTGGGCCTTGACGATCACATCGAAGGAGCACTGATCGATACGATCGCTGTTGTCAACGGCCGTCCAGGTGACGGTGGTCTTACCCACATTGAAGGTAACACCGTTCAAAGAGTTACCATTACCGGAAGTGGCACCCGTGAGGGTGTAGGTCAGGGACTTGATACCGTCGTTGTCGGCAGCGGTCACATTCCAACTGTTGTCACTGTGAGTGTAAGTGAACTCACCGGCAGCAAGTGTGATGTTGTTGGTTTCGGAAGCGATAATCTTGGCACAGCTGTTTCCGTCCGTAGCCTCAGGATCCAAGTTGCCGGGAACGCAGCCGATGCAAGGCGGTTGGTTGTCAATCACCGTAATGGTAAAGCTTTTCACCACGGTTTCAGGACAACTGTTGGTGGCCGTATAGGTAATGGCGGTCGTGCCCACCGGGTAGTGGTTGTCCGTAGGCAGGGCGTTTGCTGTCGTGCCATCGGGATATTCAACCAGAATTGTCATCGTCGCATTGTTGTCGCTCGGTCCGAACGTCGGGGCGGTCCAAGTCACTGTGGCATAACCCTTATCAGGATCACAGAATTGAGAGACATTGTCGGTCGGGAAACCGTCGATATGGAGGGCGTCGGGTTCGGTAACGGTCACCGTGATGGGAGTGGCAATTTCACAGTTGTTGGCGTCCTTCACCATCACGCTGTAGGTACCGGCAGTCAGGGGAGAGAAGGTGCTGCTGGTTTGATAGGCACCACCATCAAGGCTGTATTGGTACGGTTGTTTGCCGTTGCTTGCCGTAACGGTGAAAGAACCGTCGTTGCCACCATGGCAGGAGACATTGGTGATAGCCGACTCACCCGTGACATTGGCGGTGACAGGGGTCGGGACCGTGACTTGCACATCCGTATAGTTGCTGTTTCCAGCCTTGTCGGTCACCGTCACCCTCACATTGGTGGGTTGGGTAATCGGGGTTCCTGCTGGAGGTTCTTGCGTAATGGTGAAATCAGTCTCAGTCGTCGTGCAGTTGTCTTCAACAGAACCAATCACATCGGGTGCCAAGTTGGGCACGAAGAAGGTGCAGTTGGCAGGAGAGGGCACAGTGGCCGGCTTCGAGGTGATTACATCAGCCTTGAAAGAGGGATTGGTCTGATCGTCCACCGTGTAAACAAACTGCCAATCATTGTAGCTACCGTCGCAAGCGGTGTAGCGATAGGTGTAGGTCACCGTGCCCTGGTCCACAATAGGATTGGGGCTGACAACCGTGCTATACAGCTCACGGGTCGTGGTCTGGTCGCAGCCGTCCTTAATTTGAGCGCCGGTAGGAACTGCTGTCGGCTCCGTGGCGTCAGCCTGGCATTCCACATTGTCAGCACCTGCCGGGAAGTCGGTGGCGTTGATGGACCATGCCGGAATTCTGACAATGACGGCGAAACCATCGGAGGCCGTGCAGCCGCTCTCGTCCGTGTATTCCACAGTGAAGAGGTAGGTCGTGTCACACTTTGCGGAGGGCACAGCGAAGTTGTAGCTGTCTGTCGTGGTGGTGGCGGCCATGTTGTCGGTTGTCTGCACCGCCGTCTGATTACCCGTCGGACCCATCTTCCAGACCACGCTGTGAACGCTGTTCACATTTGTAAAGGAAGCCTCGATTTGGATTGTACCCGCAGTCGGGCATACTGGTTTGTCCTCAATATCAACAGCATGCACCACCGGATTGATGGTCGCGGCAGCTTGGATCGTCACGCTGCTCGGAGTAGGATTACCCACGCAGACACCCAACTTAGGAGTAACCGTGTAGTAAACCGTAATTGGTGCGTTGGAGCTATTCTCCAGCGTACCGTGGATGCGGGTCTCGTTTCCATCGGATGCAGCCAGTCCTGTGATGTTCGTGACAGGATCAGGAGCGGGCCAGCTGTAGGTGGTTCCGGTGGGGAGGGTGCCGTCCGTGACGTCCGCGGGAATGTATGAGAACTCATAGCCGGAGCAGACCGCAGGAATGGTGATATTATGCATATCCAACGGGTTGTAAAGCGTGATGGTGACAGAGCCGGGGCTTGAGCTGGTAGGAGTACAGCTATTGGCGTCGGTCACGCTCAACGTGTAGGTCTTGGAGGTAGTCGTCGGGGCACCGCTGGTGAGGCCGGTGAATTTGTACTTGCCATCCACAACCGTGGGGGTGATGGTGTTGCTGCCATCCACCAGTGTGACAGTGTAGGGAGCTGTGCCGCCCGTCACCTCAATCGTGGCGGTACCTTTGTTACCCGTACATGAATCCGGTGTGGTTGTAATGGGCGAAACAACGGCCAAATCCGCGGCGGGTTGGCCAACCTCAATGCCAGTGACAGTCGTGGGGCAGCCCTTGGAGCTGACCTCAGCGCTGTAGGTGCCAGCAGGCAGGTTCGGCTTGGTATAAGTAGTGCCGGTAACGGTCTCGGCTGTAGTAGCGCCATTCCATTTCACCTGATACGGAGCCTCAGCGTTGCTGATGGTAAGGACCACCTGGCCGTCGGTGCTGCCTTTGCACTTCGCAGCCGTCACCGCAGGGGTGACAGTGGGTCTCGGGTTCACCGTGACGGCCTTCTCGCCAAAGCTCTGGCAGCCGCCGCTGGTCACGGTCACCTTGTATGTACCCGTCGCGTTGACGGTGATGCTTGCGGTGGTCTCGTTCGTGCTCCACTTGTAGGTGTTGCCACTCACTTCCGGCACAGAGAGCGTTGCCGTCTCTCCGGAGCAAATCGTGGTGGCAGACGCCGTGATCTCAGCAACGGTCGGATTTTGGACGATGATTTGCTTTTCATAGGTCTGAGCACATGTCATATCCGTCGGAGTGAAGGTATAGGTTACCGTATCAGGGGTGGTGCTTGGGGTGGTGTTCACCGTAGCAGGGGACCATGTACCTACAATTCCGTTATCATCTGTGGTGGGAAGCGTCACCGTAGCACCGTAGCAGTAGCTGCTCTGCAAATCGCTGAAAACAGGATTTCTCTTGGGATTCACAATGACATGGAAATCTTCCTCCGTTCTGACGGCACAATTAGACGATGTGGGCACATCATTAATAACAGACTCATCGGCCACGAACATACGATAGTAACCGGCATCACCTGTCGTTGCGGCAGTAATGACATAATCATCTACTGTTGTAAAGCCAAGAGTCGTCCATGACGTCTCATCATTAGGAGTAGTGGTTCTCTGCCATTTGTATCTGGGATTAGGGATAATGTTCGAAGATGAGATCGTCACTGTCGTGTTCAGTTCGACTTGTTGACCCTCACAGACCATGATGTCAGGATTATCTTGTACAACATCAACGCCACAGAAAGTCACCTTGATGTCATCAATACCATAATCGTTGCCCATACCGTTGTTCTCTCGGTTGATCAAACGGAACCGGACGCTATGCAAACCATCAGGTACAACATAAGTCACGCCAAACTGATGCCAAGATTGGTCAGCAGTACGTGTCGGAACAAATTCGCTCGTCTGAACCAGAATCTTGCCGGTCGTGGGGTCAACGAGCTGCATGTCGAATCTCGGCACTGAAGGTTGTTGTCCATTATTAGCTGCCGCAAAAGCATTCGCGTTCGAAGTGCTCCACATGTCGGAAGCCCAGAAAGAGAAGTTCAGCTCGGCCTTGTCGCAAAGGTTCTCGATGGTGGTCTCCGCCACAGTTTTACCATCAGAGTCGTCATACGGGTCAATGAACATGAAATAACCTTTCGTGATGTCTCCGGAATGTGTATGGTCAGAATTACCCGTCACAGGGGTAAATCCTTGGAAGTCCTCCGGAATGTGTTTCAGGACACAATACGAGCCACGACCAGCCATACCATTCGGTACGAAGTCCAACTGCGACTCGAAGTTGCCGTGCGTACTGGAATAATTCGGGGCTGAGGAGTTGTTCCCGCCGAAGTCCTCATTGTAGATAACAGTACCGTTATTACAGCTCACATCGGAAGTGGAGCCGCAATAGGCGTTAAGTTCCACCGGCACACTCTTCACAATAGCGCCATTCGTGAGTTTCACGTAAGCGGTTTCTTCACCTGTAGTGGTCTTTTGGAAAAAATGATGGTTGGCGGCATAACTGTACTGGGTACATGCTGCATCCTTATAGACGGCATAGTCATTCCCTGCAGGCGTTATCTCGATATGGACAACCGAATTTTGGCAAGCAGAGTACTTTTCCGCCACGATCTCGAAATCAATATTGTTTTCCTCCCACTTGGCATACAGTGTGAAATCGTTTTCTCTGGTGCATGTTTCATTGAGAGTGAACGCCTGTGTGCATGCCGCATCGAAATACCAGCCTCGGAACGAGTATCCATTGCGGGTAGGTGTACTGTTAATAGTAATAGTGCTGTATTTTTCCTTATAATAAATTTTGGAGTCACTCGGCATACTGGACACCGACGCTGTCGTATTCTTATTAAAGGAGACGTTCAGATAAAATCTCTGGTATGAGATACGAACACGTCCAGGTCCGCCATCACCGCCATTTCTTTGAGCAGCCGCAGTCACACCCTTACCTCCTGCTCCACCGCCGCCATAATTGCTTCCCACACAACCATCGTTATGGTCTGTCAAACATGACGTTGCAGCTCCTGAAAGCGAGCCCAAACCTGAAGGTCTGTTGGCATCTGACGCACACGCACCTCCTGTTCCTTGACCATTTGATGTTCCTTGTGTACCTGCGTTACCAGTCCTAGCTTGACAACCTGATATACCTCCTGCTGTACCTCCGCCACCTGCATTTCCTTCATTTGGGAAACCACGTCCACCACCGTTCGCCCAAACAATCTGTGTACTTCCCTTACTGACGGAGGATTGATATCCATCATGAGCTTGCAAATTATCATTATGATACCATCCATTACCACCGCCACCAACAACGATTGAAAACTCATCACCCTTTGCAACTAAGTAATTTTTATATACAGAATAGCCGCCGCCGCCGCCACCAGAGCCGTAACGAGTTCCCAGGAAGCTCGGTTGTCCAGCGCCGCCGCCGCCGCCGCCGCCCCAGGCCTCGACATTAATCGATGTCACGCCGGAAGGCACGGTGAATGTTGTGTTACTGCCATACTCTGTGGCTACATCTTCGTAATGTTGCGCATAGACACTCACTCCGCCCAGCATGAAGAATGCGAGCAGGAGTGTCGCGCAAAATGTGTGCAGCGTGCCGCGCTTGCGGTTGCCGCCTGTAAATGATAATTTTTTTAGCATCGTTTTTGTATTTAGTTAATATTTAATATTTTACGTTTCTATTTTTGGGTTATTACATTCGCACAAAATCTACTTCTCACAATTATACAATTAACCTGCAAATAAACAACTTTTTTTTGAAATATCCAAATGTTTTTTCAAAAAAAATTCAAAAAAAAGAAGCAGAGGGCAGGCAGGGGAAGGCGCGGGGAATACAATATATTATATATACGGTTTACGATTTGCGATTTGCGATTACCTTGTTCCGTAAATCGAAAAACGTAAAACGAACACAGCGGTTTGCGGTTGTCAACTCTTAACTCTTATCTATTAACTATTATCTGTTGTGGAGGTTCCGCCAGCAGAGCGGCGAGGGGTAAGGTGGAGGTTCCGCCAACGGAGCGGCGGGGGTTAAGGTGGAGGTTCCGCCAGCGGAGCTGGCGAGGGGTAAGGTGGAGGTTCCGCCAGCGGAGCGGCGAGGGGTAAGGTGGAGGTTCCGCCAGCGGAGCTGGCGGAATGGTGGTGAGCGCGCGGCGGGGTAAAAAAATGGGCGGCGGCGGGTGGGGAGTGGTAGTTGGGGATCAGCTCCCGCCGCCGCCCATTATCTTTTTTTTCGGCGACACCGCACCATTCCGCGAAACGCGCCAGCGTTGAGCGGAACCCCCAACAATACCGGAGACGGTTTCGTTGAGCGGAACCCCCTGCCAATCTGATCGAGGCGGCGGAACCCCCAACAATACCGGATGTGACCAGACACTAACCGCCACAATTATCCTGTGTTAATTCATCCATCACTCTCTTCACCTTTTCGCTCCACGATTCAGGTTTTTGGCAAAAACCATTCTCCGTCACCAGCTCCTCCCAATTCGGATTGGCCGCGAGGATAAGGTCGAGTTTTTCCTGCCGGCTCATGTTCTTGATTTGGTTTTCGCGTTTGATGGAGGAGGCGTAGTCGGGAAATTCCTCAAAATACACACAGTACTCGCAGTTGTATTTGTCGGTGAAAGACCCCTTGTAGAAGTGCTTCTTATGTTGCCAAACTCGTCTGACAAGGTCAACGGTGCAACCTGTATAAAGCACATTGTGGTGCTTGTTGGTCATGATGTATGTAAATCCAGATTTCATAATAGATTGTTTTAATTTGTTAAGGCGGCAAAGATAGCCAAAACTTCTTAAACAACTGACAATCAATATGATTTTAACAATTATAAGTTAAAATTTGTGAGGTTAAGGTGGAGGTTCCGCCAGCGGAGAGTGCGAGGGGTAAGGTGGGGGTTCCGCCAGCGGAGCGCGCGGAATGGTGGTGAGCGCGCGGCGGGGTAAAAAAATGGGCGGCGGCGGGTGGGGAGTGCATATATGAGAGGGGGGACGCTTGCAGAGAGTGAGTGAGGTTAAGGGGGAGGTTCCGCGCGCAAAGCGCGCGGAATGGTGGTGAGCGCGCGGCGGGGTAAAAAAATGGGCGGCGGCGGGTGGGAAGTGGTAGTTGGGGATCAGCTCCCGCCGCCGCCCATTATCTTTTTTTTTCGGCGACACCGCACCATTCCGCGAAACGAGCCAGCGTTGAGCGGAACCCCCTGCCAATACCCGACCACCCGGCACACAGCACAATCACCGCCCATCTATGGAAATTCAAAAAATTATGTACATTTGCAAACTTTTCCGTAGTAGCGGATTTTTTTATTATCTTCTTGAATAAGAATAATTTATTGTAAAAAACATACGAATATGAAACGGATTTTCCTCTCATTACTGTTACTGGGAGCCTTGGCTTTCGTCAAGGGACAATCGGACAACGACGTGCTCATCCATATCGGGAAGGAGAACGTGACGGTCGGCGAATTCCTGAATGCCTTCCAGAAGAACAACTCTCTGAAGGAGGCGTCGGAGAAAGAGCTGCGCGACTACCTTGAACTCTACACCAACTATCGCATGAAGGTGCAGGAGGCGACGGCCCTGAAGATGGACACCTCCGCGGCGTTCAACAAGGAGTTAGCCTCCTATCAAAGCCAGTCCGCACAACAGTATCTGGTGGACTCCGAGGTGAGCGACCAGCTGTTGGAGGAGGCTTTTGAGAACTCCAAATACCAGGTGCGCGCCTCGCACATCCTCGTGAAGTGCGGTCCCAACGCCTCCCCTAAGGACACGCTGGCAGCCCTGCACAAAATCCTGCAGATCCGCGACAAGATTGTGAAAGGCATGGATTTCAACGAGGCCGCCTATCTCTATTCCGAGGACGAGTCAGCGCAGGATCGCGTCAACCCGCAGAATGGCCGGCTTCACCACGGCAACAGGGGCGAGTTGGGCTACTTCTCCGTGCTGGAGATGATCTACCCCTTCGAAAAAGGCGCGTTCAGCACGCCGGTGGGACAGGTTTCCATGCCCATCCGCACGCAGTTCGGCTACCACCTCATCTACACACAGGACAAGATACCCGCCGTCAGCAAGGTTTACGTCTCGCAAGTGTTCGTGGAGGACACGGGGGCGCTGAAGGGGGCCACGTCCGCGATTGCGGAGCGCCTGCGCACCATCCAGGACCAGTATGCGAGCGGAAAGATGACCTTTGCGGAGTTAGCGCAGAACTACTCCGACGACCGCGCCAACCGTGACAACGGCGGCCGCATGGAGCCTTTCGCGCCCAACCGCCGTCCCGGCAACTATGTGAGCGCGGTCATCCGGCTCAAGCCCGGCGAGATCTCCCAACCTGTACCCACCACAATCGGCTGGCACATCCTCAAGCTCGACTCCGTGGAGTATGTCCGCAGCACCGAGGAGAGCAAGTTCATGCTCAAATCCGCCCTTGGCCGCGACGCCCGCGCCCGCAAGAGCAAGGAGTCGCTCGTCGCCAAGCTCAAAAAAAGCTACAACTTCGAGGAGAGCGGCAAGAAGGCCACAATGAAGTTCCTCAAGAAGAACCTGCCCGACAACTACTTCCAGTCCACCGCGACCGACATCACCACCCTGCCGGGCATTAACAAGCTGAAGCCCATCTGCACCTTCGCCGACCAGTCGGTACCCGCCCTCGATTTCGCCAAATTCATCTCCCGCTACCAAGGCGCGCCCCTCAACGAGCCGATCATGGACTTCGTCGAGAGCCTCTACCCCAACTTCATCACCGAGACCATCCTTCGCTACGAACGCAAGCACCTCGCCGACAAGTATCCCGAATACAAGGCCTTGGTGCAGGAATTCCACGACGGCATGATGCTCTATGAGATCAACTCCGAGAAGGTTTGGAACGCCGCCATCAAGGACACCGTGGGCATCGAGCGCTTCTACGAGAAAATCAAGACGGAATTCCCGGTCACGGACAGCACCGGTGCCACCACCTACAAGCCGCTCAGCGAGATCCGTGCCATCGTGGTCAGCCGCTACCAGGACTATCTGGAGGGCGAATGGATCAAGGAGTTGCGCGCCAAATACCCCGTTGTCGTGGAAGAGAAGGTGTTCCAGAACATCCTTAAGAACCGATGAAAAAAACGCTGCTGCTGTTTTGCCCGCTATTCATAGCCTTGCTCCTGACCTCCTGTCGCGGGAAGAGGGACAAGGTGTTAGCGGAGGTTTACTACCATAGGCTCTACGAATCAGAGTTGCGCCAGAACATGCCGACAGGCCTCTCGCCCGCCGACAGTATCGCCTTGGCAAACGATTTCATCGACAACTGGCTGAAGGAGAAAATCCTTCTGCACGAGGCGGAGAGGAAACTGTCGCTGCGCGATAAGAACTTCGACAAGAAAATCGAGGAATACCGCAACACGCTGCTCATCAACCGCTATTATGACATGCTGACCGCCAATGCCGACACCATCCAGATCTCCGACAAGGAATTGGACGATTTCATGAAAGGTTTCGACAACCGCTACACCATCGAGAAGGAGATTGTGAAAGTCAACTACGTGAAACTCTCCAAAGGGTCTCCCCTACTGCCTGTCGCAAAGGGCATCCTCTTTGACGACAACCGCCGGGCGGAAGAGCGGGATGCGCTAATCACACTTCTCGGCGACTCCATCGAGTATCTGATGGACGACAACACCTGGTTCTATTTGGACGACATTCAGAACGAGGTCTCCTTCGATTTCTCGGAGGATGCCGCCAAGCGCAAGTATGTGGAGCGGGAGATCGGGGACTACCACTACCTCATGGTCATCCTTGACTACAAAAACCAGCGTTCCGTCAGCGAGACCGAGGAGGAGCGCGCCGCCGCCCGCATGATGCTGCTCAACCAACGCAAGCAGCAGCTCATCCGCGAGCATGTGGACAAGCTGTACAACGAGGCGCTGAAAAGCGGGGAAATCGCGCAATGACCAACACTGTCGGCTGGGTACGCCTGAAGGCGTTGTCCGGCCCTCAATTCTTCACATGCACATCCAACTGGTTGAACGGGATTTCCACTCCCTCTTTCAACAGGGTTTCGTACACCTGCTGGTTGAGGTCGTAGAGCACGGTCCAATAGTTCTCCGGCAGTGTCCAAGCAAAGAGGGTGAAGTTAACGGAACTTTCGCCGAGGTTGTCCACGGGGGCCATCGGGGGCTTGGGGGTTTGCAGCACAAGGGGGTGGGCATTCGCCACACGCAACAGTATCTCCCGCACCTTTTCCACCGACTCGCCATAGGCCATGGCCACGGGTATGGTGACCCGGCGCTGCGGCATGCTGAAGTGGTTGACCATCGACTTGGTGGCCAGCTCCGTGTTGGGCACCACAATCATACGGTTGTCGTACGTGCGCAATGTCGTGCTGAAAATCTGGATGCTCTCCACGAAGCCGGCATACGTGCCTTGCTCGATGAAGTCACCCACTTTGAAAGGCTTGAGCAACAAGATGATGACGCCACCTGCAAAATTCTGCAAGGTGCCCTGCAGGGCCATGCCCACGGCCAAACCGGCCGCACCGACGATGGCCACGAACGAGGTCATTTTGATGCCGGCGATGCCCATGGCGGTAAGAGTCAACAATATCTTCAACGTAATATCAATCAGAGAGTTGAGAAATTGCTGCAACGACGGATCGACCGTATGGCGCTTGTAGGCCTTCAACAAGACCTTGTCCAACAACTTAATGAGTTTCCAGCCGATCCAAAAAACCAGAATAGCCACAATGAGCTTGGGAATGCTCTTGAAAAGGACGTCCGTCATGAACGCCTTGGCGGCATCGACAAATTGATCCATATTGTTTTTTTAAAAATAATTATCCTGTTTGACCTTCGTAAGGTTATTCACGGTATTGTATTCAGGGCTATTCGATTTGTAATGAATTTTCAAATAGGCCACATCTTTGAGAAAATTGATGTGTCCCACCTCGACATCGAGAATCCGGAGTCCCGTGCGTTCTTCGAGATCGGCCTTCAGTTCCGCCTCGCGCCCTGCCTTGACCAACTCTATTTTCTCGTAAAGGACGATTTTGGTCTCGGTATGGTTCTTCCATTTGAGACGCTCGAAAATCCACACCGCAGCCAGGATGATGACGTTGGTGAGCAACAACTCGGCATAACTGGCTGTCATGGCGAGTCCGTTGATGACCGAGAGCCCGATGGTGACAAAGAGGTACGTCATTTCGCGGATAGGTATCGACTCCGTACGGTATCGTATCATGCCGAAGATGGCAAAGAGTCCCAGCGCGAAACCTATCTGCACCCTGACATTGTCCATCAGGAAAATCATGAAAAAGACGGTGATGCTGAACATCAGGAAGGTGAAATAGTAGTCGCGGCGTTTGCTTTTACGATAATAGAACCGACCTACGATCACCCAGCAGAAAACCATGTTGATAGCAAAGCGGAAGAGCATCTGCCACAACGTGGGGCCGTCGAAAAAGGGGATGCCGAACAGTTGTCCGACATTGTCAATGGTTTCTATCCCAAACTCGCGGGCTATTTCGGGATCATATTCAGGAAAATCTTGAAGCATATTTATTTATTATGATTGTAATGTTTTACTGACACATTTATTTATTACAACACCCAAAAGCCATCGATCACGGCTGGCTGGCAACAACCAACTCCCTGCCGACCAACTTGCTCACCATCCGTATTTTGGGCTTGAACCGATTGTACTTGACATGGTTGTCGGTAAGGAGCATGCCGAGACAGTATTTGCTGAGCCCGTGGCTTTGGATGCGGGCATCGAGCAGAAGCCGTTTGAAGTCGGAGGGAATGTTGCCGTTCTGCTTGACCTCGATGATGACAAGTCCGTCAGCGGAGGCATCGCAACCTGTTAGGAGGTTATGGAAAGAGATGCCCGAGTCGATGGTGATGCGCTCGCTCTTTTGCCGGTTGACGAGTGTGATGCGCTGGAAGGCGTTTTGCAGCCGCGGCTGCAACTCCTCGCGGGTTACCCACACCTTCTCGGCCAAGAAAGCGCGTTTCTGCTCGGTGTCGTACAAAGAGCCAAAGCCTTCCATGGGTATCTCAATGCGTTTTTTCTTGGTTCTTCCCGTATTAACCTTGTTCTTGACCTCCAGGAAACAGGTATTGGTATCGACGTAGATGCGTTCCCGAATCTTCTGCCGGTGGAGATGCTTGTTATGATGGATGGTGTAGGTGAGGGCATCGAGCGTGTCGAAATAGAGTGTCTTGTACCGTGACACCCTTTTTTGCAGATTCTCCTGCACGAAGAACAACCCCTGCCAGTGTTGCGCTATCTGCTCCAGCATCTGATTGTTGAGCAGATACTTGGTGTCAGTGCGGTTCATCAGCTTCACAGCACTCATCTCCTCCAGGGAGATGGGAGGCAGCATTTGCAGAATATCGGGAACCGGTGTCATCAGAAGGAAGGCACGTTAGGGTTTCACATACTCAAACTCCTTAACAGACAACAGCTTGCCATTTGGAGCGTAATTGTATTGCTTGTGTTTGGTACCATCCGGGTTGTATTCAAACTTGCGAATGCGCACCACTTTCTTGTTCTCGCCATAGACAATTTGGCGCGACACCTTCCCGTCGGAGCCATATTCGGAGACGACACGGCTGCGGACAGCCCCGCTGGCGGTGTACTCAATCTCCTCATACTTGCGGCCTTGGGCATCATATTTGGTAACATGGTCCAAAATGCGGGTACCCTTGCCGTCCGCGTCCTTTTTCCACTCCTTGACCGTGAGGTTCTTCTTGGACTCCTTACCACCTGTTGCCGTTTGCGAGAAGGCATACGACACCCATAGTGCCCAAAAAAGCGTGATCCATATTTTTTTCATTGCAGGGTGTTTTAATGGTTAGAAACGCCAACAGGGAAGGATTATTGCAGCACTGTCAGCTACTCAACCATCACTTTGCGGATAGACTTGCCCATCGGGGTGGACATTTCGAGGATGTAGAATCCCGGTGCGAGCGAAGCCACGTTCAAGGTATGCAGATTCGTGCCGGCATCGGCGGCAAAGGATTCCACGCTGATGGTCCTCCCCGCAAGATCGGTCAGCCGGCAACGGACAGTGGCCGGCTCCGTCAGCGAGAAGCTCATATACAAATCATCGTTGGCCGGATTGGGATAGACCGAGATGTCTTCCAAGCCGCTGTGATCCTCCACAGCATCAATGGCGTAATAGCTGAGCTCGAAACCGTCACGTTGGTCGTAGTTGTCGGACACGAAGTTGATCTTCATTTTGCGGAAATCCACGTTGTAGATGCCTGCCGGCATGTTGTAGATGTCAAAGCGCTGATAAAGTGTCGGCGGGTTGCTGTTGGCATTGTAGATATCAACAAAGTCGCCATATCCAAGGTCGAATTTGGTGAAGTTAAAGGCGTAGCCTGCTATGTATTGCAGGGCAACATTCCAGGTACAAGTGGATTGTGCGCGGTACGGTGTACCGTCGCCGCTGTTGTCGGACAAGATGGTGTGCCAGTCGGTCACATTATGCGCGCCGGAGCAGGAGGGTTCCTGCAATTCGCTATCGTAGCTGATGAGGAAGCCATAGTAGTCGTTGTTCTCAGTTGCCGCGCCTGTGGAGGTGAAGGTGATGAGCACGCTGTCGGCTTCGACAGTATATGTAGCGGCAGGCACTTGGGTGCCCGTCAAGGTGGCTGCCACACCGCTTTCGACGGTGGGGCCGTTATAGATGGTCACGAAGTCCACGTTCGGGTTCAGGTCGAGACGGTCGAACTTGAAATGGTAGGTGTTGGCATTGGGTGCAGCCACCATCCATGAGCAGTCCGGATTCGCCTGATAGGGTTTCGCGGTGGGGGAACCGTCGGCTACATAGCCGAAGGAGGCCGTGTTGCGCTGGTGTCCCTGGCAGTAGGTGGCAGGCACAGCGCCGGAGGGGAAGATGCGGATGATGCAGCTGGCGTTGTAATCGTAGTGGGTGTTGCCCGCCACGAAGTTCGTCAGGGCATAGTCGCCGTTGGAAGCGCCGCCCCAGCCGTAGTTCAGGTGGAAGCGGTCCTCGTCATCATAGCCGTCCAGCACGTATGCGTGGCAACTGGTGTTGGAACAACCCGAATAATAGACGGGACGCCGCAAGTCGATTTCGTTTTTGAGGAGATCCGTGTAATATGCGACAGCCGTGCCGGTGGTGTCGTTCAAATAGACATCATATTGGGCGATGCTGGCGTCATATCCGAATTTCTCCCTCATCTGCTGCCGCGCGTCCGAGGTCTGCGCACCGGAGCCGTCGGCAGTGTAGCCCATCTGGATGGCCACGCCGAAATGGTAGGCTAACTTGGCAATCTCGCAGGCATAGCTCTCAGGCTGGTTGCACATAGCATCCCAATAGTAGTGATGCTGGGTGAAAAAGACCGTCTGACGGGGGTAGCCGGGCGGCAGATAGGTCGTGGCGCCAGTGGCATGGTCGGGATAGCGATGGTAGTTCATGATCTGGGCGCAAGCCAAGGCGACACAACCGTTGGGCACACGGTAATCGTAGTACGGACCGGCAGCCACGTCCCACGGACAGTAGGTGTTGTAGAATTTGTTCTGGTTCCAACGGGTGGTCAACAACGGCCCACGGACTGCGGTTTTGGGGGCTTTGGGCGTAAACTGCTCCGACAGGTAACGTTCCCACTTGGCCACAGACTTGGCATCGGTCGGGGCATTGCCTGTTTCGGTGGCGCGCACCACCTGCTCATAATAGTGGAAAATATCCCGCACCGGGGGTATCATCTCGAAATTCTCGTCGAACGAATAGGCCAGCACCGGCATCACACGCTGGGAGGCGGAGACGATGACAAATCCCGTGCCGTCAAAGCCGAAGCGATACAGGCAGGTCATGCCCTCCGCATCCGTGTAGGTCTCCTGCAACTTGACGGTGGAATATCCGCCCGGAATGGAAGCCTGATGGTCCAAAAGGAAACGCTGACAGACGAGAGCCGCCTGTTCAGGCGTCACAGTTTGCGCCATGGACACGCCTAAAAAGGCCACCCAAAACGCCATAAAAAGGGTAAAAATTCTCTTTTTCATACTTTTTTTCATTAAGGGCGCAAACATACATAAAATAATTGAGATTAGACACCCCATGGTGGAGAAAAATTGCAAGGGACAAATCCATAAAAAAAGGAACGGAATCATGGTTCCGTCCCTTTTTCTTGTCCGTTGAGGAATAAAAAACTACAGTCTGTCGATGCAGTTCAGGTCGCTGAAGGCGATCTTGAGGCGTTCGACCACAGACTTCTCGCCTTCGCGCAGGAACGCGCGCGGGTCGTAGTACTTCTTATTGGGCTTGTCGTCGCCCTCGGGGTTTCCGATCTGGCCCTGCAGGTAGGCTTCGTTTTTCAAGTAGTACTTGCGAATGCCATCCCAGAATGCCCATTGGGTGTCGGTGTCGATGTTCATCTTGACCACACCGTAGGAGATGGCCTCCTTGATCTTGGCGGGTTCGGAGCCGGAGCCGCCGTGGAAGACGAAGTTGACGGGATTCTCCGCCGTGTTGTGTTTGTTGCGGATATACTCCTGGGAGTTGTGCAGGATGATGGGTTCCAACTTGACGTTGCCGGGTTTATAGACACCGTGTACGTTGCCGAAGGAGGCGGCGATGGTGAAATTTGGGCTGATCTTGCTGAGCTCCTCGTAGGCGTAGCAAACGTCTTCAGGCTGGGTGTAGAGGCGTGCGCTGTCGATGCCGGTGTTATCGACACCGTCTTCTTCGCCGCCCGTGATGCCGAGCTCGATTTCGAGTGTCATCTCGATCTTGGCCATGCGGGTCAGGTATTTCTTGCAGATTTCAATGTTCTCTTTCAGAGGCTCTTCAGAAAGGTCGAGCATGTGGGAACTGAAGAGGGGTTTGCCGTACTTGGCATAGTATTGCTCGCCGTAGTCGAGCAGGCCGTCGATCCAGGGCAGGAGCTTCTTGGCGGCATGGTCGGTATGGACGACCACGGGCACACCGTACATCTCGGCCATCTCATGAATGTGCATGGCACCGGAGATGGCACCCTTGATGGCTGCGGCCTGGTTGTCGTTGCTCAGCGACTTGCCGGCATAGAACACGCCACCGCCGTTGGAGAACTGTATCATGACAGGAGAGTTCACCGTCTTGGCAGCTTCCAGCACAGCATTGATGGAGTCCGTGCCCACCACGTTCACTGCAGGAAGGGCGAATTTCTCAGCTTTGGCAATTCTGAAAATCTCCTGGAGGTCTTTGCCATAGACCACTCCGGGTTTCACTTTTGACAAGATTTTTTCTGACATTTCTTTTTTTAAAATTTAAAAGGTTAATATTAAAACACAATTGTTGTTCCAAAAAACTATTTTCTTTTTTTCCGGTTCCAAAGCCATTGCACAACTTTGGCGCCGATGGTGAAGGCCGTGGTCAGGCGCGAAGACTTGTTGGTCACGGAGGTGATTCCGCTCAGCACGTTTTTGGGGCGCACCTTGCGGATGTTGACCAAGCCGTGCCAAAGTCTCTTGGCGGTGTCCACGTCCTCCTGGTAGGCATCGAAGTCCTTGCTCAGACGCCTCTCCTGGACTGAAATCTTGCGACGAAGCTGTTGCTTGCGGGCCGCAATCTCGTCAAGATTGTTGAAGGGGGCCTCTTTTTTATTGCTCATGAGCACCTCCTTCCTCCGGAGTTTCGACTTCGGGCACGATCACCTGCTCCTCTTCCTCTTTCTCCGCATAGAGGATGCGGCTGAACTTGCGGATGAGGGGGTTGATGAACAGCGTATCCTTATAATGGAGCACCACGAGGATGATCCCAACGAGGATAAGGCACACAATGGTGTAGGCCCAACCCGCATTGAGCGCAATGGTCAGCCAGCTGATCAGGGCGTTGGAGAGGTAGATGAGCACCGCCACTGCGCAGACCACCACGATGAGCATGGAGAGCACCACCGACAAGATCTGGGAGGATTTTTCCAGCAGTTCCAGTTTGAGCAGGTCATAGCGCTGCGTCAAATAGGTCTTCAGATCCTTGGCGGTCTTCTCGTTGCGAGGCGAATTGCTCGTCAATTTTTCGAAAAGGTTCATACCGGGGAATATTAGTCTTCCATTTCTTGGGAGCCCTCATCTTCAAATATCTCGTCCACCACCGAGTCTTCCTCCGACGGGGCTGCTTTCCGATAGTTTTTCAGTTTCTCGATGACCTTGTCGATTTCCTCCTTGGTCATTCTGGAGGCGACCTTTTCACGGATGTCCTTGCCCTTGTCAGTAGTGAACAAAAGGGTGATGCCTGCTGCTGCTGCAGCACCGGCGACGAATGATAAAATTTCAGAAGCTTTCATAATTTTAAAATTTTATGGGTTAAAAATTATAGTGTTATCCTACGTTCTTGATACCCAGTTTTCCTTGCAGCGCCTGCGCCGTATAGGAGCGCTTTTTCTCCATGAGTTTCTCAGGCGTGCCCTCGAAAACAATCTTGCCACCGCCGTCGCCACCCTCAGGACCCATGTCGATGATCCAGTCGGCGCACTTGATGATTTCTGTGTTGTGCTCGATAACCACGATGGTGTTGCCACGCTCGATGAGGCGGTTGAAAGCGCCGTACAGTTTGTTGATGTCGTGGAAATGGAGGCCCGTGGTCGGCTCGTCGAAGATGAAGAGCTTGTTCTGCTGCTCATCGTCGAGGGAGAGATAGTAGGCTAACTTCACGCGCTGCGCCTCACCGCCGGAAAGCGTCGAGGAGGTCTGGCCAAGCACCAAGTAGCCGAGTCCCACATCCTGCAAGGGCATCAGCCGGCGGATGATGTTCCGGGTCAGGTCGGTGACGGGCAGCTGCTGGAAGAACTCCACGGCCTCCGACACCGTCATGTTGAGGATGTCGGTGATGGTCTTCTCCTTGACCTTGACGTCAAGGGCTTCGTCGCGGAAGCGACCGCCGTTGCAGGAGGGGCAGACCATCTCCACATCGGCCATGAACTGCATGTTGATGTGAATCTTGCCCTCGCCCTCGCACTCCTCGCAGCGTCCGCCGGCCACATTGAAGGAGAAGAAGCCCGGGCGGTAGTTGCGCTGCTTGGCCAACGGCTGGGAGGCATACAGCTCCCGGATGTAGTCGTAGGCTTTCACATACGTCACAGGATTGGAGCGCGTGGAACGCCCGATGGGATCTTGGTCCACCATCACCGCATCGGAGATCTTGGACATGTCGGCATCGATGCCGCTGCATCTGCCGGGCTTTGGCCCGTTTTTGTCAAGCAACCTCAACAAGCTGGGATAAAGCACATTGGCAACAAGGCTGCTCTTGCCTGAACCACTCACGCCCGTCACCACGGTGAGACACTCCAGCGGAATTTTGACATCTATGTTTTTAAGATTATGCTCTTTGGCTCCCTTTATTTCCACATAGTTGCGCCACTTGCGGCGGCGTTTGGGGGTCGGGATGTGCCGGCATTCCTCCTCGGGGAAGCCGCCCACCATGCCACGGATGTAGGAGGCGGTGAGGCTCTCCTTGTCTTGCAACAGGTGCTCGAAATCGCCGGTATAGACGACCTCGCCGCCGAACTGGCCCGCACGGGGACCGATGTCAACGATGTAGTCGGCAGCGCGGATGATGGACTCGTCGTGTTCGACGACGACCACGGTGTTGCCGATGTCGCGCAGTCGTTTCAGCACGCGGATGAGGTTCTGGGTGTCGCGCGGGTGCAGGCCGATGCTGGGCTCGTCGAGGATGTAGAGCGACCCCACGAGGCTGCTGCCCAAGGAGGTGGCCAGGTTGATGCGCTGTGACTCGCCGCCCGACAGGGTGCCGGCGGTGCGGTCGAGGGTCAGGTAGCCGAGCCCCACCTCATCCAGCAAGCCGATGCGCGTGCGCAGCTCCTTGAGCACGTTGCGCGCAATCTCCTCCTCATTGGGGGAGGCCAACTTGAGTTGGTCGAAGAAAATCTTGAGGTCGCTGACCGGCATGGCCAGCAGCTCCGTGATGGACTTGCCGCCCACTTTGACATATTGGGCATCCTTGCGCAAACGGGTGCCGTGGCAGTCGTGGCACAGCTCGCGTCCGCGATAGCGCGCTTGCAGCACACGGTACTGGATCTTGTAGGTATTGGCGGCCACAAACTGGAAAAACTGGGTGATGCCCTCCACATGGTGCTTGGGGTCGCCGAACCAGAGCAGGTCGAACTCCGTCGGGGTCAAGTCCTCAATGGCACGGTAGATGGGGAAATCGAGTTTGGAGGCCTGTTTGATGAAGTAGCGTTTCCACTCGCTGAGCACCTCGCCGTGCCAGCAGGCCACGGCATCGTCGGCCACGGAAAGCTGGCGGTTGGGAATCACCAAGTCCTGGTCCACGCCCTCGACCATGCCCGTGCCGAGGCAGGTCTTGCACGCCCCGTAGGGATTGTTGAAGCTGAAGAGGTTGACGGAAGGCTCCTCGAAGGTGATGCCGTCGGCCTCGAAGCGGTTGCTGAAGGATCTCTGGGAGACGCTGCCTTTGGGGTCGTCAGCGTTTGTCGGCGAACCCTGTGGGGAAACGTCGCCCTCAGTCTGGATCATGCAGGCATCCTTGCCCTCGGCGAAGGCGGTGTTCACAGAATCGAGCAGTCGTGCGAGGTTGTCTTCGATATTGTCGGACTTGAAGCGATCGATGAGCACATACATCTCCGACACGCGGGTGCATTTCTTGCCGTTGAGGAACTCGTCGATTTCGAAGAGCTTGCGGTCATAGACCACGCGGCTGAAACCCTGCTGGCGGAGGATGGCGAGCTGTTCGAGAAGGGTGCGGCCTTCGGGGAGCACAACGGGGGCGAGCACATACACGCGCTTGCCGGGGGCAATCTTGCGGACGTACTCCACCACGTCGCCCGGGTCATCGCGGCGCACCTCCTTGCCGCTCACGGGCGAAAAAGTGTGCCCCACACGCGCAAACAGCAGCTTCAGGTACTCGTAGATTTCCGTCACCGTGCCCACCGTGGATCGCGGGTTGTTGGACATCACATGCTGTTCGATGGCAATGGCGGGCGGGATGCCGGTCACCGACTTGACCTCCGGCTTGTGCATCCTTCCCATGAACTGGCGTGCATACGAGCTGAGGCTCTCCACATAGCGACGCTGCCCCTCCGCATAGAGCGTATCAAAGGCCAACGACGACTTTCCCGATCCGGAGAGGCCGGTGATGACCACCAGCTTGTTGCGGGGAATGTCAACATCTATATTTTTCAGATTGTTGACTTTTGCGCCTCGTATGGATATGATGTTGGAGTTCATTTTGGGGGAGGGAGGGAGGGGGTTAAGGGATTAAGAAATTAAGAAACTAAGAAATTAAGAAATTAAGGGTTAGCAGGGGGGGGAGTAGAGGGTTAGTAGAGGGGTAGCAGAGGGGTAGCAGGGGGGGGTAGTAGAGGGTTAGTAGAGGGTTAGTAGGGGGTGTCGAGGAATAATATTGTGATATAGATGAGGGCGGGGAGGGCGGCGAAGAGCAGGGAGTCGAAGCGGTCGAGGATGCCGCCGTGGCCCGGCATAATGTTGCCGCTGTCCTTCACGCCGGCATTGCGCTTGAACAGCGACTCCACCAGGTCGCCACAGGTCCCGAACACCACGATTATCAGGGCGAAAAGAATCCAGTCCCAATGGCACTCCCGCAGCGCTCCGAAGTATGGAATGAGGGGCAAAAACCATGCCAACACCAAGGTCAACACGCAACCGATGACAGTGCCTTCCCATGTTTTCCCCGGAGAGATGTGGGGGCACATCTTGTGCTTGCCCAACAGGGAGCCGCCGAGATAGGCAAACGTATCGTAAGACCAGATCAGAATGAAGAGGGCGAGTGCGTCAGAGGGTCTGATAAAGGAGAGTGTTGTGATGGCAGCCAGCGGAAAGACTATCCACAAGGTGCCTCCCAGGCCCGTGGAGATACGCTCAATGGGATTGGGTTCGGTTGATATGAGTTCGCGGATGGAGAATATTAATGCAAGCAGGAATATGGATACGAGGACAAGCCCAAAGAAGACCATCACAACGGAGGCCTTGCCATCGTACAGATAACCGCCGCCTTCGCTGTAGTATTCAAACAGAAGACAGAACTGGATGATGATGGCTGCGGCCGTCATAAGGATTCGGGTGAACAAGTCGGTGGGGGTTGATGTGAGCTTTCCGAACTCAAAGATGGCTAATACGGAGACGGCAGCCATGAGCACGCACATCAGCGGCGGGCAGAAGGTGCCGGCCACCATGAGGGCCACATAAACGGCGCCGGCAGCGGTGCGGACCAGCAAGTTTTTAGTCTTGGGGTTCATCGGAAGCTTCGTTTTCGGGTTGTGCCTCAGGTGCAGGGGTGGGTTGGGCATCGGGACGGGGCTCTTCAATGAGCATCAAAATGATGCGGGGCTCGCGGGGAGAGAATTGCGGCTTGCCATTGATCTCTTCGGGATGGGTGGGCACCACAAACTCGGTCATGGGGAACGCCTCGTTGTTATTACGCTGACGCTGGTAAGCGAGAGCCTCCTCATAGTCGGAGAAGATACAACGCTCGCGGGATACCACGATGATGTCCTTGGCCAAGTTCTTCACAGAGGCATATTGGGCCACCGACTGGGTGAAACCGATGGCGCCGGAACGGGCAATCAGCACGTCGGAGAAGAAAAGTGCGGCATCGACTGGCTCATTGAGGTTGATGGCGTTGACATGGCGCACCTTGTACTTGTCAAGGTAGGCGCCCAAGTTGGGACTGGTGTTCAGCAGCACATTGTAATGCTGTCCCTGGGCTATCTTGACAAGATATTGCACCATGTTTTGGGTAGTGCAGGGTATATATTTGCCACCGGCGGCGCGGAAGTTCTCCACAAAAGTCACGAACCTGTTTGGAATCGGATCAAACAGTTCGTCTGTGGTCTCCACCATGTCAAACGGGGCGGCACTTTTGTAAGCCAACCCGTTTCTGATGTTTCTGCGGATACTTTCCTTGCCTGCAAGAAGCTGGGGGTCTATGGGATTGAAGTCGGGCATGGGTTTGGGTTTTAAGGTTGTACAACAGGGTCAACACTATCGTGTGAATCAAGGGCCGCGTCGGCTTTGTGTTCATCCACGGGACGCTTGCCAAGGATGCGTTCCACATCCTCGGTGAAGATCACCTCGCGTTCAAGGAGGAGGCTGGCCAATTGGTCGAGTTGCTCTTTGTGCTCTGTGAGAATCTGCTTGGCCGTGGTGTAGCAGGACTCGATGAGGCTGTGGACCTGCTCGTCGATGGCCTCGGCGGTCTTCTCGCTATAGGGCTTCTGAAGACTGTATTCTTGCTGTCCTGTAGAGTCGTAATAGCTGACGTTGCCGATTTTCTTGTCGAGTCCATAGTAAACGACCATGGCGTATGCCTGTTTGGAGACGCGTTCGAGGTCGTTGAGGGCTCCTGTGGAGACGGTGCCAAAGACCACCTCTTCGGCGGCGCGTCCGCCGAGCAGGGCAGTCATCTCATCCACAAGCTGTTCGTAGTTGGTCAGTTGCCGTTCTTCGGGCAGGTACCAAGCTGCGCCGAGGGCCTTGCCGCGGGGCACGATGGTAACCTTGACCAACGGAGAGGCATGCTTGAGCAGCCAGCTCACCGTGGCGTGGCCGGACTCATGGTAGGCGATGGTCTTCTTCTCCTGCGGGGTGAAGACGCTGCCACGACGCTCCAAGCCACCGATGATGCGATCGACAGCGGCGAGGAAGTCCTCCTTCTCGATCTGTTTCTTATTGTTGCGGGCGGCTATCAGGGCGGCCTCGTTGCAGACGTTGGCAATGTCGGCGCCGGAGAAGCCCGGCGTCTGCTTGGCGAAGAAGTCAAGGTCAACGTCGGGGCCGAGCTTGAGTTTGCGCACATGGACACCGAAGATGCCGCGGCGCTCGTTGAGGTTGGGAAGCTCGACGGCTATCTGGCGGTCGAAGCGGCCGGCACGCAGCAAGGCGCGGTCGAGAATGTCGGCGCGGTTGGTGGCGGCCATGATGATGACACCGGCGTTGGTGGAGAAACCGTC
>JAGCCZ010000046.1 GCA_017651425.1 Bacteroidales bacterium
CACGTTCAGGATGCCGTTGGAGTCGATGTCGAAGGTGACCTCGATTTGCGGCACGCCTCTCATGGCTGCGGGAATGCCGTCGAGGTGGAATCGTCCGATGCTCTTGTTCTGTGCGGCCATGGGACGCTCGCCTTGCAGCACATGGATTTCAACGGATGTCTGGTTGTCCACGGCGGTGGTGAAGGTCTCCGTCTTCTTGGTCGGGATGGTGGTGTTGCTCTCGATGAGCTTGGTCATCACGCCGCCCAGGGTTTCAAGGCCGAGGGACAGCGGGGTGACATCCAGTAACAGGATGTCCTTGACCTCGCCCGTGAGCACGCCGCCTTGGATGCAGGCGCCGATGGCGACCACCTCGTCAGGGTTGACGCCCTTGGACGGGGTCTTGCCGAAGAACTTCTCCACGATGTTCTGGATGGCCGGAATACGGGTGGAGCCGCCCACGA
The DNA here is from genome assembly GCA_017651425.1 of Bacteroidales bacterium. Classification (GTDB taxonomy): domain Bacteria; phylum Bacteroidota; class Bacteroidia; order Bacteroidales; family WCHB1-69; genus F23-D06. The sequence continues at coordinate 444 of JAGCCZ010000046.1, forward strand.
GGATGACCTCGTCAATGTCTGCAGTGGTGTAGCCGGCGTCGGACAGAGCCTTCTTGCACGGCTCGATGGTGGCGCGGATCAGGTCGTCGCACAACTGCTCGAACTGGGCGCGCGTAAGGGTACGCACCAAGTGTTGCGGCACACCGTCGATGGGCATGATGTACGGCAGGTTGATTTCCGTGGAGTTGGAGCTGGAAAGCTCGATCTTGGCCTTCTCGGCAGCCTCTTTCAGACGCTGCAAAGCCATGGCGTCCTTGCGCAGATCGACATTGTAGTCCTTCATGAACTCCTCGGCCAGCCAGTCGATGATCTTGTGGTCGAAGTCGTCGCCGCCCAGGTGGGTGTCGCCGTTGGTGGACTTCACCTCGAAGACGCCGTCGCCCAATTCGAGGATGGAGATATCGAAGGTACCACCGCCGAGGTCGAAGACTGCGACTTTGGAGTCGGCTTTCTTCTTGTCGAGGCCGTATGCCAAGGCTGCGGCGGTAGGTTCGTTGATGATACGTTTCACGTTCAGTCCGGCAATCTCACCGGCCTCCTTGGTGGCTTGGCGCTGTGAGTCGCTGAAGTATGCCGGCACGGTGATGACGGCTTCCGTGACATCTTGTCCGAGATAATCCTCGGCCGTTTTCTTCATCTTTTGGAGAATCATGGCCGAGATCTCCTGGGCCGTGTATGAACGGTCGTCAATCTTGACCTTGGGCATGTTGTTGGAGGCGCGCTCCACCGTGTAGGGGACGCGTTCCACCTCCTTGACCACGCGGTCGTAGGTTTCGCCCATGAAACGTTTGATGGAGAAGATGGTCTTGGTGGGATTGGTGATGGCCTGGCGTTTGGCCGGGTCGCCGACCTTACGTTCGTTGTTGCCCACAAAAGCGACGATGGACGGGGTTGTTCTGTGTCCCTCGCTGTTCGGTATGACAACCGGCTCGTTGCCTTCCATCACGGCAACGCAAGAGTTTGTTGTTCCTAAGTCTATTCCAATAATTTTTCCCATAGTAGTTGTTGTATTTAATTGTTATTACTTGCATTTTTGTCGGCCAACCAAGGCCGCGACGGTTTTACTACAATAATTGTGCCAAAAAAGAATGGGGTAGGGGATGTGCTGACAAATTGGCAGTTTTTTTCATGTTGTTTTTTTGTCGAAAAAAAATTATTTTTGCCGCAAAAAATTTTTGATTATGAAAAAGTTCCTATGTGCCGCTGTTTTTACTGTCTTTTTCTGTCTGGCTGCATTTGCACAGGATGTTATCGCGCTGCGTGACGCCACGGAGATTCAGGCCAAGGTGCTACAGGTCGGCATAGATGACATCTCCTATAAGAAATGGGACAATCAGGATGGTCCCTTGTATCAGATTGCCAAGAAGGACGTGCTCTTCATCAAGTACGCCAACGGGACCAAGGATGTGTTCAACCAGATCGTCCCGGAACAGAGCGTGAAAAGTCCTGCAAAACGTCAGGTCAATGTGGATTCGGTACGTTTCAACGCCTATGTGGATGTGGGATGTATTTTCACTAAAGGTGAGGCCGGCCCGATGATGAATGTCACGTTGGGATTCCGTTTGAACGATGGTTTTTTCATAGGGGTGCAGTCGGGCATAGACGCCTTATTCGGTTCGCCGGCCTCTGGTGGCGCGGGTTTCGATATGGCTTCTTTCCCGTTGATGTTTGATTTCCGAGGCTTCTTTCCGGTGAAGAACCCAGTCTTCCGCCCTTATGTAGAGTGTGCTTTAGGCGCGAATTTCCTTTCGCGTTTGGGCAAACCAATCTATTATGAAGGTGTTGCCTATGATTTTCCGACTATGACCATATTCCGCCTGCACGGGGGGCTTGGGTTCGAGTTCAAGAGAGCCACTATGACGGCAGGGTATGCGTTGTATCATTTAGCGAAAGAGAACAACATTCACTGCGGTTATGTCAAAGTGGGAATTCGGATAGGAAAACTGAAATAAAAGGAACTCTTTCATACAATATTTTTATTATTTTTGCGGGACTTATTCCGACTCTTTTGAAACCTGTTTCAAAGGGTAGGGATAGTGTGTTTGGAATAGTTATAATAAATTACAAATCAATAGATTAAATAAAATAGTTCTTTATGTCAAAAACATTATTCTTAGGAGATGAAGCCGTCGCTCAGGCTGCCTTGGACGCCGGCTTGTCTGGAGTGTATGCCTATCCGGGTACCCCCTCCACTGAAATCACGGAATTCATTCAAAACTCAAAACAGGGCAAGGAAGGCAAGGTGCACAGCATCTGGGCTGGCAATGAGAAGACTGCCATGGAGTCTGCCATCGGCATGTCATACGCCGGCAAGCGCGCCATGGTCTGCATGAAGCATGTGGGCTTGAACGTGGCTGCCGACCCGTTCATGAACTCCTCCATCACGGGCGCGAACGGCGGCATTGTCGTCGTCGTGGCCGATGACCCGTCCATGCACTCCTCGCAGGACGAGCAGGACTCCCGCTATTTCGCCAAGTTCGCGCTCATCCCCTCTTTCGAGCCCTCCAACCAGCAGGAGGCATACGATATCACGTATGCTGCATTCGACTATTCCGAGAAGTATCGCACTCCGGTGCTGATCCGCCTTACCACCCGCCTGTCGCACTCCCGCGCCGGCGTGGAGCGCAAGGAGGCTCGCCCGCAAAATGAACTGCACATCGAGGAGAACCCCAAACAGTTCATCCTCCTGCCCGCCAACGCCCGCGTACACTATCGTGCGCTTTTGGGCAAGCAGGAGAAGTTCGAGGAGGAGTCTTTTAACTCCCCCTTCAACAAATACATTGACGGTACCGACAAGAAATTCGGCATCATCGCCTCGGGTATTGCCTATAATTACCTGATGGAGAACTTCGAGGGCCATAAATGCCCCTATCCCGTGCTCAAGATTTCCCAGTACCCGCTCCCGTCCAAGCTGATTGCCAAGATGGTGGACGAATGCGAGACCGTGCTTGTGGCAGAAGAGGGTTATCCCTTCATCGAGGAGCAGGTTCGCGGCGTGTTGAACCGCACGGGCAACATCATCGGCCGTCTGAGCGGCGCACTGCCCCGCGACGGAGAACTCAATCCCAACCTGGTGGCCAAGGCTCTCGGACTGCCCGACACCTACGGTGCACCTGTCCCTGAACTGGTTGTGCCCCGTCCGCCTGCACTTTGCGTGGGCTGTCCGCACATCGACTCCTACCTCGCCATCAATGAGGCCATGGAAGAGCACGGCAAGGGCAAGGTTTTCGCCGACATCGGCTGCTACACCCTCGGCGCACTGCCTCCTTACAAGGCTATCTACACCACAGTTGACATGGGCGCCTCCATCACCATGGCCAAAGGTGCCGCAGACGCCGGCCTGCGTCCCGTCATGGCTGTCATCGGCGACTCCACTTTCACGCACAGCGGCATGACCTCCCTGCTTGACTGTATTTACGAGAACACGTCCGTCACGGTGATGATTCTCGACAACAGCACCACCGGCATGACCGGCGGTCAGGACTCCCACGCTCTCGGCGTGCTCGGCGAGATCTGCAAGGGACTCGGTGTCAAGGAGGATCACATCCATCGCATCACCCCGTTGAAGGCTCACCACGCTGAAAACGTGGCACTCATCAAGAAAGAGCTCGAATATGAAGGCGTCTCCGTCATCATCCCGACCCGTGAGTGCATCCAAACGCTCAGCCGCCGCATGAAGAAACAACAGGCAGAGAAGAAAAAATAGGACGTTGGATTTTGGCTTTTGGTTGTTGGTCTTTGGATTTTGGCCAACAACCAACGACCAATAGCCAACAGCAAATTAAGTAATAAACAAAATAATTTTTCGAAAAAAATGAAAATAGATATCATATTAGCCGGTGTCGGCGGTCAAGGTATCCTCTCCATCGCCACCATTGTCGGCTACGCAGCCGTCAAAAGAGGAATGTACATGAAACAAGCCGAGGTTCACGGTATGAGCCAACGCGGCGGCGACGTGCAGTCGCACTTCCGCCTCTCTGACCAGGAGATCGCTTCCGACCTTATCCCCATGGGCAAGGCGGACATGATCATCTCCGTGGAGCCCATGGAGTCGCTCCGCTACCTGCCGTGGCTCAACCCCGAGACGGGCTGGCTGATCACCAACGACCAGCCCTTCGTGAACATCCCGAATTATCCCGACTTCGACCAGCTTTCCGCCGAACTGGGCAAGCTCAAGAACAAGGTGGTCATCAACGCCGACAAGATTGCCAAGGACCTCGGTTCCGCGCGTTCCGCCAACATGGTGATCTTGGGCGCTGCCTCCCCGTATTTGGGCATCCCTTTCGAGGAGATCGAAGCCGCCGTGCGCGAGAACTTCGCCCGCAAGGGCGACGATGTGGTCAACACCAACATCGCCTGCTTGCGCGCCGGCAAGGAATTCGCCGAGAAACTTTAATGCCACACTGACGTTCAGATGAGCAACCTGATTGAGTTCTTCAAGAACAACTTCCATTATTTCCTGCTCGCAGTTCTTCTGGTGCTGTCCATCCTGATGCTGGGGAAGTCGATGTCTTACAGCAGCTACAAGCTTGCTCGCATCAGCCAGGGCATCACGGGACCGATCCAGAAGAACTGGTCGGAAATGATGCACAAGTTCAGTCTGGGACAAGAGAATGAGGACTTGGTGCAGCAGAACATCGCCTTGATGCGCGAGCATGACAACATGTTCATCGTCAAGGAGGACACCACGCTCACCATGATGAGTGAAACGGATTCTCTGCACACTCAGCGCACCCGCCTCTACGACTATTCTTATGCCCATGTCATCTTTAAGACCATTGATCAGGCTTACAACTACATTATAATAGATAAAGGTAGCAAGGACGGGATTGGCAAGGATATGGCTGTCACCTCGCCGTCTGGCGTCGTGGGGGTCGTGAGCGATGTCTCCGACCATTTCGCAGCTGTAATCCCCATTCTGCATCCCGACTCCCGCATCAGTGCGGTGGTGTCGCCCATCAATCAGGTCGGCACTGTGGTGTGGGAGGGTACCGATCCGCGGGTGGCCTTTCTGGAAAACATTCCCCAGCATTTGGAAATCAATATTGGAGACTCCGTCCTGACCAGCGGTTTCTCCAATATCTTCCCCAAAGGCCTGCTTATTGGCACTGTAAAAGAGGTTATGGTCGGGAATAATGCCAGTTTCCTCACCATAAAAATCAGATTGGCCACAAATTTCAACCAGCTGAGTCTGGTTTATCTTATCGAGAATCAATATAAAAAAGAGATTGACTCTTTGAAAACCGGATTTAAAACCGAATAGAGACCCTTGAACAACGTATTTTCGAACATATTGCGCTTTTTGATTGTAGTGCTGCTGCAGATTTTCGTGTGCAGCCACATCAACCTGTTCGGGTTCGCAACACCGGCATTGTATCTCTTTGCCTTGCTGCTGCTGCCTTTTGAACTGCCCCTGTCCGCACAGTATCTGATCGGTTTCCTTACAGGTTTTGTCATCGACTTGTTTGCACACACGTTGGGTGTCAATTCCTTTGCATGCCTGGTGCTTATGTTCGTGCGCCCCTATTTGGCCAAGGCCCTCAATAGAGGAAAAAGCACCGAAGGTGTTGAACGGCCCATCCCTGGCGTTAAGGATTTCAAATGGCTGTTCGCCTATACCCTGACGCTATCAGCTTTGCACCAATTCTTGGTGATTATGTTGGAAACAAGCTCGTTCGTTAATTTTGGGCACACGATGCTGGTGGTTTTATGTAATACCGTTTTTACTGTCTTTTTGCTGCTCTGCATCTTGTATATTTTTTATCCTGCCCAAAGAAAGTATTGAAGATGGCGAAGCTGCATCTATTTCCTTTGTTGTGTTTCATGGCGCTTTTGGCTGCTTCCTGCAGCTCGACCAAGTACCTTGCGGACGGGGAATATATGCTCACGCGAAACAATGTTGTGGTGAAGGATGCCAAGAGTCCCGATTTCGATGACCTGAAATCGTATGTTCGTCCCATTCCGAATAAGAAGTTCATGGACATGATAAATTTCCGGACCATGTTCTATGCGATGGGGCATCCTAAATACAAGAATGACGGAACGTGGAAGGACTCGAAATTCCGCAGACTTCTTCGTGAAAAATTGGGAGAACCGCCTGTCTTGGTGGACAGCGTTGAGATAGAGAACTCCCTGACGCAGCTTAACACGGTGATGAGCCAGTTAGGCTATTTTGATTCCGAGGCCAGTTACGAGATTGTCCATCGGAGAAGTGATCCCAAGAAAGTCAAGGTCAATTATATGATACAGGCGAATGAGCCTTTTCACATCCGCCAAATCACGTACAACATTGATGTGCCGGAGTACAGGCGCATCATTGTGCTGCATAAGGATGAGACGTTGTTGTCGGAGGGCATGCAGTATAACGAGAATAAAATCACAGACGAGTTCACCCGTATCATCAACCTGCTTCGCGACGAGGGCTACTATTATGTGGAAAAATCCATCATCAGGGGCGAGGTCTCGTATGACCCGCCTGCCGATTCCACGCAAGCGGATCCGCACACGGTTTCGCTGACAATTATTCTGCGCCTTCCTCCCGGCGTGAACACATCTCGTTATTTGTACAAGTATTACTTTAACAAGGTCTATGTGCAAACCAATTATGAGCCCAATGCACCGCAGGACTTGCTTCTTGATACTGTAAAGTTCAGGAATTACAGAAGCAAGTACGATACGACGACCTATTATTTTCTCACCCCGCATTACGACGATTTGTTGGAACCCATCCGTGACTTCCATTACAGAGCCATCACGGATGCCATCTTCACGAATACGGGTTCGTCTTACACCCAAAATGCCAAGCGCCTCAGCAACCAGGCTCTTAACCAGTTGGACAATTTTTCATACTACACCATCTCTTATGTGGAGGCTGACAGTTTGTTGGACACATTGCAAAAAAAAGGCTATTTGGACGTTATTTATCGGCTGACTCGGAAGAAGGTCCACAGCGTGGGCGGTCAGATTGACTTGCGGAATGACAAGTCCGCCATTTCATTCACATATTCCAATCGCAACCTGTTCAAAGGCGGCGAACATCTGTCGGTGAATCTTTCCGGCGGTTATTTCTATTACTCTTTGCCGAACTTGTTTAACCGCGATAATTATTACACTTACCCTGAATTCGGGGTGAATGTTTCGCTGACTTTTCCGAAATTGCTTTTCTTTGGCAAATACCACAAGGGCAACACCATCAAGCGAAGCACTTCAATCAAATTTGGTGTCAATTATTCGGGGCTCTATTACAAGCTTCTCTATAATGCGGCCTTGACGTATAGCTGGAGTCCGAGCTACTACGCCAACCATAGTTTCAGCCCGATTGACATTAGCACGCAGAATAACAGTGACAGATGGTACACCGGCATATTAAACTTCTACGATTACTCGCCGAAATATCAGCACAAGTTCGGCAAGTTTATCATGCTGTCCATGAAGTATAACTTTGATTACCTTGTCCCTTTTTCATCCGAGGCGCGAAATCACAACATGCGTATATCCTTGAATGTCGAATCGTCGGGGCTCCTTCTGAAGGGACTGAATGCTTTGTTTGCGCGCGACCATCGCTGGGTGTTGGCACGCGGCATCTTGGACGGGGAAGGTTACAACTACACGACATTTGAGAAGTTGGAGTTTACCTGGAACTACGCTTACAAAATCAACTCCAACAACACCTTGGCCTTGAGGTTGAACGCGGGTGCCATGGTTCCGCTGGACTCAAGTTCCTATATTCCGTATGAGCGCGGCTTCTCCATGGGCACGAGCAACAGCATGAGAGGTTGGGGCTATCGCGGACTGGGTCCGGGCAGCTATGAACATGGCAGGGACAGTCTTTTCACGGGTGATGTGAAGTTGGAGTGGAACATTGAATATCGGGGCACGATTTACCGTTCCTTCAAATATGGGATTTTCTTGGATGCCGGAAACATTTGGCTAACACGAAACATCGATGATATGGAGGGCGCCACCTTCAAGTTCAATCGTTTTTATAAGGAAATCGCCATGAATGCGGGTGTCGGTCTTCGTCTGGACTTCGACTTTTTTGTCATCCGTGTCGATTTCGCTCTGCCGATATATGATCCGACCCGAACTTCATACGGGGGAAGATGGATCAATAAGGAGTGGTTTGTGGCCCCTCGTCCGTTAAAATTATCCCACAGTATAAAATTTGCTATCGGATACGCATTTTAGGCACGTCTGGCAAAGAATCTGTCATCTGTGAATTCCTGTCCTTCAGTGAAGGGAAATTTGCCTGACGGCTTCCCAAAGCACGATGCCGGCGGCGATGGTGACATTCAGGGAGTGTTTGGTGCCAAACTGCGGTATTTCGATGGCGGCATCGCACAGGGGTAGCAGGCGGTCGTCCACGCCGAATACCTCGTTGCCGACAATAATAGCCACTTTTTCAAAATCCCGAAAGGAGAAGTCTTGCAGCATGACGGACTGGTCCACTTGCTCCACAACGAGCAAGGCGTAGCCTTCGTTCTTGAGCTGTTTTACCAGCGCCTCCACATCTTCTGCATATTCCCAGACCACGCTCTCGGTGGCGCCGAGGGCGGTCTTGGCGATATCCTTGTGGGGAGGGCATGCCGTGATGCCGCAGAGGAACATCTTCTCGACATTGAAGCCGTCGCAGGTGCGGAAAAGGGACCCCACGTTGTTCATGCTCCTGATGTTGTCGAGTACCAGCACGACGGGCATCTTGGGTTGCGCCTTGAACTGCTCCGGCGTGACGCGGTGCAGTTCCTCCATGGTCAGCTTTTTCATCGTTATGGGAGATTAAAAGGGAAAATCATCATTTCTGTCAGGCGCCGATTGCACGGGCGCCTCGTCGTTCATGCTGGACTCATAGGTGATAAAACTCGGGCTGGGCGATATGGTGTTCGAAGGTGCGCCCGGTGCGCCAGGGATGAATGGAGGGATTGGCGTGTCGGTGTCGGAGAAGGTGTTCATGCTGCCGGTGTAGTAGCCCGTCTCCACATCGGAGAACTTGGTGTACTGGCTTTGGAAGCGCACGCGCACATTGCCCGTGCTGCCGTGACGGTTTTTCTCGAACATGATGTCCGCCAAACCTTGAGACGGCGTCTGGGCATCGTCATCGAATGTGTCCATTTTGTAATACTCGGGACGATAGATGAAGAGCACCAGGTCGGCATCCTGCTCGATGGAACCGGATTCGCGGAGGTCGGAGAGCATGGGACGCTTGCTGCCGCCACGGGTTTCCACGGCACGACTCAGCTGGGCTAATGCGATGACAGGGATGTCGAGTTCCTTGGCAAGTGCTTTCAGGGAACGGGATATGAAGCTGATTTCCTGCTCGCGGTTGCCGCCTTTGTTGTTGTTTTCGGTGCCCATCTGCATCAGCTGCAGGTAGTCGATGATGACCATCCTGATGCCATATTTGTGCTTGAGACGGCGGCATTTGGCGCGCAGGTCGAAAACGGAGAGCGCTGGCGTGTCGTCGATGATCAAATTCGAGCTTTCCAATGCACCGATGCTGTTCATCAACCTGGACCATTCGTTGTCGGAGAGTTGTCCTTTGGCGATATGCTCCGTTTCGATGCCGGACTCCATGGAAAACAGACGCTGCACTAACTGGGCGGCGGACATCTCGAGGGAGAAGAAGGCCACAGGGCAGTTGTGGTCGAGGGCTGCGTTGCGGGCAATGGAGAGCACAAAGGAGGTCTTGCCCATGCCGGGGCGGCCGGCCATGATGATGAGATCGGACTTCTGGAAGCCGCCGGTCTTCTCGTCAATGGCGCGGATGCCGGAAGGCACGCCTTGGAGCTTGTCGGAATTCTGGCGCATGAGGTTCAACTCGTCAAGGGCCGAGGTGACCACTTGATGCAACTCCTTGCTGTCGCGCTTGAAGTTGTTCTCGATGATGTTGAAGATTCTGGTCTCCGCCTTGTCAAGCAAGTCGAGCACGTCGTTGGATTCATCGTAGGAATCGGTGATGATGTCGTTGCAGTTGTGGATGAGTTCGCGCACGACGAACTTCTCCATGACCACGCGGGCATGGTACTCGATGTTGGCGGCGGAAGTGATGCGGTTGGTGAGCCCTGACAGATAGGCGGCCCCGCCGACGACATCCAGCAGCTTGTCTTTGCGAAGCTGGTTGGTGACGGTCAGCAGGTCAATGGGCTGCGCCATCGTGAAGAGTTTCTTGATGGCGTTGAAAATATGCTGGTTGGCAGCTACATAGAACATCTTCGGCTGCAAAAAGTCGAGGATTGTGCTCACGGCATTGTCGTCAATCATAAGAGCGCCGAGAACGGCCTCTTCGAATTCCACGGCTTGCGGCGTGACTTTGCCGGCAACACCCAGGACATTCTCTATTCGGTTGTAGGAGACGTTTTTTGTCTGCCTATTTTCGGTAACAGGCTTGTTTTCCATAGATTGGGAAGTAGGGTTGATTTTTGATTTTGGGTTGCAAATATCCCAAAAAAACAATTACCATCAGAGCCAAAATCCATAAAGTTATGAACAGATGCCATATTTGCCTGCATGATATAAGGTTAGAGTTTTTGGATAATTGGAGCGCCTTCATGATGCAATGTCTTTATAATTTTAATATTTTTGCACCCTAAAACCCTTGCGATGAAAAGATTTCTCACAATTGTCCTCTTGTTTCTCATCTTTGTGCCTGTCCGCCTTCTCGCCCAGTCTTTCCAGGACCTGAACCACAACGGACAGATGGATCCCTACGAAAATCCGAAACTCTCCGTGAAGGAAAGGGTGGGGGACCTGCTCTCCCAAATGACCTTGGAAGAAAAGGCCGGCCAGTTAGTGATGACGATGGGATGGGAGTATTATGAAAAGACGGGCAATCAATACGTTCTGACGGAAAAATTCAAGGATGCGATTCAAAACAAGCATATCGGCAGCACTTGGGCCGTTATGCGTGCCGACCCTTGGACGCAGAAGACATTGCAGAACGGTCTCACACCAGAGGCCGCGCACAACTTGACCAACGAGATGCAGCTCTGGAACCGGAAAAATACTCGCTTGGGTATCCCGTTGATGTTTGCAGAGGAGGCTCCCCACGGGCACATGGCCATTGGCACCACGGTATTGCCCACCGCTATCGGCCGCGCCTCCACGTTTAATAAAAAACTGGAGAGCTTATTGGGTTGGAATGTGGCATCTGAACTTTATGCGCAAGGTGCGCAGATTTCCTTCGGGCCGGTGCTTGACATCGTGCGCGACCCGCGCTGGTCGCGTGTGGAGGAGACCTACGGCGAGGATCCGGTGCTGGCAGGCCAGATGGGTGGTGCATACGCCAAAGGATTGCAGGACTACTCTTTGATATCCACGCTGAAACACTTCACCGCCCACGGCATCTCCGAAGGCGGTCACAACGGCAACACTGCGCAGGTGGGCCGGCGCGAGCTGCTCTCCGTCCTCTCGTATCCCTTTATGATTGCCCTAAAGCAGTATGGCATCCAGTCGGTGATGACCGCCTACAACGATGTGGATGGCATCCCCTGTTCGGGCAACAAGTGGCTGCTGCGTGACGTGCTGCGTCACGACTGGGGCTTTAACGGACTGGTGATTTCCGATCTTTATGCCATCAACGGACTGGTGAGCGCCCGCATCGCCGCCGACTACTCCGAGGCCGCCGCATTGGCCGTGAAAGCCGGTGTGGACATCGACCTCGGGGGCTCCTGCTACGGTGAACAGTTGGTACAAGCCGTGAAAAACGGACTTTTGTCGGAAGACCAAATCGATGAATTGGTAAAACATGTGCTGACTCAAAAGTTCCGCCTCGGCCTGTTTGACGCAACGTTTGATAAGCCGTATGTGCCTTTCTACAATGTTACAAATGAGAGTTTGAATCTGGAGGCGGCTCGAGAGTCTGTTGTTTTATTGAAGAACGAGAACCGCACACTGCCTCTTTCCAAGGAGGTGAAAAAAGTGGCCATCATCGGACCCAATGCCGACAATGTCTATAATATGTTAGGCGATTACACCGCGCCGCAGGCCGATGGCTCCGTGATAACGGTCCTTCAGGGCATACGCGAGAAACTGCCTGCCGCGCAGGTGGAGTATGTGCAGGGGTGCCATATCCGCGACACCTCGCTGAACGACATCGCCCGGGCCGTGCGTGCTGCTGCGGATGCAGATGTTGTGGTGGCGGTGCTGGGCGGCTCCAGCGCCCGCGACTTCCGCACCAACTACAAGGAAACCGGTGCCGCCGAGGTGACGGGCCCCGCAGTCAGCGATATGGATGCGGGCGAGGGTTTCGACCGCGCCACACTCAATATGCTCGGCCGTCAGGAGGAGTTGCTGAAAGCACTGTATGCTACGGGCAAACCCGTGGTGTTAGTGATGATACAGGGCCGTCCGCTCGACCTCTCGTGGGCGGATGCGCACATGCCGGCCATCCTCAACGCCTGGTACCCGGGCTCGCAGGGCGGCCGGGCAATAGCCGACATCCTTTTCGGGGATGTCAATCCCTCCGGCAAACTGCCCATATCGTATCCGCGTTCCGTGGGCCAGCTGCCGGTCTATTACAACGCCACGGAGGTGCGCCGCGACTACACCGACGCGCCCGCCAGCCCGCTCTATCCCTTCGGCTACGGACTGAGCTACACCAACTTCGAGTACTCCAACTTGCAGTCCGTCTGGAAAAACGACACCACCTTAGAGGTCTCCTTCCAGCTGACCAACACAGGCCAATACGACGGCGCCGAGGCTGCGCAGCTCTATATGCGCCATAACAAGGCATCGGTCAAAACCCCGGAACGCCAGCTGAAGGCCTTTGAAAAGGTGTTCTTGAAGAAAGGGGAGACAACAACCGTTACGATGATGCTCTCCAAGTCAGACTTCGCCATCCTGAACGAGGATTTGCAATGGGTGGTGGAGCCCGGCACCGTCACGCTGATGGTGGGGAGCTCGAGCCAAGACATTAGAGGGGAGATAATAGTTGAGAGATAATAGTTAATAGTTAATGGCAATGACTTACTATTCCACCAACTTCCAGGTGCACCCCTTCTTTTTTTCGCTGAACTCACTTAGCCCTTTGCCACTCACACACTTCACGTCGTAAATGTTGTCGGGAGATTCTCCACCGTAGCTTTCCTTCTCAAACTCCACCGTTTCCCCAAATAACTTATACAGCGATCTGATGTTGCCATATTGCTGATTCGTAAATTCTTGAGTCTTTTTCCACCACTCATATTCCGTGCCAGGAAGCGCATCTTGTGAAAAATCGAAACGGAGTGTGTAAGCGAGAACGTACTTCTCCTTCTTGTAAGAATCACTGTGCATGCTGAAATACATCCGAAGAGCATCATCCCCGTCAGAGAGTCCCACCGAAGCATGGGAACTACAATGCGGATCGGGATCCGCATCATCCGTGTAGGGCTCGTATAGACCAAAGTTCACGTAAACATCTTCCACAACGAATGTTTTGGTCTCGCCATACTCGTTTTGGAAAGTCACGGTCTGCCCTTCTTCATATGGAAAATAGTCGTTCCAGAAATCTTGGGGGACATTATAGCAGAACGGCACTCTGCTACACTGGCATAAGCAAAGGACCGCTATTACCAAAACCAATGCAATATAGAATCTTTTTTTCATAACCAATGCATTTTTCTACTGAAACCTAAAACTTGAAACTTAAAACTTTAAACTTGAAACTTGAAACTAAAACTCATACCCTACACCCAGATTGGCAAATCCCTTGATGCCGAATCCTGCCTCGAAGCTGCCGAACCAATGTTTCGCGCCGGCTTTTAACCCGAAGGCGGTCAGCTGGAACGCGGAGAACACTCTGTTGTGGTCAGTGGTTATCGGCCGGATAAGAAGATCATCATCTATGTATTCTCGTCCGTGTTTAATATACAATCCCACGGAAAGCCCGGAGTAAAGGGTCAGATGCGGACGGTTAAGATAGGAGAACCGCAAAGAGGGCATTATCAGGAAATGATGCTCTTTATTCTGCCACGTAAGATGCTCTGGTTCCCCATAGCCTTTCTCTTCATATAAATTATATCCAGTGGTAAGGCCTAACCAAAACCATTTTGAGGCACGGTAATGATAGTCCAAGGAGAATACGGGAGTGAATATTTGCTTTGTGGGGGAGATGCCGTCTATCGGTTCTCCCAAAATAGTGGAACCAAACAATTCCCTCAGATAAGTAAAGCCCAAGGGATCACTCACCCCTAACCGGAATTCGTGGCGACTCAACGTTTTACCATCGTTCCAGTGCGGCTGCGCCTGCTTGATGGCCCGATGCTTGCTGAAACTGTGCAGGTAGGCAAGTTGGAAGTAGAGGTAGTGGTTGCGTTGGGAAACGTATTGATTTTCCGTTGAGTACTGACCATCTGTTGGGGAAGTTCCATCGTTTGTCGTGAAGAGAACATTACCATTTGCAAAATCCGTTGTGGCGATGTCCAATCCCAACAAAAGACGGAGGTAATTTTTATTGGGTAATTGGTAATACAATCCTACATCAGCCATTATATCCGCATAAAAAACAGATCTGTTATAACGATAACTTAAATATCGTATATATTCTACGGGATCTCCAAAATCTAAATGATAATTCGGAATGGAGACTCCTTCATTTTTATCATAACCGTCAGAAAAAGTTTCCAACGGCATTCGCAGTTGAACACCTGCATTCGCAGTTATCCATAATTTGTCGGCGACAGGGTAGTGGAACTCAAATTTCAATGGCATTGAAAGACCAAAATATCCTCCAATAGTTCCTGTTCCCAAACTGATGCAACCTATATCCAATGCGGCAGATACTCCGAAATAATCCGCAAAGTGGTAGGAGCATTCCAGGCCCAAGCGTCCGCCATAACGTACTGAGGAAAAAGTTTTCTTTCCTGTGGACATAGAAGTCATCTCCACGGGATGTACGATGTCTGCCTCCAATGTGTAACCGAAGTGGAAACCGTTGAAGGGACTGTCGTGCAATACCGACTGGGTCTTCGTTTTAGGCGCGCTCACGGGCAGCGGTGCCTCTGTCTGTGCGGGCGCGAGGGAGTTCAACCCCAAAAGCAGGAGTCCCGCCAATCCGTATTTCTTGATGCTGTCCATTGTGGATACATTTTGCTGTTCGTACTGTATGACGCGGTTTTCCAAAATGGTTACAGTCTGGGCCCACATTTTTTGCAAAGAATCGGGCGGCGTCTGCGCATCGGCACCGTTCAACTCGTAAAAAAGCCGCTTGAATTCCTCACTGTGAATGTAGTCGGCGATGATGATGGTGTCCTGCACGCGCACCGTGTCGCGCACATATACGGTGTCACGCACCACGTGCCGCTTCACCACATACATAGTGTCGGCACTTTGTGCGAGAAGGCCTTCTATTGTGCTGAATACCAGCATTAATAATACGTTGATGCGATGCCTTTTCATAGTTTCTTCATTAAATAGACCGTGTCTTTCACGATGGCGGTGTCACGCACAAAGACCGTGTCGTTCACCACAATCTCTTTGGTGACGACGATGGTTTCAGGTTTGTTTTTTGCCTCGGGATGCTCCGTTGGTGCGATAGTGTCAGGCACAATCATCTGAATATTTGACGCATTGAGGCTGTCGGCAGGCAATTGGGCAGGGGTGGTTGGCTCTTGCAACGGGCTGCTGTCCATTGTCGTATGGGCGACCTGCCAGAGGCACACTCCGCCTACAACTCCCGCAATGGTGGCGGTGGCCAATGCCGCACGGTGTGTCGCCACGAACACGCCCGGACTGGATGGAACTTCTGTCGCCGCCTGTTGTATCTGGCTGGATGACAGCGGTTTCACCGGAGCATACGCTAACGAGGAGAGCCCGTTTCGGAACATCCGGTCGGTGCGGGCGGCCTCGGAATGCTGCAATAAGAATAGTAGTATCATGACAAAAACTCCTTTTTTTCGTTTTTCTTTCTCTTCGGCCATTTGGGTGAGCAGTTGCCGCAGCCGTTTGCGGGCGCGGAACAGCAGCTCCTTGGAGTTGGCGATGGAGATGTTCAGCAGGTCGGCAATTTGTGCGTGCGACTGGTTGTCAATGGCATAGAGGTTGAAGACGGTGCGCGGACGGACCGGCAGCTGCTGCACGGCTTCGAGCAATTCCTCCTGCGTGAAGTCCATCTTCCAAATGGATGTCTCTTCCGTGGCGACATCCGGTGTCTCTTCATCCACAAACGGCACCATATCTATGCTTTGCCGCAGATGCTGGATGGTGTGGTTCACGGTGATGCGCATCAGCCAGGCCTCGAAGTGGCCAGTGGCACGGTAGGTGTCCGAACGCTCCATCGCCTTGAGGAACGCCTCGTGCGCCAAGTCCTCCGCCAACGCCAGGTCGTTGACATAGCGATGGCAAAGTCCAATCATCCTGCCGATGTTGGCCGCATACATCCGTTCCCAAAATGCCGCATTCTCCATTTTTCGCCTAATTCATATTGATGACGCAAAAATAGCAAAAGGTTACACTGGTGGGGAAATTTTTTTTGTATTTTTGCGGGGAAGAAGTGCAATGCAGATTTTTCGAAAAAACAAATACTTAATACTATGGCATATCATTTTAAAAATCTGGTTTTTGAAGGCGGTGGCGTGAAAGGCATCGCATACGTGGGCGCTTTGGAAGAGCTCGACAGAGAAGGAATCTTGAACGACATTGAACGGGTGGCGGGAACCTCCGCCGGCGCCATGGTAGCTGTCATGGTGGCCTTGCGCTACACCGCGGAAGAGGTAAGACAGGTGCTCTGGGACCTCGACTTCAAGGATTTCAAGGACAGCTCCAAGGGCATTGTGCGCGACACCATTCGCCTCCTGAAAAATTATGGCTGGTACAAGGGCGACTACTTCCGCGACCTGATTGCCAAGCTGATCGAGAAGAAAATCGGCAATGGCGAGATGACTTTTGAACAACTGGCGGAGACCGGCCAATACCGTGATCTCTATCTCGTGGGAGCGGATCTGACCACCGGACTCTCCAAGGTCTTCAGTGCACATAACAAGGAGACCAAGACAGTGAAGGTGGCGGATGCCGCACGCATCTCAATGTCCATCCCGCTCTTCTTCGCAGCCGTGCGCGGCGGCAAGGACAACAAGCATATCTTCGTGGATGGCGGCCTGCTGGACAACTATACGGTCAAGACCTTCGACCGGCAGACCTATCTGGCGGACATAAACAACGCCCGCCGCACGGAATATTACGAGAAGATCAACGAGATGCTCCGGATGCAGCGGACCGTTACCACCAATGAATATGTTTACAACAAAGAGACCCTCGGTTTCCGGCTGGATGCCAAGGAAGACATCGCCATGTATCTCACACACGAGGAAAACTTCAATGAGATCGATGGCTTCTTTGACTATACCAAAGCGCTGGTGACCACCCTCATCGATTTCCAGACCAACGACCACTTGCACAGTGACGACTGGCAGCGCACCGTCTATATTGACACCTTAGGGGTCAGAGCCATCGATTTCGACATCCCGAAGGAAAAGAAAGATGAGCTGGTCAAATCGGGGAAACTCTATACCAAGGCCTATTTGGAGTGGTATAACAACGACGAGGAGAAGGCAAACAAGTAGGGGAGGGGGATCACAGATGAATTCTCGTATATTTTGGTTTTTCTCCGGGATGAGAATGTTCGTTACTCTGTTTGTTTTTTCCATCGCTTTGAATGGGTGGGCGCAGACCTTTCCACTTAAAACGGTGGAGATTCCGGCTTCAACCACTCCGTTGCTTCGTTCGGATGGCTTGCTTGCCTCGCATTGGGATCAGGATTATCCCTACAACCAACTTTGTCCGCGCGACCCGATGAATGACTATTCCTATAGCTATGCCGGATGCCCGGCAGTGGCAATGGCGCAGATTGTCAATTATTTGCGGACGACCCAGAACACGCGTTTCTCCGACAGTGACGACTATGCCCATCACTATGCTGGGCGCAATTTCATTATTGACGACGATTGGGAGACGTTACAGTTCCCGTCATTCCTGCAGCTGAACGAACTGTTGGACTCCGTGGATGCCGCTTTCCTTCGTGGCGATGAACTATCCGATGAATTGGTCGCGGCGCTGATTTTCGCTTGCGGCACGGCCTGCACGCAGGTCTATTCTTCGCAAGGATCTGGTACATTTTCGGTGGATCAGGCTTATGCGGCCTACCAGCGGTTCGGTTTTACGGACTGCCTGCTGTTCCGAGAAGCTGATTCTGCCATGTTTGCCACCTTGATCTCCAGTTTGCGGTCCGGGTATCCCGCCCACTTGGCCGTTGAAAACCCCGAAGGGACAGCTGGACACAATGTCGTGGTCGATGGCTATCGCGAAACGGATGGCAAGTTCCATCTCAACTTCGGTTACGGCGGCTCTCTGGACAACTGGTACGACATTCCGGATCCCAATTTCTATTACGGGTTGACCAAGTTGGAGGGGATTATTGTGAACATCATCCCGACCCAGACGGCTGTTCAGGAGTCTCATCGCCAAGAACCTTTGGAGGTCTATCCCAATCCTGTTACAGATGTCCTTTATGTGAAGAATCTTCCTCTTGGAACGGTGGATTACTGCATTTATAACGCCCTGGGACAGAAGGTGGCTACCGGTTCCTCCTCCGGAGCTGTTTCTGTTTCAGGATTGGATGAGGGGTTCTATTTCTTGCAGATCAAAGGGAAAAACTTTTGTGAAACGTTAAAATTCATCGTGAAACAGTAGAGTTCCTTTCGCTGAAAGACCATTATCGGGAGTTTCTTCAGTGTTTTTTTCTGTTTCTTTAAAGATAAATTGCAGAAATTCGGACAGATAGAGCCTCCAGTTGCGCCAGGTATGGCCGCCAGGAGTCTCAAAATACAAGTGAGGAATTGCTTGCTGTTGCAGTTTCCGTGCAAAACGCTTGCTTTGTGAATGGAAGATATCGCCTTTTCCAGTGCCTATCCAATAGAAAGTATTGCTGTTGACAGGCAGTTGCTTGCGATGCAGAATTGGTGAGAACAATCCCACATACTTGAAGTTGTCCTCGTACAGATTGGCAAGCGTGGCTGACTGAGTGCCGCCAGCCGACAATCCGGCCACAGCTCGCATGTCCATGTCGGAGGAAATGGAGTAACGGGTGGATAAAATGCTGTCCAGTATGGGAAATATTCGCTCAAAGTCCTGGTGAGACCACGAATGGTACAGGAGCAGATTCCGCATCAATCCCACATCCTCGTTCTGGCCGACAAGCCCTTGGGGGTTGGCGTCGGGCATCACCACAATCATCGGAGTGGCCTTTCCCTGGCGTATCAGGTTGTCCACCTGCTGTATAACCCTTCCCCGGTCGTGCCAAGCCATTTCATTCCCGTCGATGCCGTGCAGCAGATATAGAACGGGATAGGTCTGCCCTGTGCTGTCATAGCCCGGCGGCAGGTAGAGAAGGATTCGGCGTGACTTTCCGCAGGCGGAATCCCAAAACTCACACTGCGCGGTTTTTCCTGATAACGAGTCTGCTATGCACGCATTCAACAGCGGGGAACCGGCAATGACGAACACACTTCGTTTCCCGTTCGAAACCCGGATGGAGTCCGCGTTACGGGAATCCACTAACTTCTGTCCGTTCGATTTGAACCGGTAGGTGTACACTTCCGGGGCAAGCGGAGG
This sequence comes from Bacteroidales bacterium, assembly GCA_017651425.1. Lineage (GTDB taxonomy): Bacteria > Bacteroidota > Bacteroidia > Bacteroidales > WCHB1-69 > F23-D06. Next base: position 20,025 of record JAGCCZ010000046.1, read on the forward strand.
CGTGGTATAGGAGAACAGGCCGCTTTTGTCATGGGTCATTTGTGCTGACTGCAGCTTCTCTCTTTGAATGTTGTACTTGCTGTTCCGCAAAGCGCAATCGCAATACACCCGCACCCGGCGGCTTTCGGGTATGTTGACAACAAACGTCACGGAACCGTCCTCATGGAGTAGGAGAGATTCTGGCGCAGGCGGTTGCGCTCCCACGAGAACGGGGAACATCAGCAACAGCACAATCAGCCTATGACTTATTATTATGATTTGTCGTCTCATTTTCTGAAATTTCTTCCAAAAGCATAGCCTCAAAGTGTGATACAGATTCGGCTATGCTGTACTGTTTGGCAAATTCAGCGTATTTTCTCTCCATTTCCTTTCTTATTTCAGGATGCTCGATCCAGAAATCGATTTTTTGGGCCAATAGACGCGGCTTCCGGGGCGCAAACAGACTGCGGCAGTCCAATGCGAATTGGGAGGTCGCACTCTGTGTGCTGCACGAGATAAGCGGCACCAGCCCGCTGCTCATCGCCTCCAGACACGAGAGGGACTCCAATTCCACTTCACCTGAGTGTACATACAGGTCCGCATATCCCAAAGCATCCATCACTTCCTCGTCGGACATATAGCCTATGCGGGGCGGATTGGACAATTTTTTCCCTTTCTTGCGCAATTTCCGCTCACTTAGGCCGGTCCCCACTAATATCACTTGGATCTGGGATTCGTATGCCGAATGCCGGATTGCTTTCAAGATGGTGTCCTGGTGTTTTTCCGGCGACAGACGGCCTACCATCAGCACGACAAACTTGTCGGCGCACCAGGCGGGTTTGTCGCATTTGTGCCAGTGGTATTTCGGGGGACAGCCATTGCTGATGACATGCATCTCGCCGGTGTACCCGAGATGTACCAGATAGTCGGCGATGAAGCGGCTCGGACAGTGTATGTGACGGAAGAAACGGAAGAAAAACTGGTTGTAGCCATTGTAAATAATGGTGTTCAGCCATTTGATGTTTTGCATGTGAAAGGTGGCCGTCACATTCTCCGGCTGCACGTGAAATGCAGCGGTGCAAGGTTTTCCCATCTGGTCGGCTATCCGTCTTGTGGCCTTTTCCAATCCGAAGGGCATCAGACAATGTGCCACATCGCACCATTCTAATGCTTCGCGTATGACCTCCTCTTTCGGTTCGGCATACTTGAATCCGTGGCGCTGTACCAGACCGTCCACCAGTGGAAAATGGTGTTCGGGAACCGTGAAACAGTTGGCGTCCGGTGTTCCTGTGGTGAGAAACTTCACCTCGTGTCCGCGGCTTCTCAACTCTGAAGCATACCGCTTGGCTGAGACACTCGTCCCATTGTGGTTGTCAATGGTCTCAATAACAAAAAGAATCTTCATATCTTGAGTATTTTTTTATGCCATTACTTTGTGCGAAAAATCGGCGGCAAAAATACTCTTTAAAGTATTACAAAACGCTTTTATGATTTATTAAGTTAATTATATAATTGATAATCAGAATAATATATTTCTTAAAAAAAGTTAATTGATGAAAAATAAGACAATTGAGGATGAAAGCGAACGAACGTCAGGACATCGCTTCAACCGAGTAGGGATGTTTTTAGGATTTTAGGGCTATCGTTTAAAGACATTGAAGATACCATAGCTGATGTCCTGTTCTTGGGCATCCACGCCTTCGCAATAATTCAAATTCTTTGTAAATGTCATAAGATTACAGCACAGTGATGAACAAATTTTCTGAAAATAGCCACTTTTTGGGATTCCTATTTGTCAGAAAATATGCATTTTTGTAGCGTGAAAAATGAATGATATGAAAAAAACAGCCATATTACTTCTACTACTGATCTTTGCCATAAGCCTCCAAGCACAGCAAAAACAGCTGTTTGACGGGGGAATGATGGTCCACACGGGCTATCTCATCGACAATATCCCGGCACTGGACTACAAGGCCAGCGGGATGTCATTCGGACTTGGCGGCGTGCTGCGCTTCCACCTCGGCAACCACATGCGCTTAGGTGGCGAAGGCTATGTTTCCACGCTCCCCCAGAAGCGCAACGGCAGCTATGTCCGCATGGGCTGGGGCGGCATGGTGGCCGATTTCTATTGGCCGATAAAGCGGTGGACACCGTATGCCGGATTATGCGCAGGGGGCGGCAAAACCTCGACACTGCTTGTTCTCGACGGTTCCGACAGCGACTGGGAGGCGGAGACAAACGCTGTAGTGCATAAAGAGCCATTTTTCTTTGTCAACCCATACCTCGGAGTGGAATTTGCGCTCACCGAAGCGGTCCATCTCACGCTCAAGGCCGACCACCTCTTTCCCTTCAAAGGCGAAGCTGTGCCCAAAGGGGTGCGCGTTTACTTCGGCTTTGTTTTTTCGCATTAAATACCTTTAATTGGTGACACCCCCGGTACTACTGCTTCTCCGCTGCCCTCACCCAGCTGTCGAATGAACCGAAAAAAGACTATTTTTGCACGACTATAAAGTTCATCGAAAAACCAACCCAGACACACTGGATGAAACACTACCTCAAGATTGTAAAGGTGTATTCTTTTTCATATCCCCCACCGATATTTTCGGGTGGTGGTACTGGTGCGCCTGGGGCGTGGGCTTGCGGTTGAGCTCCACGGCCTGGTGTGGACAGAAGTGGACACAGGCGAGGCATTGCGTGCAGTTGTCGCCGCAATGGGCTTTGCCGTCGGTGAGGGCGATGTTGCCTTGCGGGCACACGTCAGCGCAGATGCCGCAGCCCACGCAGAGGCCGGTGTTGACAGCAGGAGTGAGCATCGGCAGCGTGCGGCGTTGCATTCCGGGTAGGGCACACAACGCGCCGATGGGTCCCCACCACGCGTAGTGCAGGCTCTGTGCGCCGGCGGCAATCTCCTCAGTGATCTGCTCCAACCGCCCGGCGTACTTCTCGAACTTCCAGACTTGCTTGTTGGGGTCGCGTCCGAAACCGACGGCGCTGTTGTCGGGCACGCGGATCTTCTGGCTGTACGCCAACGGAAACCCCTTGTCGGCCAGCAGTTTCTGAACCGTATGGATGGCGTTGCCGGCCTGCGCGCCGCAAGGGATGACGATGAAGACGTACGCCTCCTTGGGCAGCTGCAGTCGCGGCAGCAATTCGGTTACCGCCCGCGGCGCGTTGAACCAGTAGCTGGGATAGACCAGCCCGATGCGCCGCTCCTGCGACAAATCCTGATGCACCGCCTGACTGAACGGCATCACCGTTTCGTTGAGTTTCTCCGCGATGTGGCGGCTGATGGCCAAGCTGTTGCCCGTGCCTGAGAAATAGAGGATCATAATCGAATTATTTCAACATGGATTCAATGTCTGCCTCCATATCCTCGGGGGTCGCCACGGGCGGGAAGCGCTTGACGACGCTGCCGTCTTTGGAAATGAGGAACTTGGTGAAATTCCAGCGCACGCCGCCTTCCTCGCGACCTTCGGATTTGCTCAGACCATCCACGAGCGCCATCGTGGCCTTGTTTTTCAGTCCTTTCACCTCTTCAGTGGGCACTGTTTGCGTCAGATATTTGAAAATCGGGTGGGCATTCTCGCCGAAAACGTCAATCTTTTTCATCAGCGGGAAGGTGACGCCGTGGTTGAGGCGGCAGAACTCCGCGATCTCCGCGTCGGAGCCAGGCTCCTGGTGCTTGAACTGGTCGCACGGGAAACCGAGAATCACGAGACCTTGGTCTTTGTACTTCTTGTACAGCGCTTCCAGCCCGTCGTATTGCGGGGTGAAACCGCATTTGGAAGCGGTGTTGACAATCATGAGGACCTTGCCGCGGTATTGCGCCATATCCACCTCTTCGCCCTTGTTGTTCAGGGCCTTGAAATCATAAATAGTAGCCATTGTTTTGAATTTTTAAGTGATATTTGTTTGTTTATTCGAATTATCTGTGATTAGTGACTTGTGATTAGTGATTAGTGATTTGAGATTTGAGACTTAAGACTTGGGATTTTTGGGGTTTAACTGTTTTACCGTTCACTCAATCCTTCGATAAGTTTGTCGAGGGCAGGTACTAACGTTGTTAACTCCTCCATAGAACCCATTTTCTCTAAGATGTTCGCGCTCAAGCATTCGGGGATGTGCTTTGCCTGCTCGCGCAGGGCTGTTCCCTTTTCAGTTAGAGACACGATGCGCTGGCGCGTGTCCGTTTTGCCTTTCGTGCGCTGGAGCAGCCCTGACTTCTCCATACGCTGGAGTAGGGGAGTGACGGTGTTCGTGTCGAGCATCAGCCGCTTGGCGATGTCGCATACCGGCTGCTTGTCCTGCTCCCACAACACGAGCAGCACGAGATACTGCGGATAGGTGATGCCTAACGGGTCGAGGTACGAGTGATACGCGCCCACGGTCAGCCGCGCCGCCGTATAGAGGCGAAAACAGAGTTGGTTATTTAGCTTAAGTTGCTCGTATTCCATTACTTGCAGATTTATATCGTTCACGATGCAAAAATACAAAAAATATTTATATCGTGTACGATATTTTTTAAAAAAAAGATTCCGCTCGCTCACTGAGTTCGCGGCGGAATGGTGCGCACCTCCGTATGAGACCAAGAAAGAGAAGATGGGCGGCGGTCGTGAGATTTCATGCAACGGTAGTATTTTTCTCGCCGCTCATCTTCTCCTCCCTTTCCCCTATGTGCAACGCACCATTCCGCCAGTGACGATAGGAAGTGGCGGAATGGTGCGTTGCATTATCTTGTTATGGGTACAGTTGCTCAAATACCTTCACGGAACACGTTCATTCTTTCGCCCCCGCCATCCGCTTCCCCGCCTCGAAGGCCTTCTGAAGGTCCTCTTCCCAATGCTCCTCGCGGTATTTCCGCTTGGCCTCTTCGGAGAAGCCGGCGAGCTCGTAGCGGTCGTAGTTCTTCACCTGGTATGTGTTGTAGGCAATCAGGCGTTCGGGGTTGCCGAGCGCGGCGGAGATA
>JAGCCZ010000047.1 GCA_017651425.1 Bacteroidales bacterium
GATGGTATTGGGCAGGTTGATGAACGGCTCGCAGGGGTCAATCGTCACCTCTCCCGAGGCCGTGCAGCCCGACCGGTCGGTGATTGTCACCGAGTAAGTGCCCGGACGGGTCACCGTGATAGTGGCCGCCGTGTTGTCAACACCCTCCTCGAAGGTGGTGTCGGACTGGTAGAAGTAGGACCACAGGTAGGACTCCGGCTCCACGGTCGCCTCCACGGAAAGCGTGGTGCTGAACTCGTCGCAATACTCCACGGAAGGGATGACCTGGTTCACCTTGGGCTGCTGCATGATGTAAGTTACCTTGACGAGACTGTCGCATCCGTACACGGTAGCGCCGGGATATGTGACGGTGCGGGTGCCTGGAGAGGTCCACGTGTAGAGGTCTCCGAAGGTGGCCGGATCATAGACGACACGCTCCTCGCAGGTGACTATTGTGTCCACCCCCACGCCTTCTTCCAGATAGGTCGTGTCGGGCATAAGGGGAACCCATCCTGTATCAATTGTGTTGCACGTTCCCTCCGCATTCTCAATGTAGAGTCCTATGTATGCGTATTCACTCAATTCCGCCGCCGTGAAAGTCTTGACAAACACGGAGTCGTTCGTGTTCTGCGGGAATGCGTGTACCACACCCGCCGGCGTTTTGTAAAGCCAGGTGCGCACATATTGGGAACCCGACAATTTTGTGGTGTCGTAGCCGCCCGTGGGCTCTCCGTTCTGGACTTTAGGCGTGAGCTTGTTCGCTATACTTGAGTCTGCAATATGAAATGTAATGGAGCAATCCCCATTATTAATCTGGTACCTTGACACACGCGACTGCAGGTCAAAGATTTTAAAGTAAGCCTTATACACGAAAGGCACACCTGTGTAAGACTCCATCAGGCAGCAATAGTATGGCCAGATGGCCTCGCTGTTACGGTTCAGCACAAGTGTTTGGCCTTCGGAGAAGTTCCCGTAAGCATCCACGTGGGGGTATCTCACGCTGTCCTCGTCAAGGCCGTGGCACCAGACGTATGACTTGAAGCCCCAAGGGACCTCCAGGGTGATGGCCGTATCCGCATTACAGGCGTCGGCCTTGACATCGCCCGGCACCATCTTGACGGTGTAATACAACTCTGCCCAGTGTGCCGTATAGGTGCAGCCGTACTGTTCGAGGCTGAGTTTCACGGGTATGCCCTGCCGGGCCTGCTCGGTCAGGTTGAAAGCCACCACATTCCAACGATAATGCACCACTGTAGGGGCGTCGCTGGAAATATCGCTCGTACAGCCAGCACTGCCTCTCGGGCAGAACTCCGGCCGCATCACGGAGGAATAGTCCCTCATCTCCGCCCAGCAGGGGGTCATCTCCAGACGGCGCGGACTGGTGCCGCCGGATCCCGGAGCAATGAAGAAATAGCGGGAATAAGGCCACGAGGTATTGGCTTGATAGTTCGGATTGTCATTGTAGTCGAGGGTCCAAGGACCGTGCGGGCCGAAGTTGCCGTTCACGTTAGCAGTAAAGTCGAATGCATTTGAACCTGTGCTTGTTTGGACAAAGTTTGTGTAGTAATCATTCGGGTAGTAGCCCAAAGTGAGGGGCTGCCCAGTGTTGGCATTTGTCACTTTGATGTCTATAAAAGGGTTTCCGCTGAAGTCGTGACCACCAGACAATTTGTTTTCAGCAGCCAACATATACTGCAGCAACAATACGGGATTGACCGTATCCGGCACAAATGTGTATATCATGGCATGCGAGTGATCGCCGTAACTTTGCCTGCAGCCCAGTTGAATGACGGTGTCCTCGTAACCCAGGCTGCCATCCCATTTGGGAGCCAGAATAGGCCTGAACTGGCTATAAGACGGTGACGGATAGCAGGTCGTACACTCCGTTTGAGTCGTGCTGTTAGGATTTCTCGTGACAAAAGCGTGGCTATGGTTGCCGCTGCCGTTGTAAGTGCTGACCACGGTCCCTTCCACACCGTTTGTGTTTGGCGCCTGGTATCCGCTGGTGTTGTACTTGGCCTGCACCCAACTGTTCGAGCCGATATTGCCGCCCGTACCTGGGATGAACATGAAGGATGTCGGGGAGCCCTGATGGATGTTGTTTTGGGCAAAGAGAGGCATCGTCCCGAACGATGTCAGAACCAAAACCAAAAAAAATGTCGATAATCTCTTTCTCATAGCAAAATAATTTTTCGATGTCAAAACAACCCATAAACGATTTCCGTTTCGAAATGTTGCAAAAAATTATTGTTTCACAACTTTTAGGGTTTGTTCGCCTCGGGATGTTTTAACCTTGAGCAGGTAGGTGCCGGCAGGGCGGCCGGAGAGGTCAAGTTGCAGCTGCGTCCCTTCGGCGGGATAGCGGTGCAGCAGGGAGCCCTTCAGGTCGAAGAGGAGCACCTCGGAGATGTTACTACCATGCGTCTCCAGCGTCACCATTCCCGTCGTGGGGTTAGGGTGCATGGTCACGCCCGCATCCGCCGTGCGGTCATCGATGCCGACATGAGGCACGGAATCCACGCTGATGTAGTTGATGATGGTGTCGGGGCACTGCCCGTCGGCCGCACTTACAATCATCTGCACGCGATAGACGCCCATGCTGTCATAATTGTGGATAGGATTCATGGAAGAGGTGTGCATGGTGCCGTCCCCGAAATCCCAGTCCACCACCGGCGTGCTGGAAGCCTGCGGGACAAAGCTGCCCGTGGAGGAGTCAAATGCATATTCAACATATTGGGTGCAATTATTGAACCGGACCTGATAGCCATATTGGTCGGCCGTTATCTGTTCATACGTGAAACAGCCGTCCAAGTCGTGATAACTGTTCACATGGCCTTCGTACACGATGGGCACGCCGGCCTGGGTGCGCACCTCGCAGCGGTAGTAGGGTTGGATCACGTCGCCATTGCCATAGTTCAGGAAAATGTTGTGCAAGCCGTCATAACGCTCCACACGCGCTGCGGAGTCGGCGCAGGAGCCCGCATACCAGACGTATGAGTTCTCACTGAAGCCATTGGGCACGGAGAGCCATACCTCATTGTCGCCGCAGGCGCTGACATTAATATGTCCGTCAATGAGCTTTGCGGCGAAATAACCGTAGGCCCAGTGGAAGTTCATCACGCACGACTGCGCCCGCACGCGGAAGATGACCGTCTTGTGCTGGCGGGCGGCATCACCAAGGTTGAAAGCAATCTGGGTATATTTGAACCACTGGCAGTTAATGGGCGAGTGGGACACGGGCACCTGCCCGTTGAACTGGGCGTACGGGCACTCCGTCACCTCGAAGGCCTTGTTCTCGTCATTGGTGCCATAGTAGTCATAGCCGACCGGCGTGGCAAAACAATACGGCAGATGGCAGGTGGAATTACTCGCATTGATAGGCACATAGAGGAACTGGGAGTATGGCCACAAGAAGGGTGCCTGGTTCTGGGGCACACCGTTCAAGTCCGGATAATAGCCCAAGTTAAGCAGGTTATAGGCGGAGTCCATCACCTCCACATAGAACTTGGCGTTCTGATAGGTGGGGTGGTTGGAAGCTTCCGTGGCAAAAGCCAGCATCACCAGCAGCACAGACTTGCTGGTGTCGGGGCGGAACCAATACTCGATGGACTGGCTTTTCTTACCCTGCTCAACAGGGCCGCCCAACTGTATCACTGTGTCGATGGGGTCGTAGAGCGTGCTTGGCTCCAGGTCCCAGCCACCCTCCGGCAGCACATGGGCCTGCTGATACGTACTGCCGCCGGTCTGGTAGCACATGCAGGGGTCAGTAGCCGTGTGGGATGTCACAAAACGATGGCTCCAATTGGTGCTTGTCGGAGTAAGGATGCCATTGGTGGCATTGTTGGCCGTGCCGCTGTAGGTGGAGGCTGTCCAGTTGCTCGGATTGTTGCCGGAGCAGGTCCACATCGTGTTCGACGGGTCGCACGAGCACCACTGCGTGCCGTAGCGGCATTTCACGTATGGAGCCGTGAAAGTCATGAATGTGGGCGGGGTGCCGTTGTGGACAGTCTGCGCCTCGAGCCCAGTCTGTGACAAACCCAACGCAATAATCAGCAAAAGTAAAAACTTGTTTTTCATAACATATCTTATTTAATATTAATTACTTGCAAGATTCAAAAACTATTCTGCACACTTTCCCAACAGGCTGCAAATATACAAAAATAATTAAGAAACAAGAATTAAAAAGAGTATTTTGAAAAAAATAAAACACGACCGTCTGATTATCGGGGCTAAAAACAATTTTGTATCTTTGCGGCCTTGCAAATTGCGCTGAAAATGCAGGCTGATTTATTGCTATACAGGACTATTGTGGTGGCCAACGGGGCATTTCCGGAGCGTGGCGACGCTCTGGAGCTCATGCGCCGCGCCGAGCATCTCGTGTGTTGCGACGGCGCCATCGACAAGGTGACCGCACACGGCCTCACCCCCACCGCCGTGGTGGGCGACTGCGACTCTATGCGGGCGGAGAGCTTAGAGCGTTGGGGCAGCATTCTCCACCCCGACACAAGCGAAGAGTACAACGATCTGCAAAAGGCCCTGAGATATTGCTTGTGCGAGGGGCTCTCGCCCGTGGCCCTAATCGGTTGCGAGGGGTTGCGAGAAGACCATTTCATCGCGAATCTGAGCATCATGGCCACCTACAGCGAGTTTCTGCCGCTTGTGATGGTCACCCAGGAGGGTGTCTTCAATGTGCTGCGCCAAAGTGCCACACTGCTGTCCCGCAAAGGGCAGCAGGTCTCGGTTTTCTGCACCGACACGCAATTGCCGCTCACCTTCCACGGCCTCAAGTACCCAGTCCGGCGGCGCGCCTTCCAGCACCTCTGGGAGGGCAGTCTGAACGAGGCGCTCGGCGATGCCTTCACCATCGAGTTGCACGGCGAGGGCACCGTGATCGTGTATCGGGCGAATGACAGCCGCATCGTCTCTCAAGATTGAATCAACAACAGTTTTATTGCCGCCTCCTGCATCTGACTTTGCGCATAAAAACACTGGAAAAATGAAAAGATCCAACCATACGAGAACAATCCTTTTTGCCTGTGCCGTGGCCATCTCTTTCATAGCCATACGCTTCACCGCATCGTCCGCTCCCGTGGACTCGGTCGCCCTCAAGCAAGTTGTACGCAACTTTTACACGACACGGGTGGGAAACCGGGCCGGAAGCACCAATTTGTCACCGCAACTGGTCTATACCGGCAAGGTACTGGCGCCCCAATCCAACGACTCCATTGCCTGCTATCAGATTTACAACATCGGAAACGGGTTTGTCATCATCAGCACAGACGACAGGGCGAATCCCATCCTCGGCTACTCCACCGAGGGTTGTCTAGACATCCGGAAAATTCCCATTCAACTGCAAGAGCTTTTGCAGGGATACGCCTCGGAGCTTCAGGTGCTGCTTGCACAGCCGGCGCACACCGATGCGGAAACCGCAGCCAAGTGGCGGGCGCTCGCATCCGGCAGCACTGTCCCCACACGCTACGAAGGGCATGTCATCGTCAGTCCTCTCGTACAGACCCGATGGAACCAGGACGCACCCTACAACGCACTCTGTCCCGCCGACACATCCGGACCCGGCGGGCACACCTTCACCGGCTGTGTGGCCACCGCGATGGCGCAGATCATCCGATATTGGCAGTTTCCCCCGCACGGCCTCGAAAGCCACAGCTATGTCGCCGACTTTGCCTCCGCAGGCTATGGGAACTATGGCACGCAAACTGTTGATTTCTGGAGCGCGACCTACGACTACAGTTTGATGCCGGACAGCGTCACAACCGGCAGTCCTGTCGGGCAAATCAACGAAGTCGCCAAGTTGATGTACCACTGCGGTGTCAGCGTCGACATGGAATACGGGGCTTTCAGCAGCGGCGCCATCACCTCGCAAGCGGCCAGCGCCCTCAACACCTTTTTCGGCTATTCAGGATGCTATGCCAGGAACAAGAGCCAACACACCTCCACCAACTGGCTGTACACCATCAAAAACCACCTTGACGGCAACCGTCCCGTCATTTACCATGGCAACGGCCCGCAGGGGGGGCACGCATTCGTGTGCGACGGCTATACCGACGACGACTACTTCCATTTCAACTTCGGCTGGAGCGGCCAGGGCGACGGATATTACACGCTGACCGCCATCTGTCCTGCCAGCCATAATTTCAACCAAGGGCACGGGGCCATTTTCGGCATAGATGCCAGCAATCCCATCATCCGGGCCAGCGCGGATGCGCTCTCCTTTTTTGTGGAGGGAGGGGAATTTAGCACCGGCGAGCGCGTCTCCGTCATCACGAATGCCCTTACCGCACCACTCACCGTGACCGTCACTGGGCCCTTCGCGATCAGCACTGACTCGTCGCATTACAACGCATCGCTCACCTTCGCGCCCGACGGGGGGACCTTTTATGTCCGATACGAGCCCAACTCCAACATGGAGACTGACTCCGGCACCATCACGATTGCTTCGGGAAGCATCGTCTCCAACATCGCCCTGACGGGAAGCTCCATAGCCAGGCCTTGCTTGCCGCCCCAACAGCTCACCGTCTCCACCACCGACCCGGGGCATGTCACCCTCGAGTGGACCACCCCGCAAATCGCTCCCGACCTGCAGACCCTCTCCTGGAACCAGCAACTCGCCACCAATTTACAATACAACAGCAACTACAAACGCTCTCTTTTGCAACGATTTGCCACCGCAGACCTCACCCCATACCATAACAAGACATTGACAAATGTTTCCTTCTATGCCCACACGAATGCCACGCGGTACAAAGTTGTTGTGTACATGGGAGGCTCTTACAACAACGGGATCATCTCACCCGGAACACTCATGCGAGAGGACGAGATTCCCATAAGTTCCATCACATCCGACGGTTGGCACACACACGTCTTATCACAGCCCCTCACCATTGACGCGACCCAGGAGTTGTGGTTCGGCGTCTATTTAGAGGCACCCGGAGGTGTGGCCGCCATCCCGTTAGGGCCCTCGCAAGCGGTCGGGAAAGGAGCCATCATGGGATTGCACACCAGCAGCAATGTCACATGGAGCGAATCGAGTCTTCCCTTCAGTTTCTGCGTACGAGGCACCATCGAGAACCGACAGGCCATCTCTTATTATGCCGTATCCATAGATGGCAACTTTTTGGACACCACCACGTTGACCACCTTTCACGACACACTCGCCTCAAACGGCACCTACATCTACGACGTGACCGCACACTGGGATAACGGCTGTCAGGTCAGCACATCCGACACCATAACCATAACGGGCTTGTGCGACACCCTCAGCCACGACTTCGCCGTCACCGCCTTTGACGCCTTTATTTGGAACGACAGCACCTACACAAGCAGCGGCGATTACATGCAGCATTTCCAGACCGCCCAGGGTTGTGACAGCATTGTCACGCTGCACCTCACCATACTGCCCGTGCTGGAGCTCTCAGCCGGCTGGAACTGGATCTCCTTGAACATTGAGAGTGACAGCCTGCTGACGCAATTAATGTCGGCTGTCGGCAACAATGCCGACATTCTCAAAAGCCAGACCCAATATCGGCAACAGCAAGATGGGATCTGGTTCGGCCCGCTCAACAACATGACTACAGGACAAGGATACATGATTCACATGCTTGCCGCGGGAGAGTTGCGCATCATGGGCACCCCGGCGGATCCTGCGGCAACAGGCATCGGAATCCACCCCGGATGGAACTGGATCGGGTATGTGCCGCAAAACAGCATGAGCCTCGCGGAAGCTTTCGGGAACTTCTCCCCACAGGACGGCGACATGGTCAAATCGCAATCCTTGTCCGTACAATACCACACTGGGGTCGGCTGGACGGGAAGCCTCACCACACTGGAGCCCGGCAAAATGTACATGTACTATTCCAACAATTCGGAAATCAGAGTTTTGTATTATCCGACAGGAAATTAGCCGTTATTCATCCGACCAAAAAAGCCGGACAATTCAACGATTTGACAACACCAACTTAGATGATGTCCTTCTGTTCCAACAAATTGTTGAGGATGGCATAGACCGTCAAGGCGGAGACAGACTTGATGCCGGTTTTGCGTACAATATTCTTGCGATGTGTGATGACCGTATGGGCAGATATATGGAGCATTTCCGCTATTTCATTGTTTTTCTTTCCTTTGGCAAGACAAACCAAGACCTCCTTCTCCCGGTCGGAAAGCAGGGAGGAATCAACTTCATTCTCTTGCTGGGGATGTCGTACAGTCACTTGCTGCAACGTGGACTTGATGCGCTGCAAATCGTCATTAATCTCAATGATGCCATGGAACTGCCTAAGGATAGTGTTTTCCATGAAAGAGGAGACCAAGGCCACAATACGCATGTCAGGCAGGTTTTCAAAGAGCGACCGCACCATGCGCCGTTTGGAGTAGTCCACCATGACAGGGTTGATGACCAGCACGTCGGGCTTCAAGATGGCCAAGCGCATGGTCACCGTGTGCATATCATCGGACTGCAACACCACCTCACAGTCGGGCAACGCCTGCAACATAGAGGCCATTCCTGCGAGGATGATCGGTGAGGGGTCGGCTATGGCGATTTTATTTGTTTTCATGGTCTTGCAGCAAATGGATATACGGAAACAGTATCTTTTCCTCTATAAGAGCGTGTTTTTCAATATCTTCCGACAACAAGCAAATATCCTCTAACATATTGACCCTTTCACGTTGCGACACGTCGGCGGGAATATACTTGATGAGCAAGTTCGTGAAGTCGCGCAATTTGTCCTCGATATTGGTATGCTGCTTGTCAAAGGCACTGCGACGCGGCCTGCTCTTCTTGATGGGATTTTTGTTCACCAAATCGCTGACAAAAGGAAAGATCATCTCCTCCTCGTATTTGAAATGATCGACCACCTCATTCTTATAATCATAGAAGAAGTTTATAATCAATCTTTTATATTTTTCATTCCAATCCGAGGAGACCTCTTTAAGATGTTGTTCGATATGCGGGAACTTGTAGTCCAGATACTCCTTGTGGGAGTTCGTCAAGTAGCGGACGATCTCCTCGATTGGGCACTGCTGGAGTTCATCGATGGAGGGCAGGTAGTCATCCAAGGTATAGACGTTGCCGATGAGCAGAAAGAGGGGCAAGGAGATTCCGTCTGCCGCGCAAACCTGGGCGACGGTTTTCTCGCCAAATCCAAGAGAGACGCCCAAGCGTGGGAGCAGGGAGATGAGGTTGTTATGTTCGGTAAGCACGTCGGCCATCTTGGCACGAGCCGTGACAACAGGAAAATAGGGAGTGTTGTTTTTCACTGAGATTGTATTAGGTTATTATGTTTCGCCTGAAAAGCAAGGGGTTATCGTTTCACCACCTGTGCAGTCTGCACAATGCCGTTCGACAAGGTAGCCCTGACCAGATAGACACCGGCGTCAAGGGAGGAGATGTCGAGGCGGGCGATGCTTGTATTGTCGCCACCGCAATTATTGTGGGCGAGCACTACCCTACCAAATACATCAAACACCTCAACACTTTGAATTCCGAATCTGGAGCTTTGGATTTTGACCTCACCATCCGTCGGGTTCGGATAAACTGCCAAGGTCACTGGGGATTGGTCATCAATGCCCACGTCGTGGAAATCGGCACCGTTCACCAGAGCGGCATCGTAGTTCACCTCCACGTAGTTGAGGTAGTTTTGGCTGTTGGAGAGGACGACGTAGGTCTTTCCAGATTGATGAACGGGGATATTGAAAGCCCCCTCGGCAAGATTCTCGAAGGCATACTCGGCATCAGCCATGAGGGTGCCGTTACGGAAAGGCGCGATGTTGGCTTCATCCACGATGTAGGCGGTCAGCGGGGCTGCGGTCTGTGTGTGTTCGTAGAAAGAGGAGTTTTGGCCGTCCACAGGATTATTGCCAGTCGTGATGTTCTGCGTCGTGAAGGTAAGTCTGACACTCTTGTCGGCAGGGAATTCCGTTTGCGCGGAGTTGACAAGGTTGCGCTGTGCCGTAGCCGCTGTGGGGAAAGCGTAGTTGACGTTGTAATTCTGGTTGGCGGGCGTGTTGGAGGTGATCACGTTGTAAACCTGTCCCGACGTGGTGGGGAAGGAGCCGAAGTCGGGATGGGTGATCTTCATGTAGTACTTGTTCCCCGTTCCGAGCTTGGCATGAATCTGGCCCAAGGCATCGGTCCAGAGGTAGCCGGCGGAGAGTATGTAGGGGTTGCTCGAGCTATACTGGTAGTTCGTGGAGTATAGGTTGACACGGGCGCCGTCCACGGGTTTGCCATCCTGGTCCTTGACGGTCAGGTTGAGGGTGCAGGCGGCATTCTCCGAATACTTCTCAGAGAGATTCTGAAGGGTTCCGTCGGGCACATAGCCCTGCACCAAGGAGCTGTTCCAGCCATAGTTGCCGGTTTCCTGCATATTGGTCATACCCCAGTAATAGGGGCGGCTGGCGGACAGGCCGCCACGGAAGAACTCGAAGTGGTGCCATTCCATGTCGTCGCAACCGTCGTGGATAACGGTCCAGACGTGGTCGTCGCAGAAGTCACCCACATGCATGCAAGGGATGAGGGCGGTGCGGGCAGCAGCAGCTACAAGCAAGGCATCCTCGTGGCAGTTGCCCACATGCTTCCAAGCTATATGGTTGGGTTGTGAGGGGCGATAGTCGTCGGAGGAGGTCACATCTTGCGGCACGGCGCGCGAGCACCAGTTGCCCAGCACATCCAAGGCGCTTTGGGTAGCGGTGAAAGCGCGGTTGAAGAAGTAGATTGTAGGGTTCTCGTTCCAAAGATAGGTAGGCATCTGCATGATCTCGCCCAAGCGCGGGATGGTGTCAATGCAGACGGTATCGCGTGCGCCGGAAGAGTTGATGGCCACATAGCCGCACATGTTCACATTCTTATAGCTTCGGTCGGCATTGTCGGAAGGGTTGACGGCCTGAGAATAGTCGTTCCAAAGATAGTCGCGCCAGAAATAGCCCCATGTGCGTTGCTGCGTGATGGAGGTGAGGTTGTCGGTGACATAGACACCCTCCTGCTCCAACTTTGGCATCACGATGAACTGGTAGTAGTAGTAACGATCAATGGGACGCCATATATAGCTGGAACCCTGCTTGATACGGTACTCGGTGGTTGTGGACCAGTCGCCGGAGTTGGTGTCGCCGCTCTCCGACAGGCGCACATATTGCAGCGAGTCGGCATGGCGGTAAATGAGTTCGGCGTTGATGCGGATATGGTCCCAGTCGTTGACGAAGCGGGATGCGCCGAGCACCTCTTTGGGAAGGTATGCCAGCACAAAAGCCACTTCGTCGAGATAACGTTTGGGGGTTGTGTTGATGAGCGACACCATCTTGCCACGGAGGGTGGCGGAGACCTCATGGAACTTGAAGCGCAGATCGGTGCGCAGCCACGACGGCACACGCTGCACGGCTGCCTCTTCGGTGGCCGAAAGCGTCGCAAAGTGGGAACTGTCCTCGCTCAGCACGCCGTTCTCGACGCTGAAGATGAGCGACTCGCCAGGTCGCAGGATGCGACACCGCAGGGAACGGTCCTTGGGCATGTCGCCGCTATGGATCCGGCTTTCGCCGAGATTCGGGAAGGCGGGCATGTCCACCGCGGTTTGGGCAGGCACGCGCAGCATCGACGGGTTGGCCGTGCCCGGCACCGCATCGAACTGACTTTTCTCAATACGCACAGCGTTTTCCTGTGCAAAAATGTTCAGTGCAAAGGTTAGCACAAAGATCAATGAGAACGTTCTTTTCATAGTTATGTAGGTTTTGTTATTGGCAATCAGTGACAAGCCGTTAAGTATAATACAGTTCAATCTGCCAAAAAAGGCGAGTGCAAAAGTACAAAAAAATAAACAATACAAGCTATTTTTCAACAAACGATTGTTCATATCGGATAATTACATATTTTTGCAAACAAAAAAAATTGAGCTTTTCGAGATAATACGTCCTGAAAAAAAAGATACTACAATCACATATTGTAAACAGCGTCTCTTTTATTGTAATCAAAATCTGAATCAACATACAAATGGGAAAATTTACCTTTCGCCACTTTCTAGTAACAACCTCAAAAATGTGTCTTTTCGCTTGCACATTTTTATTCTCCATCTACAGTCTTAATGCCCAATCCCGGATTATATATGTAACCCAAAACGGATCAGGCAATTTTGACGGATCTTCATGGACAAACTCCATGTCGAGCCTCAAAACAGCATTGGATTCAGCAGCCGTCTGGGTAGCACAAGAAAACGAGATACAGATCTGGGTGGCGCAAGGCACCTACTATGGAGACACCTTAGGTGCAGACGCTGCTGAACTTCCGATCGCTTTCGCATTGGCGGACGGTGTCAGCATATTCGGCGGATTTGCCGGCAACGAATCCTCGACCTTCGACCTGTCCTTACGCGACTTCGACGCCCATCAAACTATTTTGGACGGACAAGGTGTACTGACTGTCGTAGGCATCCCCTCTTCGATAATCGAGGAATTGAATGTTTCCCTTTATCTTCCTTTAGGATATGCGCACCACACTGTGTGCGACGGTTTCATCATCCAAAACGGTTATGGAATTGCAGGAGCGCTCCTGCTGGGCAACATGGAATTGTCTCACTGCATCATCAGGAACAACCAAGTATATGGTGGCGGTCTATACTCTCTCGGCCATGCCACAAATCCGGCGATTTTGAAGCACTGCAGCATCGCATCTAATGTGGGTGAAGAAGGTGGTGGCGGTTTTTTTCTTCATACCATGGTTGATTCCTGCGTTTTTTCTGGAAATACAGGACACATTGCCGGTGGCATATTTGCCCTCGGATCCACATTCCGTCACTGCGAAATATCCAACAATCTCCTGACTGGGGAGACCGGTAACACGAAAGCCGGCGGATGCTTGGCAATGGCCTCTGCCTTTGAATATTGCAAAATAGTTCATAACACAACCGACAATCCGAATATCGGCGGTATAGAATTCATTTACGAACCTCAGGCAGAAGAGTATTACGATGTTTTCAACAACAGCACTATGGACAACTGTTTGGTTGCGGACAACGATGGAATTGGCATCAGTATCACGAACAGTTTGGTGAATGTCACCAATAGCACTATTGCTAATAACGGTTCAACGGATGTGGTGACAGACAACAATCAGGGACTTCCCAACTTCACAAACTGCATCATTTGGAGCGAAGGATCAGGGCAAGTGGTAGAAGGGGATGTAATGGGCATCCATAGCGCTGCAACGGGATTATTGTATGGTACAGGAAACATTGTTTTGAGCAACGACAACAGTGGCAATGAAGCCAACACCTCGTATGTTGCTTTCGTTGACCCTCAAAACGGGGACTATCATTTGACGCAGTACTCTGATTGTATTGATGCCGGCACAGAATTGTCCCCGACCTGCACCCTTGATTTGGGAGGAGACTCCCGACTGTTCGGTGCAAATCCCGACCTGGGTTGTTTCGAATATCAAGGGGCATTTTGCAGGCCGCCCTTGAATTTAACCGTATCCGACATCGAAGGCCGTTCGGCATTTGTTTCATGGCAATCCGTTTCCGACACCAACTCTTTCTCGGTCTTCGACCTTGAGTATAAAGCTATTGATGACACCCTGTGGAATATCAAAGCCGGACTTACCTCAACGAAACTAAAACTTAAGGATTTGTCACCCAACACCGCTTACGCCGTCAGAGTCCGACACACGTGCAACAGCACAAATGCCAGCAGATACATATACAACTACTTCCAAACGGTCTGTGAGTACGATTTGATTCCTGAGATAATCACCGTTGCACCCTCCAATTCATCGCTGGCAGGCGAATTTCTTCCCGCTGACTGCCATTATGAATATTCATATTCCCAACAAATCTATACGGCTGCCGAACTGAACTCTTCGCCAGCATCCATCACAGCAGTCGGTTTACAATATCATCACAACGAACCCGTATCCCGTGAAATCGACCTCTATATCGGCCATACCTCAAAAGAGTATTTTGACAACAATAACGACTGGATCCCCACAAGCTCCATGTGGATGGTCTTTTCCGGAACCATCACCTTCCAGAACACAAATGATGGCAACTGGGTGTTTATTCCCTTGGATGACGTTTTCAATTATAATGGGTCAGACAATCTTGTAATCGCCATTGACGACAACACGAACAATCATATTGAACCTGAAATCCCACGCTTCTACACCCACGACGCTTCCGGCTCACGTTCTCTGACCTCTTCCGGCCACAGCGACATAGACCCGTATAATTGTTCAGGAGGTGAACTTGTCAGCAGATATTCGCATCGCAACAATTTGCAATTGCTTGCCGGGTTCACCTGTCCTGACACAGGATGCGCCCGGAGCAAATTCACGGTATCGAATCTGACGGAAACGACTCTTGACCTTGAATTATCAATCGGCACGGATGTTCCCAACGTAGAGCTAAAATATTATCCCCTGACCGGTCATGACACCAGCATTGTCATCTTGGACATCACCGACAGCATCTATCACATCTCCGGGCTGAATGCAGGCACAGCGTACCGTATTTGCGTACGCTCCATTTGTGACACCGGCTACACTTCCTCCTGGTTTGAAAAGACAATCGGTACTCTTTGTAATCCCGAGAACATCATCTATGTATCAGAACATGCCACTGGGAACAACAGCGGATCATCTTGGGCAAACGCAAAGACAAACTTGGCAGAGGCCTTAGACATGGCGGCGATACAGTCGGCGGCAAACATTCCCCCTAAAATCTGGGTAGCGCAAGGCACTTACTACAGGGATACTGCAGAAACCGCCGATATGGAAATACCCATAGCGTTCGCATTATCGGACGGTGTCAGCATGTATGGTGGATTTGCCGGCAATGAACCTGCAACCTTCGACCTTTCCCAGCGCGATTTTGGTGCTCATCCAACTATCTTAGACGGACAAGGCCAGCAAACCGTAATCGGTATTCCGACCGAAGCAATTGTAGAGTTGGAGGAAACACTTGTTTCAGGAGGTACTCTTGTAGGATATGAACGCCATACGGTATGTGACGGTTTCACCATCCAAAACGGCAATTGGATTGGAGGTGCACTCCTGTTGGGCAACATGGAACTGTCTCATAGTATCATCAAAAACAACCAAGGAGGAGAAGCCGGTGGTGTGTACGCCATTGGTCAAACCACAAATCCTGCGACCTTGAGGCACTGCAACATCACATCAAATATAAGTGGTGGCGGCGGCGGCGGCTTTCTCATCAATGCCATAGTCGATTCTTGCATTTTTTCCGGGAACACCGGATACATGTCCGGAGGTCCCGTCGTCTTCGGGTCCAAGCTTCGGCACTGCGAAATATCCGATAACCTCCTGACTGGGGAATCCGATGACATGAAAGCCAGTGGATGCCTGGCCATAGCCTCCGAAATAGAATATTGCAAAATAGTGCATAACTTGACCGAAAATCTGAATATCGGTGGCGTAGGATTCTATAGCCCAGCCCTATTAGGAGGATTAGAAGAACTATACGACATTCATGGGGAAAATTCCATGACCAGCTGTCTGGTCGCAGACAACGATGGCATTGGAATTGGAATTGTGGACTTCTTGGTTAACGTCGCTAACAGCACCATTGCCAACAATGCTTATGGGGACGTGGCCACACATTCCGATATCAATAACAGTCAGGCGCCTGTTTTCACCAACTGCATCATTTGGAGTGAGGGAGCCGAGACCGTGACGCAAGGGGCTATTTTTGGCCACCACAGTGCCGTCACGGGCGGATTAGCAGGCACGGGCAATATCACACTGGACAAGGAGAACATCGGGGTATCTGACACAACCTCACCCGTCGCATTTGCCGACCCCCAAAACGGAGACTACCGGCTGACGCAATTATCCGCCTGCATTGACGCTGGAACAACATCCGCATTGACGCCTTTTGATTTGGCCGGCAACGAACGTCCATTCGGCGCAAACCCCGACATGGGCTGTTTCGAATACCGTGGAGAGGCCTACTGTCTGGCGAGTATAAGCCTTTCTGTGGACGAAGTAACCACAACTTCCGCCATCGTGACATGGAATCTTGTTGACACCGCCATCACGCCCGTCGGATACGAACTGGCATACCAACTCAAAGACGCCACACAATGGACTGCCATACCCAATCTGAGCGAAAACCAACACCTGTTGGAAGACCTTCCCGCCTGTTCCCATCTCTCTGTCAGAGTTCGGGTGTTTTGTGATTCTTTAAGCGAAGGCTTTTTCTCACCCACCCTGGATTTCCACACCCCATGCTGTGATGAGATTGGTGATCCACGCACTCTTGTAATTGGAAACACAGAAAGCTCGACACAAGGGGGTACGCTTCCCACAAGCATGTGGTACGACTATTCATTCACACAGCAGTTATTCTTAGCTTCCGAATTGGGCAACATTGCTCTTGAAGTGGACACACTGGCTTTCCAGTATTTCTCTGGAACACCCGCGACAAGACAATTGGACATTTACCTCGGACACACTTCAAAAGAATCTTTCAACGACGGATCTGATTGGATCAGTTATGATTCGCTATCCTTAGTGTTTTCCGGTCCTGTCACTTTTTCCGATGGCGGAGAAAACCTCTGGTACATCATCCCCTTGGAGACTGTTTTCTCATACAATGGTGAGGAGAATCTCGTGGTGGTAGTAGATGACAACAGCGGGACCTATCAATCATCCGGCGACCTGTTCTACACACACAACACAAATGCGAACCGCTCTTTGTTCGCACACCGAGACGTTGACGATTACGACCCACTTGATCCAGGCACCCTGAACATGACCACTTTCCGCAACACCATGCAATTTCGGGGAAAACAATGCCTTGACAGACAATGCCCGCCCTTGAATGCCTCAGTAGTGAATGCCACCGACACATCCGCCCAGATTGTAGTCGAGGACAGGTCTTCCAAACACGCCGTGGAAGTGTGGTACTGGTCAGTCGGTGACACCGTCATGCAAATATTTACACCTCTGGAGGACATTGAACTGACTGGACTTCTAATGAGTTCAACCTATACCGTGATTGTCCGATACTCATGTGGAAACGGTCGCTATGGCGAGTGGGACACACTATCGTTTACCACACAAATGAATCCGGAGAACATCATCTATGTTTCGGAACAAGCCACCGGCAACAACAGCGGGTCTTCCTGGGCAAATGCCAAAACAGACCTGACGGAAGCATTGAGCTTGGCCAAGCTGCTGGCAGCGGATAACAAATACCCTCAAATATGGGTGGCGCAGGGCACATACCATGGCGACACCTCGGCATTATCAGGCTTGTCCATAGCTTTCACCATGACCGATGGCATCAGCATGTTCGGCGGATTTGCCGGTAATGAGCCTGCGAATTACGACTTGTCCCAACGCAACATTGAGGCCCACCCCACCATTTTGGACGGACAAAATATTCACGCGTTTGTATTAGGGGTTCCCATAGAATTAATACAAAACACATCATCGGCCCTCGCTGGATTTGAACACCATACGGTATGCGACGGCTTCACCGTTCAAAACGGTTTCGGTGGAGGCGGTGTCCTGCTTTTGGGCAACATGGAGATGTCACATTGCCTCGTCAAGGACAATCTGGGCGAAATAGGCGGTGTATATGCGATAGGGAACACTGCAAATCCTGCCATGCTGAAGCACTGCCGCTTTATTTCCAACGCTGGTGTCGCTGGCGGAGGCGTTGTTGTAAACTCTGCAATAGATTCTTGCATTTTTTCCGGGAACACAGGAGTCGAAGCCGGAGGACTTTATGCTTTCGGATCCACCGTTCGCAACTGCGAAATTTCCGAAAACAATTTGACAGGATCATCGGGAGATCAAGAAGCCAGCGGATGCGTGTCTATTTCCAGCACTCTTGAACATTGCAAAATCATTCGCAACACTTCCGAAAACCAAAATGTAGGCGGTGTGGTATTTACAAACAATTCAGACACCAACATTGATGAACAATTCGGCATTTCAGGCAACAGCTCCATGAGCAACTGTCTGGTTGCCAACAACGATGGGACCGGTTTGGTCTGCCTATCCGATTCAGCAAGTATAACTAGCACCACTATCGCCAACAACAGCCTCTTGGACGTGTCCGTTGGTTCCGGGCTCAACCAGGCTCCTGTCTTCACCAACTGCATTATCTGGAGTGAGGGGAAGGAAGCCGTCACACAAGGGACTGTTATCGGCCACCACAATGCCGTCACAGGAGGATTGGCAGGCACTGACAACATCAGTCTGAGCGCAGACAATCTTGGCGATGAAAACTGGGCTTCGCACGTTGCTTTCGTGGATCCCGAAAACGGGGACTACCGTCTTACGCAATTATCCGACTGCATTGACGCCGGAGCCGCACTGACATCCTCTGATACGCTCGACTTGGCGGGCAATCCACGTATTTTCGGCCCAAACCCCGATATGGGCTGCTATGAATACCGTGGGGAGTTATACTGCATTCCCGTTGCGAAAATTGTTGTATCCAATATCGAGGGCAATTCAGCCCTTATCACATGGAGCGAAATAGCCGCGACGGATAGCACATCCACATATCAGTTGGAATACAAGTCAGACGATGAGTCTCAGTGGAATGTCATAGCAGATCTCACCCAATCCAACCTTTTGTTAAAGAATTTGTTCCCCAATTCCCACTACGTAGTCCGCATCTCTCATGTCTGTGACAGTATTCATCAAAGCAGATATACAACCTGTTCTTTCCGCACTGTCTGTGAATATGATTATACAGAAGGAATAATCACCATTGCACCACCTGACTCATCCTCCTCCACCGAACCCCTTCCGTCTGATTTTCAATACGGGTTCTCGTATTCCCAACAAATCTTCACTGCTGACGAATTGAATCTTCCTGCCACAGACATCTCCGCAATCCGGTTACAATATTACAATAATGACACGATAACACGTAATATTGATGTTTACATGGGACATACCTCAAATGGTTATTTTGAGAACAATTCGGCTTGGATTCCCATTAATACGTTATCTTTAGTGTTTTCAGGAAATGTCACATTCAGCAATACGAATGATGGCAATTGGGTCGTTATTCCTTTGACAGACACTTTTTATTATGATGGACTACAGAACCTTGTAATCGCCATTGATGACAACACCGGCAATTCTGTTAATAATGTAAGCTCAGGTTTTAACACGCATGGAGTCTCTGGTTTACGTTCTCTTTTCATTTCTGATTCCTATGACATTGATCCATCTGATTATTTTAGTACTGATTGCTCAAACACCTGCAACTACACGCTTGAGTTGAATGACAGCTTCGGTGACGGTTGGAATGGCGGCCATCTAACGGTCACTCAATCAGATCACCTTGAAGAGACATACACCATCGAATCCGGTAGTTATGCAAACTACACTGTTGCCCTATGCTCCAAAATGAATGCCACCTTCTCTTACACAACTGGTAATTGGGCCGGTGAGAATTCATTCACCGTGAAGGATCAGAATGGCACAGTCGTCTGGTCGTATCAGGGAGGCGACGGTAATGCTTCGCGAACCTTCACACCTGACTGTGGTGGAGTTATTGTTGATAATGAGGTTGCTGACGGATACTCTTTCCGAAACAACCTACGGTTGACTGCGGGATTATCATGCCCGGACTCCGGTTGTGCAAGAACAAATTTCATCATAACACGAGTGACAGACACGACTGCCGATTTGGAATTTGCTTTTGGGACCGACATCACCTCAATCGAGTTGAAATACTACTCTATAGTGGGGAGTGACACGAATCTCATTACGTTAGGAACTACTAACAGTACCTACCATCTTACCGGTTTAAATCCCAGCACGCGATACCAAATCTGCACACGCTCCGTTTGTGATGCTTCGCACACATCCTCTTGGATGGAGAAGTCTTTCCTTACGGATGTGAACGCTGACAATATCATCTACGTTTCAGAACAAGCTACAGGTAACAACAGCGGAGCTTCTTGGGCGAATGCTAAAACTGACCTGACTGAAGCCTTGTATGTGGCCTCAATGATTTCAGCAAGAGGATCCACTCCAAGAATATGGGTAGCCCAAGGCACCTATTATGGGGACACCACAGATGTGACGGCCATTCCCATAGCTTTCACCATGCATGACGGCATACAGATGTTTGGCGGATTTGCCGGCAATGAACCGGCCGACTACAACTTGTCGCTACGCGACTTTGAGGCCCACCCCACCATTTTGGACGGGCAAGACAAGCAAGTGACTTTGTGCATTCCTCCCGAAATCATAATGGAGGTAGAGCAAACAATTCCAGCTGGATTTGAGCGTCACACAGTATGCGACGGCTTCACCATCCAGAACGGCACTATCATTGGTGGCGCCCTCCTTATCGGCAACATGGAATTGTCACATTGCATCATTAGGAACAATAACGGTTATGGCGGCGTGTATTCTTTGGGCAGTGCTGCAAAACCAACCATGGTGAGACACTGCCGTGTAACAGACAATATGGGACAAGGTGGCGGAGGTCTTTTTTTAAGCACCATAATAGATTCCTGCGTTTTTTCCGGAAATACAGGATCTGGCGTTGGTGGCATTTTGGCCGTCGGTTCCACCGTTCGGAATAGCGAAATTTCAGGGAACACTTTGACAGGAACATCGGGAGCACAAAAAGCCGGCGGATGTGTATCTGTTTCCAGCACTCTCGAAAATTGCAAAATTGCACACAACACGACTGAGAACCAAAATGTCGGCGGTGTGGTATTGTATCACGAGCCGCAATATGAAGTGTACTACGGCATTTCTGGCAACAACTCCATGAGCAACTGTCTGGTGGCCGACAACGATGGAACAGGGTTGGCCTGCCTGTCGGGTGCGGCAGACATCACCAGCAGCACCATCGCCAGCAACAGCCTCGTGGACGTCTCCGTCTCCACCGAGTACCAAAGCGGTCAGGTTCCCGTTTTCACCAATTGCATCATCTGGAGCAGTGGTGTGGAACAATCTTTTGCAGGTCCCGCAACCGGATTTAACAGCGCTGCTGTCGGAAATTTGTCCGGCACAAACAACATCAATCTGAGCGCTGACAACCTCGGCAATGAAGACAGTGTGTTATATGTTGCTTTCGCAGATTTTGAAAACGGCGACTACCGGCTCATGCAAAACTCCGCTTGCATTGACGCTGGTTCTGCATTGTTTTCCAACAGCACGCTTGATTTGGCTGGCAATCCACGTATTTACGGCACAAGTCCTGACATGGGCTGCTACGAGTATGGTGGGGAGACATACTGTCTGTCACAACTTAGCCTTTCCGTGAGAGAGGCAACATCCTCTTCTGTTCTTGTCTCATGGGCTCTTGAGGACACAAACGACACACCTGTCTATTACGAATTAGCATATAAAACCAATGACACCTCCTCGTGGATTATTGTTCCCCATCTCACAACCACCCAATACCTGCTGGAGAATCTTCCAAAATGCTCCCAAGCGTCTGTCAAAATACGGGGGTTCTGCGATAGCACATCCGCAAGCGGATTCACTCCAGCGACACAGTTTCTCACAGAGTGCTGCAATGGCATCACCGACCTTACGGCAACCAATGTCACAAGTGCTTCTGCCGACCTAAACTGGACTTCCGGTGGCAGCGAGGACTCTTGGATTATCGAATACGGTCCCACAGGCTTCGCCCATGGAACAGGCACAACCGTCAGTGTCAATGCTAACCACTATACCATGGCAGGTCTTACCAATGCTACCGCATACGATGTGTATGTGCGTGCCAATTGTGGACTTGACGATCTCAGTGCATGGAGCGATGCCGTCCATTTTTTCACAGCCCTCGAATGCAGTAGTACTGTTGAGTATGACATTGGTACGGGAACATCTTCCTCCTACTATTCTCCTTTCAACAACTTCTACAGGAATTCCTGGAATGAGACCATCTATCCCGAATCTGAATTTGGCGGATATCCTTGCTACATTACAGGTATTAGGTATTACAGCAATGCCACAGCATCCCTTGCGACCACGAATGTGAAAATTCATCTGTCCACCACTGACAAAAACACGTTCAGCTCTAATACGGACTGGACTCCGCAAGGCGACTTGACTTTGGTGTATGACACAAACGGTATCACCCTTGGCGGCGAAACTGGTTGGCAGACCTTCACTTTTGACGTGCCATTCTTCTATCCTGGTACAGGCAACATTGTGGTTAGTGTTGCAAAATCAGCCGTAAGTTACACCAGTTCTGTCCAATACAGATACACCGCCACCTCCAACACCTGTCTTTATAGACAGAGTGACGGCAGTCCCCATAACGAATATTCCTCTACGATAAATGGTAACCTTTCCGCTTACCGCGCCAATGCACAATTTATCACATGTCCGATACTGGACTCCTGCCCATTTCCTGTCATCTCTTCCGACTTAGACGTGACAACTCATTCAGTTACAGCACACTGGTCTTCTGTCGGTGTTGAAACGCAATGGGAGGTATCCTACACCTTGAATGGGACCACCATCACGCAGACGGTCACCAGCACCTCCTTCACTATTGGAAATTTAAATGCTGCCACAGAATACGCTATACCGTTCTCCATCACGGCTATTTGTTCTGCAGACAACCAATCACACACCGTCAACAGAACTCTTACATTCGTGACGAATTGCGAACCCATCACGCTGCCTTATTCAGAAGACTTCACCAATGTCACGATGGGTCAAGGCGGTTGGATTACCAATGCTCGCAATGCCAACCCTGTGATGTGGACCGTGGTAAACGGCACGCCGACCTATACGTTCAGTAATGAGTTCAATGCCTCCTCTTATATGGTCTCCCCGTGCATAAGCATCCCGACCGGCCAGTTTATAATCTCCTACGACTACAACGCCCTTGGTCCTCTGCCGGAGGACATGATCGTCTATGTGGCCTCCTCTCCCGATCCCGCCAATTGGACTATAATCAATCAACACCAGAACTTCACCCACACGGCTAACGACAACCATGTTGACTATGTCTTCAACAATGCTGTCAGCGGTGTTTACCACATCGTTGTTGAGGCCGTTTCCGAGAGTGGCAGCAACGGAATGACGTTCGACAATCTAAGCATTGCTCCTCCCGCCGACGTCACTGTCCACACGGATACCAACGTTACAAATATCACGGATGATGCTGCAATCTGTGGCGGCAGCGTCACTTCCGACGACGGCAGTACCGTAACCGCTCGCGGCGTCTGCTGGAGTGTCTCCCACAATCCCACCATCAACGACAGCCACACCACCGATGGCAGTGGTACGGGTGCGTTCACCAGCACACTCACAGACTTGCAGCCAAATACCACATACTATGTGCGAGCGTATGCTTCAAACATTTTGGGCACGAACTATGGCGAGGAGGTGAGTTTCACCACACTTGAGAACTGTACTGATCCGACGAGCCTATCCGTCAACAATATCACCAGCCACGAAGCTACGCTGAACTGGACAGGGAACGGTGACAGCTACAATGTGAGATACAGAGTGTTTACAGGAGACAGCGTTTACACCTTTGACAACAGCAGTTTCAACGGCTGGACAACCATTGATGCCGATGGTGACGGTTATTCTTGGGAATTGGGATCCAATGCAGTATCTTACTTCTCAAGCACCACTGTTTTAGCAGATAAAGGTCATAATCTTTCGCATGATATGATGGTTTCGGGATCATATAGCAATGTGCTGTCTGGTGCTTTGACCCCTGACAACTACTTGGTTTCGCCTCAAGTGGCCTTGGGCGGCTCAATAACATTTTGGGTTGCTGCACAAGATGCCAATTATCCAGAAGAACACTTTGGTGTTGCGGTTTCCACAACAGGAAATACGGACACTGCAGATTTCACCACCATTCAAGAGTGGACATTGTCTGCAACTGGAGTCGGAACCAGATCTCAAGGAACATGGTCTTTAATCTCTGTTGATTTGAGTGAATACGCTGGTCAAATCGGTTATGTAGCCATCCGACATTTTAATTGCACCGACATGTTCGTTCTTCTTGTGGATGACATTGAAATTTCAGCTCCAGAGAGTGAGACGGGCGAATGGCAAAGCACCGCCACCAACACGAATTCCATCACTCTCAGCAATTTAGTTCCCGAGACCATATATGAGACAGAAATTCAAAGTGTTTGTCGCACTAACGAGTCTGAGTGGATTATTATCAACTTCACAACGTTGCCTTGCCCCGGCCCCACCATTCTTGATACCATCGTTTGCCAAAGCGAGATGCCGTTCATATGGCACGGACAAACCATTGACGAATATGGAACATACACCACTGTGTTCCAGACTGATGACATCTGTGAAAGCACTACTACGCTCAGGGTGAGACGTCCTTCGTATTTACTGAATGATGACTTTAACGATGGGGTGATTGACCCTGACAAATGGAGCCACACGGGCAACACTGTTGTAGAAGAAGATGGACTGCTCAAGCTCTATCAGGATATCACCGATCAAGAAGTGCATTTAAGAACGGTGGACATGACTGTTCCTCCCAGCGGCAATGTGTCCATGGATCGCAAATTTATGTTGCACCGCGCAAACAACTACTATTATGGAAAAACTTACTTCTATTTGAACGGGGGCAACGAGAACAACAATTTTGTCAGTCTACAGTACTATCATGGTGCATACGAGGGATGGTATGGTATTCATCTTGTTTACAAGTTAGACGGAGCGACAAATGAGACTCATGTCCGTCTCTGCGAGGCAACATTTGACTCGTGGATTACTGAACACGTTGAATTGGATTTCTCCACAGGAACTCTCACCTATTTTTTAGACACACTGGTGGCAACCGTAAGCATTCCAAGTCTGCCTGACCAAACAGTGGATTATTACAACGTGGAATTCTGCCCATTCGGCTGGTTTACGGGACACCAGCACTTTATGGACTGGGTGGACATTTATGGAGATATGGGCAGAGTAATCACCTCTCCTGTAAGCAACATAACCAATACTTCCGCCACTTGCGGCGGTAATGTCGTCTCAGATGAGTGCAACTCATTCACCGCTCGCGGCGTCTGCTGGAGCACCTCGCACAGCCCCACCATCAACGACAGCCACACCACCGATGGTAGCGGAACTGGCTCGTTCACCAGTACACTCACAAACTTGGAACCGAACACTACATACTACGTTCGCGCCTACGCCACCAATGGAGTGGGTACAGCATATGGGCAAGTGGACAGTTTCTTTACAGACTGTTCCCTATTCATTTCTGTTACCAGCAGCAATGACAGTTACGGCACCTGCACAGGGTCTGGTTGCTATTCCATCGGCGACACTGTCACGCTTAGCGCAATCCCGAATCCAAACACTCTTTTCCTCCACTGGAGCGACAACGACACCACGAATCCTCGCATATTCATCGCCACATCTGACACGACGTTCACCGCCGTTTTCGAGCTAAACTATCCTGAACTGCATGTCACCTCCATCTCCCACTCGGATTTCACAGGCGGTGAACCCGCCACCATTTCGTGGACTGTGCAGAACGACGGACCTGCTCCCACCCCGAACGGCGCGGTATGGTACGACCGAGTTTGGCTCTCGTTGGAAGGCCGCGTGGCAGCAGACGACAACAATCCCATCCTGCTTGGTGAGTTCCCTAATGTATCGGCACTTAATCCAGGAGAGTATTATACCCAAAATCAGACATTTAATATTCCGCTCAACGTAGCGGGCTCCAATTTCTTCCTGTTTGTCATCACAGATGCATACGATGCGCACCATATCTATTGGGACAGCATAGTGCCGGTACCCTATAATCCACCGGCGTATATAGGTGCGAACAGCCATCACTGTCAGGGTATGGACTGTGGCAATGTCGCAGGCAACAAAATTGTTGAGATTTCCGAAATCAATGATTTCCCCTACTATCACGACAATTTCTTCTATGAGCTTGTGGATGTATCTGTACCTCCCCTGCCAGACTTGAAAGTCGATTCTGTATCCCCGACTTTCCAAAACTTTTTCTCCGGCACGGAAGTTGGTATTGACTACCGAGTGAAAAACCATGGCAATTACGATACACGAGTGTCAAATTGGACAGACTATATATTTATATCTAACAGTCCTGTATTTGACGAGAATGCGATACCACTCAGAAGCATCTCCCACAACGGGCTGTTGTTGCCGGATTCCTCCTATTTGGTTTCCGCCACTGTAAACATCCCGTTAGTGATGCACGGTACCGCATGGTTCTACGTCTATACGGACTTTAATGACCAGGTGTATGAACATGTGGGACGTTACAACAACGTCTCCCGCTCAGACACTGTCAGCATCATTCTGACCCCACCTGCAGATCTCGCACCACGCAATATCACTGTAAACAACACAATCAGCACGGGAGCAGCCTTCACCTTCTCTTTCGAGATACACAATCAGGGAGCAGGCGCGCCGAACAACGGCAACTGGATTGACCGCTGCTTCTTCAGCACGAATGCGGATTCGTTGGAGAATCCCGTCCTGATATCGGAAGACAGACATTACAACGGGCTTGCATCTGGGGATTTCTATTTAATCTCCCACACCGTTGAATTGCCCTCCACCATGACAGAAGGCACCTATTACCTGTTTGTCCAAACGGACGTGCAAAACGACGTGTTTGAATTCGACAAGGAAAACAACAATCTGCGGCGCGCTCTACAGCCCATCACGGTGGTGAGACCCGATTTGCGAGTTACTTCCCTGAACTCCGAAGACACCCTTCATGCGGGTGCAGAAGAGGGGGTGTCTTACATTATAGCCAACACGACTGACGGTACCATCATTAACCAAAACGTGACCGACAGAGTATTCCTATCCCCATCCGCTGATGGGGCAAACGCAATTCAGATTGCCGAGATGCCACACAATTTATGGCTGAATCCTCACGACAGCATACTGAAAATGCTTAATGCATCCATTCCCGGTGATCTTATTGATGGTGATTACTACCTTTTTGTCAGCACCAACGTCACCCATTCTTTGAATGAATTGGATTCAAGCAACAACCTTTCGTCGCCAAAGCAGGTTCACATCCTTCATTTCCCGCTCCCGGATCTGGTTGTTACTGGAATCGAAATGCCTGACACGTTGACGGCAGGTGACACTACTGTCATGGCCGTCACGTTGCACAATCAAGGCGATGCGATGGTAAATATCATGAATCTCTCTTGGCAATTGATTCTTTCCGTTGACACACAGGAACTCTCGTGTGTTGTTGAAGCAGGCAACACCGAAACGGCAACGTTGCCGGCCGGCGCCTCAGCCACCCTACTGAAAAATGTCATGATTCCGCCAATGATCACCATGGATTCAGTCTCGTTTGTATTAACGGTGAATAACACCCATGAGGTGATGGAATCCAGCTACAACAACAACAGTTTCGGATTCGCCCGCGTCATTCAGCCTTACCTGTTTGACTTGAAGGTCACGCAGCTATTGTTGCCGACAGAACCCGTCTCCGGCGACAGTGTCAGCATCTCCTGGACCGTAACGAACGCCGGAGCAGCCCCTTCCGATTCATGGCCAATGTTTGTACGTGACAGTTCTTCCTACCAACAGGCTCTGGACAACCAACTGCCATATCCGTGGTATGACAAGATTTATCTTTCACCGGACAGCATTTTTGACGAAACGGATATTGAGATGGGCAACTATGCATATTCGCATGTATTGAATGCAGACAGCTCCTACCATGTCAGCATAAACTGTATGATTCCACTTTCCGCCGGGGGTGATTATTATGTATTGATTGTCAGTGATGTTCTCAACAACACTTTCGACTGTCAGCGAGCCAACAATATGCGAGGACAACCGATCTCTGTCACCCCAAGCGATTTGCCTGACCTGCGAATCGACACGCTGTTAGCACCTGTTTCTGTTGTCACATTGGATTCATACCGAATTCAATATACTGTCTCCAACAGGGGTGGACATATCACCCACAACAGCCAATGGACTGACTCAGTCTATATCAACAGCCAACCCACTCTGCAGGGTGCACAGCCGCTTGGTGCCAAAATCCATAACGGACAATTGGAAATCAACGGCAATTACACAGATTCCATCCAAGTGACCATCCCCAACCTGTCGAGTGGGAATTACTACCTAATAGCATACACGGATGCTGAAGATCAGACAGTGGAGATGAACAACGACACCAACAATCTCTTCATTCTGCCGATTTTTATCACGTCGTGTGCTTTGCCTGATTTGCAGATAGACACAATATTGACATCAAGTGTCGTCACGACGGGGGATTCCTATCAAATACGATTCACTGTATCCAACAAGGGAGAGTACAACACCCGCAGCAGCCGCTGGGTTGATGCCATCTATATCAACAACCAACCCACTTTGCAGGATGCGCAGCACCTCGGATCCAAAATCCATTCCGGGTTGTTGGACTCCAACGCTCATTACACGGATTCCATCCAAGTAACCATTCCCAACCTGCCGGCTGGCGATTATTATCTGATTGCTCATACTGATGTCACAGACCAAGTAATGGAGATGAACGGTGATACCAATCTGAACACCAACAACTTGTTCATGCTACCCGTGTCTGTTTCCCGACCGCTGCCTTGCGATCTGATTGTAATGCCGCCCGATTTCCCGTCCAATTCAACGATAGGTGAAGATGTGCAAATATCATGTATGTTGCAGAATATCGGATTCAACACAGCACAGGGGAACATCAAAGAGGCCATCTATCTCTCTACGGACAGTGTGTGGAGCAGCGACGATTACATGTTAGGCTCCCTGACGTATGCCATCAACCTTGTCGCCAATGAACAGCTGCAACGAAGTTCCACATTGACTTTGCAGGGTGTTCCTGTCGGTGACTATTACGTGGTAGTGAGGACCAATATTCTAAATGCCCTGAACGAAAACTCCTACGCCAACAACAAAGCGGTCTCCGTAATGCCCATGCATGTGGATTATCCACCCTTGTATATCGGCCAGGAGGAGCATCGTCAGCTAAATTCCGGGCAAGCGATCTATTACAAATTGGAAGTAGGCCCTGAAAACGAGCACCAAACCCTGTCCTGCAAACTGACCGCCCCCTCCCCGAACGTATCCGACGGCCTCTACATCTCCTACTCCTCCGCACCGACCACTTCAAATTTCAATTGGAGCGCGACCATGCCTTACCAGCAGGAGCAGGAAATCCTAATCCCCTCATTGGAACAGGGCACCTATTACATCATGGTTAACGGACAAACGGCTGACAACTCCGCACAGAACATCACATTGTTAGCTTCCATCATCAACTTTGAAATCCTCAGTGTGGATGCCAATTCGGGTTCGAACACCGGTTCGGTGACGACTCAGATTATTGGGGCCAAATTCGACACGATCATGGATTTCCGTTTGGCAAACAGCAATGGGTATCTACCTGCCGAGAAGGTCTTCTTCAACAATTCCACCGAATCATTTGTCACCTTTAACCTACGCGACCAGCAACCAGGCGTGTACGACGTGGTTGCCGAGTTGCCAGGTGGCATCATCACTGTCAAAGGGCAGTCGTTTGTGATAGAAGAGGGCTTGCCAGCGGAGCTGCTTTCCAACATCATAGCCCCGGCGTCGGTGCGCTACGGCAACACCTTCACCGTGACCATTGAATATGGGAACAACGGCTCCACCGACCTTGATATCGCCGGCCTTCTACTGGTAAGTCCCGACGGATTCCCCATTGCGTTCACCACTGAGGGGTTAGAACGCAACGCTATGGGATTGGTTTTCGAGACGGCCGAGCCTAACGGCAATCCCGATGTAATTCGACCTGGTTATTTTGCAACCAAGACGATTTTTGTGAAGGCGACCCGCGTTGGAAACATTAATCTGAAGTTATACCCGATCAGAAGACAGTATTAAGCTATGACCACAATGAAAAGACATACAATGAATAGAAAAAGCATATTGGTTTGGTTTTTGATAATAGACGGTATCTTTGCAGCCTCTGCACAAAACGTCATCCGTCCCAAAATCGCCTGTCCAAACGGCATCTATGTAAACAGCTACAACGGAGTGCTGTTCTACCAACGGGCTGACATCCAGATTCCCAATCGAGGAATGAATTTGGAGGCCATTTTCTACTACAACAGTTCCTCGAACCGCATCAATTATGGTTACGGCAATGGCTGGAGTTTTGGCATGGAGATGCGTTATATTCCCGATACGGCGGGCATTATCATCGAGCAGGGTGACGGGCGGCAGGATCTCTACACCCGCTACGGCAGTCAATTCGACGCTCCTCCCGGTGTGTTTAGCACACTAACCATGGTGGGGGACGGCTACGAGCTGCGGACCAAGGGGGGCACCCGCTATTTCTTCACCGACACCGTGTCTAAGTGCATCACCCGTATAGAGGACCGCAACAACAACGCGCTCAACATGAGCTACACCGACGGTCATCTGGCCTCTATTTCCGATGATAACGGGCGTGCGCTGCAGTTCTCGTGGACCGACTCGCTGATGACCAAGATGACCACATCGTTTGACAATCGCTCATGGAGCTACCAATACGACGAGAACGGCAACCTCGCGCATGTGACGGATGCCATGCAACGCACAGTGCATTACGGCTACAACAATGACAACCGCATCAGTGTGTTCACTGATGCTGCTGGCTACAGCACCTATGTAACCTACAACGGTGATGGTATGGCTCACCGGATCAAGACGGACTTGACCGACAAGTCCATCCGCTACGAGCAGGCGTTGAAGCAGACCGTTTTCATCGACTACCTCACCGACGGCAACAACCAGTTCTCCACCTACTATTTTGACGACCAAGGCCGTGTGATAGAGAAAACGGGGAACTGCTGTGGTTACAGCAGCAAATTGCAATACGACAATGACAACAACGTAGTGCGTCGGGAGGATGCTAACGGTCACGCCACCACCTACACCTACGACCAGAACGGCAACATTCTTTCTGTCACGGATGCTTTAGGACAAACCCAATATTACGTTTACGAAAGCACCTATAACAACCTCACCCGATATACAGATAAGATGGGGAACATTACCACCTTCACATACGATGCAAAAGGCAATCTCACCGAAATGCGAACTCCGTTGAACACAACCACCTCCTACACCTACAATGCATACGGACAAATACTGACGACGATGGACGCCAACGGCAATGTGACCACAAATGCATACGATACGTATGGCAATCTCATTTCCAGAACAGATGCTTTAGGAAATGTCAGTTCCTTGACATACAGCACTTCTGGAAACATTTTAACCTCCACTAATCCAAGCCAAGGGGTAATCCGTCTCACTTACAACAATGCAGATGAGTTAATCCGAATGGTGGGGCCGTCGGGTAATGCAATACAGTTAAGTTACGATAACAGAGGATTGGTCACTTCAAGGACAGATGCTATGCAGCATGTCACGCATATCGCCTACGATGCGTTGCAGCAGCCAGTTTCCGTCACTGGTCCGATGAACAACACTGTGACCACCACCTACAATGCAAAGCAGAAACCCACCCAAATGGTAGATGCTATGAACAATGCCGTGAAACGTGTGTATGATGACCATGATTGGCTCACCTACACGGTGGATGTATTTAGTGACACCACATGGTACTCCTACGACAACAACGGCCAAGTAATAGGCATACAGATGCCCAACGGCAACATGTTGTACTATCAGTATGATGTTCTGGATCGCTTGGTTGCCAAAGGTGACCGCATGGGCATGACAGCACAATATATGTACGATGCAAACGACAATGTGATTGAAAGCATTGACGGGGAGGGGAACCACACCTATTACACGTATGATGCGATGAACCGCTTGATTCAAACAACTGATGCCAATGGCGGCATCTCCCAATACACTTACGATGCCAACAACAATCTCTTGACCTTTTCAGATGCCAACGGCCATACCACCTCATACGTGTATGATGCTTTGAACAGGCAAGTGAGCAGCACCGACGCATTGGGGCACACCACTTTCCAAACGTATGATGCTAATGGCAATATAATTTCTGTCACCGATGCCAAAGGGCAGACCACCTCATACGCATATGATGCCAACGGAAAACTGACCCATATCACCTTTGCAGACGGAAAGACACGGACAGTCGAATATGATGCCAACGACAATGTGATCCGCCTAAAAAACGAGGCCGGCCACTACACCACGTTCACGTATGATGCGTTGAATCGTCTGACTCAAAAAACCTATCCTGACAATAGCATCCATCAATTCACCTACGACCTGAACGGCAATTTGCTTTCAGCGACGAACGCGAATGCCACGGTGCTATTCACCTACGATGCGGCGGGACGGGTGCTTTCTGAAAGCTTGAACGGCAAAATCACAACCTACAGCCACAACACCCGCGAGAGAATTGCGACTATCAGCTATCCTGGTGGGCGCAGCATTACCCGACAGTACGACTACCGTGGACGTTTGACGAGCATCATGGAGAATGACAACACTGTGGTGAGCTTTGGCTACAACAACAATGACCTTCTCACGCAACGCACCTACACAAACGGCACAAGCAGCAATTACACATACGACATGCTGAATCGTCTCACTCGAATTATGGACAACCCGCAAGTAATGGAAGTGGAAATGACTTACGATCCCGTGGGCAACATGCTTTCCAAGAAGGATTTATTGCATCTCATCAAGAGTGAAACATATACATATAATGCTTCAGACCGACTAACTGGCTTTAAAAAAGGAGCGACATCGGCAGGAGTGGAGATTCCCAATCCGATGCATCAAATCCAATATGTGTTGGATGCTGTGGGCAACTATAGCACTGTGACGGAAGACGGCCAAATCACCACGTACACTGCCAATAACCGCAATGCATATTCCGCCATAAGTGGAGCCTCCGCCTACGCCCCGCAGTATGACGCCAACGGTAATTTGACGCAAGATGACAGCCACAGCTACAGTTATGACTTTGAGAACCATCTGATCAGTGTGGACAATGGTAGTACAGCAACGTACGCATACGATGCCCTAGGCCGACGTATCCGCAAGCAGACCGGCTCCACTATGGTAAATTACTATTACACCGACAGCCAGATCGTAGAAGAACGTGATGCCACCGACAATGTGACCGCCACATACTTGTACGGCAGTGGAATTGACGACATTTTTCAAATGCATCGTGACGGGCAGGACTTCTGGTACCACAAGAATCACCTCGGTTCGGTAACAGCTCTCACCAATGAACAGGGAAATGTAGTTGAACGTTACGAATATGATCCTTATGGCAAATTAACGATATACGAAGCCAACAACAGCACGTCAGCGCTTTCTACTGTGGGCAACATCTACTATTTTACGGGGCGTGAATACGACTTTGAAACAGGTCTGTACCACTACCGTGCCCGCTCTCTCCATCCAAATCTTGGTCGTTTTATGCAGCAAGACCCGCTGCTCTATGTGGACGCCATGGGACTTTACAATTATGTTGATAACATGCCGACAACAATGGTGGATCCTTGGGGAGAAAGAAAAACATGTGATTTTTTAAGAAGTCTAGGAATAAGGGCTGAAGGTGATAATTTATTGTGCACAGTGTACACTGGTCCTTGGAATCGTACAAACGAAGATGGGACTCCCAACTATGACTATATCCCCCAAAATTTGAGCGAGTGTTTTTCTGTGTTACATGACAAAGCATACGATGCGCTCGGTGCTGCCGGAGCCTCGGATGCTTTTTTAAACACAAACACTATAGGGGCAGATTTTATGCTTGCCTCTGAAAATTTGGGTGCATCATTTTTACTTATTGCAGAAGCCGGTATTTCTTTTAGAGCAGGTGATTTTCAAGGTAGCATTAATTATTTTGTTGATGCACTTCGTTCATCACTTACTTCAGTTGCTTTTTATGCTATTACCGCATTTAAAGGAATAAAGATTGCCGTAGAAGCAGAAACAAAGGCCGTTGAAAAGGCAGCTGAATGGACAATAAACTCCAGCACCGCCCTTGTTTCATGGATAAGGGGGAAGAAAAACGGACGTTAGTTTGGAAAATGATATATTTTGGCAAAAAATAAACAGTGATCTAAAAATATTATTAAATGAAAAGATCAATTTTTTTTATAGTGTTTTTTTTGTTAGTAGCAGGAAAGACTGAATTTTCCTACGGACAGAATTATCTGTTTGATGACTTTAACGGAAAAATCATTCGAAGCTTTTGTTTTCAAGGTCAACAGGAGAAAGACGACAATCAAGAGAATCATGATGTATGTTCCCCTATCATCAGTTCGTCTGGCATTGAAACCAACCCTGACGGTATTGTCGGCGGTGTTCTTATTACAGCACCGGCACCCATAAATGGCGATTTCCCTTATCCCGGCCTCAGATACAGTCAAGGTATTTACCGTTACGAGCATCACCCATCTAATACAGCAGTCATCCAATCCACCCGGCCCATGGACCCTAACGAGATCATCGGCATGGAGGGATATGATGCGGAAGGAAGCGAAGACACGATGCGGTGGGTGTCGGCCACACAGCGGTTAGCATACACTGTCTATTTTGAAAACGATTCGGCATTGGCCACTGCAGCGGCGCAGAAGATCACAATACACGTGCCAGTGGATGAGAAAATGGATTATGCCACCTTCGGGGTGGGCAGCTTCGGCTTCGGCAGCTTCGTTTATACCGTGGAGGGCTCACCGACAAGCTATCAGACCCGCATCGACTTGCGGGATTCGCTTGGGATTTATGTGGATGTGGTGGCCGGTTTGGACATCGTTCGCCATGAGGCTTTCTGGATCTTACAGTCCATAGACCCCGCCACGGGCTTACCGCCCACAGACATCAACCGCGGCTTCCTGGCCATCAACGATTCGCTGCACAGCGGCGAGGGCTTCGTAACCTTCACCATCAAGCCTAAGGCATACGAGTGCGCCACAGGTGACACAGTGCCGGCCACAGCCTCCATAGTGTTTGACATCAACGAGCCCATTTCCACCAACACGTGGGTGAACACCGTCGATGCTTTCGCACCCACCAGCAGTATGTCGTCCGAACTTAATTCCGACGGTGACATGCTAACCGCCACCTTTACGGGTGTGGACGACGAGGGCGGTTGTGGTCTCAAACAGTACAGACTATATTATTCTCTGAACGGAAACGCCTATCAGCTGTATGACATTTATCCTGCCGGCGAGCCCGCTCATATTCCTTTGGATAATGGCAACTATTACCGATTCTTTGTGCTGGCAGAAGACCATGTGGGTAATTGCGAGCCCATGAAGAGCCAGCCAGAATTCACTATCGGTACAAACGTCATCACATTGACAGCCAACAGCTTTCCAACAGATGCCGGTCTCACCACGGGCACCGGCACCTATTCAATGAACGACACGGTGACACTTACTGCTACAGCGGCAGAGGGTTATCATTTTGTCCATTGGATACATCAGGGAGCCGTTGAGTCCACACAGAACCCGTACTCGTTGGCGGTTAATCAGAACCAGACCTATACTGCCTACTTCGAGCGCAACGCCTACACGCTGCAAATACTGGCGGCTGAAGGTAGCACCATCACTGTCACAGACTTAAACGGCAACGAGATCCCCTCTGGCAGCACAATCTACCACTTTGACCATCTGATTGTAAGCACCGACACCTTATCATGCTATCAGATGACCAGTTGTCTCCTCAACGGCAGCACCTATGTTCCCGGCGACACACTGACAATCGACGGGGATGTACAAATTGCCACCCAAACAGTATCAACGAATAATCACACAGATTTTGCGGTTGAGGTTTGCGAAAACCACACCTGGAACGGA
The DNA here is from genome assembly GCA_017651425.1 of Bacteroidales bacterium. Lineage (GTDB taxonomy): Bacteria > Bacteroidota > Bacteroidia > Bacteroidales > WCHB1-69 > F23-D06. The sequence continues at coordinate 35,770 of JAGCCZ010000047.1, forward strand.
CAGACTTACACCCAGAGCGGAGATTACACACAACACTTCCAGACTGTCAATGGTTGTGATAGCACGGTAACATTACACCTGACCGTCCACAACGACGTCACTCATCAGTTCTCCGAGACCGCCTGCGGCAGCTATACTTGGAACGGACAGACCTACACCCAAAACGGCGACTACACGCAGCACTTCCAGACCATTCATGGTTGTGACAGCACGGTAACATTGCATTTGATCATCCAAAACGCTGTCACCCACCAGTTCACTGAGACTACTTGCGACAGTTACACCTGGAACGGACAGACTTACTACCAGAGCGGCGACTACACGCAGAACTTCCAGACCTTCAACGGCTGCGACAGCACAGTGACGCTGCATCTGACCATCCATTATTCCGCTGAAACGGAATTCCCAGCCTGGGCTTGCGACAGCTACACCTGGAACGGACAGACCTACTACCAGAGTGGCGACTATGTGCAGAACTTCCAGACTGTCCATGGTTGCGACAGTGCCGTCACCTTGCATCTGACCATCCACAACGCTGCCACAAGCCAGTTCACCGAGACTGCCTGCGACAGTTACACCTGGAACAGTCAGACTTACGCCCAGAGCGGTGATTATGTGCAACACTTCCAAACCGTCAACGGCTGCGACAGTGCCGTCACCTTGCATCTGACCATCCACAATGCTGTCACAAGCCAGTTCACCGAGACTGCCTGCGACAACTACACTTGGAACGGACAGACCTACTACCAGAGCGGTGACTACACGCAGAACTTCCAGACCTTCCACGGTTGCGACAGCACCGTGACATTGCACCTGATCATCTACAACTCTGTCACAAGCCAGTTCACCGAGACCGCTTGCGACAGCTACACCTGGAACGGCCAAACCTACACCCAGAGTGGCGACTACACGCAGCACTTCCAGACTGTCCATGGTTGCGACAGTGCCGTCACGTTGCATTTGACAATCTCTGGCTGCATCCCTGCTGGCGACGCTCTCCCCTGCCCCGGCCACGAGACCGTCACCGACTATGACGGCAATGTTTACAATACCGTGAAGATCGGCGACCAATGCTGGATGAAAGAGAATCTGCGGGTGACGCACTATGAGGACGGGGTGGAGATTCCTGCCGGACCAGCAGGCTCGTTTGACGTGGCATACCGCTACTGCCCGAATAACGATTCTTCCACAGTGCCCACCTACGGTTATCTTTACAACTGGGCAGCAGTGATGCATGGTTCACAATCGTCGGATGCCAATCCCAGCGTTGTGCAAGGTATCTGTCCCGCCGGTTGGCATGTACCAAGTAATAGCGAATGGGGTCAACTGCGGAATTATGTGTCCTCACAACCGCAGTATCGCTCCGAATGTCACGCCGACTTTACCTACTCCTATTTTGGCAGAGCACTTGCGTCCACCGTTGGTTGGACAGCAAGCGAAGACAGTTGCTCGGTGGGATTTGCGCCATACTTGAACAATGCCACCGGTTTTGATGCTCGACCTGCAGGATATTTTTTCGATGATTCACAATATAACGACGGCATCAATATTATTGGAAGTACCTACTATGAGACCGGCCTTTATGCTTTGTTTTGGAGTTCAACAATATCTGAGCCGACAATCAGTGCTATGCTGCATGCTATAATTATTAATCAAGGATCAGCCTACCCTATAAGTATGATGTTAACCAGTGGCCTTTCAGTCCGATGTGTACTTGGCGATGTGCCAGTTGTGACGACCCATGATGAGTCTGACATTACGAATGTTTCAGCTACTGGCGGTGGAACGGTGACCTATAATGATAACACTGTCGTGACCGCGCGGGGTGTCTGCTGGAGCATCTCCCATAATCCTACCATTGTGGATGCACATACCGTCGATGGTTCTGGAACTGGCAGTTTCAATAGCACCATTACAGGCCTGCAACAAGGCACACTATACTACGTAAGGGCGTATGCCACCAGCAATTCGGGAACGATATATGGTGAAGAGACAAGCTTTTCGACACGAACAGTTATGGAAGGTGACGCACAGCCTTGTCCTAGCGTTCCTACTGTGACGGACTATGACGGCAATATCTATACTACTGTAAAGATTGGAGAACAGTGCTGGATGAAAGAGAACTTGCGCACTACGCATTATGAAGATGGTGTTGAGATTCTCGCGGGAAGTGTTCCATCGTTTGACATCCCCTACCGTTACTACCCGAATGGCGATTCTTCCAACGTGCCCACATACGGCTATCTGTATAACTGGGCGGCTGTGATGCATGGCATGGCACCCTCAGACGCAAACCCGAGCGGCGTTCAGGGAATTTGTCCGTCCGGCTGGCACATACCGAGTGATGTGGAATGGACCCAGTTGACAAGCTATGTGAGCAGCGTTCCTGATTATGTATGTGGTGACGATAGCACCTTTATTGCCAGAGCATTGGCGGCTGAAGAGGGCTGGCAAATGTATAGCAATTATTTAAACAGCTGTCGCGTAGGCAGTTTTAATCCCTATGCGAATAACATAACAGGATTCAGCGCACGTCCGGCAGGTTGTTATGGCTATTTTAGCGATACTTCATACGTCGCCTTTGGCAAACATGCAGTATATTGGAGTGCTTCAGAGTATAGCCCCACAGAAGCCTGGGATCGGTCTATTTGGCATGGTCGAACTTACATGAATAGGTTTTACCCAGATAAGGATGCAGTAATTTCCGTGCGATGCATCCTCGGCGATGGTGTGAATCTTGCCAGAGTGTCCACTGATGCAGTAGGCGACGTTACGCGATACACCGCAACTTGTGTCGGCAATGTAACCTACGATGGCAATGCGGCTGTCACCACACGCGGCGTCTGTTGGAGCACCTCCCAGAGCCCGACGGTTGCCGACGCGCACACCACGGACGGCACGGGCACGGGCACGTTCACCAGCAGCATCACGGGTCTCACACCCAACACGACGTACTATGTGCGAGCATACGCAACTAACAGCGCTGGCACGGTTTACGGGGAACAAAAATTGTTCCGAACATTGTGCGACGTGGACACCATATTCTTTGAAGATTTTGACGGTGATATGGTGCAAACAACCACGTCCTTTATATTTGGACCCTTGGGAGACTGGAGAGTGGTCGGTGACACCACGTATAACGATGAATGGAACAGCATACCATTATCTCTATCTGGCCAAAATTCAGCACACGCTCCTGTTTATTCATCCGCTGGTAATGCTTCTTTAACGACCCACAACATTTATCTTAATTCTTCAGCTGTGGCGTTCAATCACATATACCTTGATTTTGATCATATTTGCAAAGTAAGTGATTTGGATCAAGCACGAATTTGTTACCAGGTAGCCTATGGTCTGACATCTGATGGAACACCGCAATGGGATAGTTGGAGATTATTCCAGTTTGGCAATGACAACTATCATGATATATATCTGGGCGATGCCGCGCATGAAACAGTGATGACAGTCACAAATGGCAATTTTTCAGAAAACTGCTATCCCGAATGGGGTCAGGATATGGCGTCACAGATATCGAGCCCGTATTGGTGGCATCACGAAAAATTCGATGTTTATCCGATATTATCCACACAAACCAATCAGATGCCGATACTGATTCGTTTCCAATTTAGGGGAAACAAAACATCACCGCACAGTTCGGGCACGGACACATGTGCCGGATGGTATGTGGACAACATCACCGTCACACTTACCAGTTGTGACATCTCTAATGATAGTTCGCTGCATGTCTTAACAGCCCCCGCCACGAACATCACCGCAACAACGGCTGTTTCAGGCGGTCGGATCTCAAGTTACATACAATTATCCAACTCACGCGGTGTTTGCTGGAGTACTTCTCCATACCCAACCCTTGCCGATGCACATACTACCGATAGCATAGGCTGGGGAACATTTACGAGCAACATCACTGGACTCTCGCCGACAACAACGTACTATCTACGGGCGTATGCCATAAACAATGGAGACACCATTTATGGGGATGTGGTGAACTTCACGACTCGTCCTCTTTGCGATCCATGCAGTTCCCAATTTTCCGATACTATTTGCGAAAATGAGCTGCCCTATACTTGGAATGGCCAGACTTACCACCAGAGCGGTGATTACACACAAACATTCTTTAAGACAGACGGTTGCGACAGCATTGTCACCTTGCATCTCAACATAAACTCATTGATAACAAAATATATTGAAACCACAGCCTGTGGCAGCTATTCATGGAATGGCACTGACTTCACTCAAAGTGGCGAATACACACGAACATTCTCTGCTGCCAACGGATGCGATTCCATAGTAACGTTACATCTCACCATTTGTGACATAATTGAGAACCTTGGGGTTTCGGACATCTCAAGCCATTCCGCAGTAGTTTCTTGGGAAGTTGATTCCCTTAACACCACATACTATTTAGGAGCTGTTCCTGAAGGAAGGCATTTCATTTCCAATGAGTCTCCTAAATTGATTCCAGATGGTGTGGAGTGCAACGGCAATTGTATGGTGACAATGAATATTCCCGTCAGTGGATTCGATTCTTCTGCAATCATATCCAGCAAAGAGGATATTGCGTATGTGCGTCTTAAGATGGAGCACTCCTACATCGGAGACTTGTGGATTGCGATTGCCTGCCCGAATGGACAGAGAACATCCTTGATAAAAAGATACAACAGCGGCACATCGACCTGTACGCAACTGATTCCAAGTAGTGAATGGGGGTGGACTTTCGGTTCAGGTTCGTCACCCGCAGCCTTTCTCGGCACTCCCAATGAAAATGATGATGCAAGCGACAGATGTGATCCTACTATTAATCCGATGGGTATTCCTTGGAATTATTGCTGGTCGAACCAAACTTTCAATGAATATCAATACACCTATGGCAATGTCTATTCAAGCTTGAACACCCACTTTTCCAGCGTGGACTCCACCAACGCCATCCTTATGACCAATGTATTTAACCCAGATGGCTCGTTTTCCAACTTGGTCGGTTGCCCGTTGAATGGTAACTGGCAGATTAACATCATGGATGGTTATGGTTCAGATAATGGATATTTAGCGGAGGCGGAATTAGTGTTGTCCCCGTCAAAAATTGACACCATCACCGCAGATTCCCCAACAGTAACAGTCTTATTGGATGACTTGAATAGCAACACCGATTACACTCTCTGGTTGAAATCCGAATGTGAGACATGTAATGATAGTATTCAACCCGTCCATTTCACCACGTCAATCTCATGCCGACACGATTCACTTAATGTGGACATCACTGCCTGCGACAGCTACACCTGGAACGGTCAGACCTACTCCCAAAGCGGTGACTACACGCAGCACTTCCAGACCATCCATGGTTGTGACAGTGCCGTCACGCTGCACCTGACCATCCACAATGCCGTCACACGACAGTTCTCCGAAACTGCCTGCGACAGCTACACCTGGAACGGCCAAACCTACTACCAAAGCGGCGATTATACGCAACACTTCCAGACCGTCCATGGATGCGACAGCACGGTGACGCTGCATCTGACCATCCACAATGCTGCCACACACCAATTCTCCATCACAGCCTGCGACAGCTACACCTGGAACGGACAGACCTACTCCCAAAGCGGCGATTACACGCAGCACTTCCAGACTGTCCACGGCTGCGACAGCATCGTTGTGTTACACCTCACCATCTATCAATCCAAGGAAACCGCATGGTATGAAACTGCCTGCGACAGCTACACTTGGAACGATCAGACCTACACCCAAAGCGGTACTTATGTACAGCACTTCCAGACTGTCAACGGTTGCGATAGCACGGTGACACTGCACCTGACCATCAACAATTTCACTGCCACGGAATTTGCCGCCACCACTTGTGACAGTTACTCTTGGAATGGCCAAACCTACTACCAAAGCGGTGACTTTGTGCAGTACTTCCAGACTGTCAACGGTTGCGATAGTACGGTAACATTGCATCTGACCATCCATAATGCCATCACTTACCAGTTCTCCGAAACAGCTTGCGACAGCTATACTTGGAACGGCCAAACCTACTACCAGAGCGGCGACTACGTGCAGAACTTCCAGACTGTCAACGGTTGCGACAGCACGGTGACCGTGCATCTGACCATCAGTGATTTCGCCGCTACGGAATTCACAGTATCTGCTTGTGACAGCTACTCCTGGAATGGCCAGACTTACCACCAGAGCGGTGATTATATGCAGCACTTCCAGACTGTCCACGGCTGCGACAGTGCCGTCACCTTGCACCTGACCATCCACAATGCTGCCACACGCCAGATCTCCGAGACCGCCTGCGACAGCTACATCTGGAACGGTCAGACTTACACCCAAAGCGGCAACTATGTACAGCACTTCCAGACTGTTCACGGATGCGACAGTACA
>JAGCCZ010000048.1 GCA_017651425.1 Bacteroidales bacterium
ATACCTCCGCAAGATTTTCCCTGCTCTCACTGTGAAGCGTTTCGTAGTGAGGGAGTATAAACCGTTCTATCAGACCCACACGCTTCATCCGTTGGTAAACTTCTTTGTAGGAAGTATTAAGGAATCTAGCGGTGGTCTCAATACAAGTGGCTATGAACGTCATGACTACTTGCGTTCTTGATATTTCAATAATATTCTTCATAACACAGCATTCAAGAGTGCAAAAATACAAATCTTCTTAATACCACTTCGTTTTTCAAACATCCTATGTGTTTTTAACCAATACTGTCGCTGGTATTCCCACTAAGGCAACTATTCTCATACTTTTCTATGTTCTTACTGGCAATAGCATTAAGTTCTGCAGCATTTTCTCCGATACTCATTCCGGCTTTGAACATAGCCAAATCGCAATAGCCGATTTCCGCATTGAACCAACACATAAGATTTTGCTCCACGGGGTTTATTCCATCGTTTTTCTCCCGTAGCTCTTTTTGTAATTCATCCAATAAACCCCTGTATAGTTTTTTAATATCTGCAATTGTGATGACATCGCCAACATCAGATCCCAATAACAAAAAGCAAACACCAGCTTTTACGATTTCGTTCTTTACCAAATCCTTTGTTTTCGAAATAACATCCTTAGGCGACAACCCAACCAGTTTGCGACATGACGGGTAATCTTTTAAAGGAATAGCGCAACAGGTTCTGGCTCTCAATTCAGACAGCATCTGGCCAAGAATATAAAACGACATATCAACACGCTGAGGGTCGTCAACACAATTACACCTGCTGATTTTTTGCTTACATCTAGTAAAACCTAAAAGGCTTGGTTCAAAGCATTCGTCTAACATACAATCAATTTCATGGCAACATTTTCTAAGGGTAGTTCTTCGTTGCACACTATTCGTCGCATTAGTCGTTTGGTATTTGCGAAATATCTCATCTATTTTACTTAAAACAAATTCTTTGTCTTTCTTTAATATAAAAATCTCATTCATATTTGTTATGTTTATCTGTATTTCAATCAGTCATTTTCCCTAACGCCTCAAACAGTAATCGCCTCACCAATAACTATAATTGTATCCTTAATTTTCTTCATCGTCTTCAAAATATATAGGTGAACCCAATTGGGGAATAGCGCCTAACCGGCCGTTCCGATAAGACTTGTATAAAGACAAATTCTTGTGCAGCCCGTATTCATCCGCACGTGTGTATTCGGAATAAGCCCCTTCGCGGTTCTTCTCCGCAAAGAACACAAAATCACGATGTGTATTCAACAGGTCTTCGTTCAACAATGAAGTCTCTTGGCTGGTGAAAATCAACTGCGACTCATTAGAATTCATGACGAATGTGTTGAGGAAATAAAGCAACAAATCATCGTGCAGCTCTGAGTCTATCTCATCTATGAAATATATATTGTGGCTTGAAATCGCATTGTAAAGCGTTGATAAATTGCTTAAAAACTTTTTAGTCCCTTGAGACTGCTCATCCAAACTGAGGGTGAAAGGTTTTCCACCAGCTTTGCAATCAAAGTAAACTTTTGTCGTAGAAATGTCCTCACGGAAGTCCACAATATTAAAATCGGCTTTTTCCAACATCTGGAGATAGAAGCGCTTGGCTGAAGCAACCCCCATCACCTGTCGAAGCGATTCTTCAAGAATGAAATTCGGATTGTCGAGCTGATATACATATTTAGATATCCAGTTATACAGATTGGCGATGGGTTTGGCATCGGCCTCAAATGCTCTCTTGCCGAAACAAGAAAGAACGGTATGGTTGTTTAAAGTGTTTTGCAGAAAAATGTCCTTTGTTTTGGCCGACAGACCCAAACTTTGACCGAATTTTATGGAAGCTTGCAAATCATCAGACTGGTATTTGCGTTCATAGAAAAGCGACTTTGAACCGTTGGGATACCATTCCATCAGTTCGTCGACAATATGCTCCATCGTATAAGAAACGGTATAATCGTAACGGATATGGTTAGCATAGAACGAAACATGCATCCGTGTGGGTTTGTCCATACATAAGGCAAATGGTCGCCTTGTCTTAACTAACTCTGTTTTATTTTCCCGCGTATGAAACAACAGTTCGAAAACATTTAAAAGGGCCAGCAGCATATTTGATTTTCCAGATGCATTGGCACCGTAAATCACCGCCAATTTGTTAACCCGCTTCTCGTTACCCATGTCCACCGAAGCCCAATCATCCTCCTTGGATTTCGTTTCGAAGTTTAACGTTTGACGCTCCTTTATCGAAAGATAATTCTCGACCCAAAATTCTCGTATCATAATATTCGTATTATATTTCCGCCGCAAAAATAATAAAAATATTGATACAATCAAGAAATAATTCTTGTTTTTGTAAAAAAGCAACGAATTTGACGAAAATTTTTACACTCTTGTTTTTTTGCATAACGGCAAAATCAATCAGCAATGGCTTTCTCACATCAACCCCCCAACAAACCTCACGAACCCCTCCACATCCCCCTCCACACTTGCCTTCTCCAATGCCGCCATGTACTCTTCCCGGCGCCCCACAGGTATCACCACCCAAGGGTGGCCGACGGTCACGAGTTGGCTGTTCATCACGAAGCGGGCGGTGCGGCCGTTGCCGTCTATGTAGGGATGGATATAGACGAAGAAGAAATGCCCCAAAACCGCACGTACTAAAGCACTCTTCTCCTCCATCATCAAATCCGACAACGCACTCATTGCGTCCAACACGGCATCGGGGTTCAGCGGCGTGTGCATGGAATTGCGGATATAGCCTTGATGCCGGCGGTAACCCACCAGATCCGAAGCCTTCACGATGCCCGCCCGGATGCATGGCTCGAACAGTTGGAAATGCCAGTCTTGATGGCCCTTTACGTACAAATGCGCGGGTGCCTGCCCCGAGAAACAGCCGGCTACGCCCTGCTTCAACAATTCGTACGCCTGATAATATCCACGAGCGGCTAACGCATTCCTGCGTTCCTTGTCCGCCTCATCTTTCTCGGGATCCCAATCACCACTCCGCACCCGCTCTAACAGCCCTTCCGTGATCTTGTACCCCTCAATCGACAAGGAGTGGTAGCTGTCTTTCACATACGTCGCATCCATCATCGCCAACACCGACGCCGCATCCTGCTGCACCGGCTTCACTTTTAATTTCGCCAACACCACCTTCCGCATCTGCATCCACATCAGCCGGATGCGCGATGCGTGCGGCGACTCCGCGAATGTCTCCATCCGAACATTTTCCTCAAACGGATTCTCTTCCGTCACCGCATATCCCACCTGACGCATTCTACGCAACAGCTCGTCCGCCATCTCCTCGCGTCCGATGGAGCGCAACGCCCCAGCCACGCGCCCCGCCCGGGTGGTGTGTCCTCCGTCAATGGCCGCCGACACTATCGGCGACACGTCCTTCAGACTGGCTAAACACGATCTTGCTTCCAACGCGTCGTGCCGGTAATAATCGGGTCCCACCATCAACAAGGCATATTCCATCGGATACAACCGCACGCCATAGCGCGGTTCCTGTATCACCTCTGGCGGCAGGCTTGCCTTAATGTCCACAAGCGAAGTCCCAAAGGGCAGTTGCAGGACGTTGTTCGTCCCCGATCCGCTGCGCACTATCAACTGCTTGGGAATCACCGTTTTTCCACTATGGAAATAAAGCGACATCTCCGGCGAAAGACACCAAGCCTCGTTGAATCTTTTGTCAAGATAAGCCGTAATGAATTGCCAGTACGACACATACCACACCGTGGAATCTCCCTCACTTCCTGGCGATGATGGGATATACCATCCTTTCATGACCATCTGGAGATACCCACTGTTCACTAACCGCTCTGTATGCGTACGGCCCAATGTGTCCGCTCCTTGAATCACCAAATTGTCCCCATGGGTATCTTGGTACTTCTTCAGCACTGCCAGCGATTCCGCCAATTTCTCTTGTATTTTTGCCATATTAATATATCTTGTATCGGTATTATTAGTTTATTTTGCTTTACCAACATTAGTATATTTTGTCTTTCTAACATTAGTTTTTGACGCTGCAAATATACAAATCTTTTCGCATACAACAACATTATTTAGGCAAGAAATATCTAATTGTGCCCACTATCGTCCCGCAACTGATGGAAATAGGCAGAAAATCATCAGTTTATTTTACTTCGCTGTTATTAGTTTTTACGCTATACTCTGATTGGTTTTAATGCTTTCTCTGCAATCACCACGCTCTTCTGCACCGTTTCGGCACTCGCGCCCGGATAGCTCGCCCACACATAGATGGCTAGCGGCGCGATGTCAGGATAGCGCTCCACCGGCAGCGACAGCAACGAAATCACCCCCAACAGCACGATGAACACGCTGATGACGAGGGAGAGCAACGGCCGATGGATAAATGTCTGGGTATTCACGACTTTCAACTATTAATTATTATCTATTAACTTTTAACTATTTTTGTTCCTTCCTCCACAAAACCCGCCCCTTTGGCTATTATCACATCTCCCTCTTGGAGACCGCTAATCACCACGTACTCTTTGCCGTTGTTCTGCGGTTCCACTTGAATCATGCTGGCAACAGCCTTGCCGTCCACCACTTTCATCACATACACCTTGTCCTGGATGCTGTAGGTGGCCTCCTGCGGGATGACGATGGCGTTGTGCAGCTCGGTGGGGATAATGATTTTGCCCGTACCGCCACTGAGCAGCATCCCGTCGGGGTTGTCGAAGCGGGCGCAGACCGAGACGGCTCCCGTGCGCTCGTCCACCACGCCGCTGATACTTTCCACACGGCCGGTATGTTCGTAAAAGGTGCCGTTGGGCAACTGCAGCCGCAGTTCGGGCATCTGCCGTATCGCCGCTTCCATGCTTTTGTGTTCGGAAAGGTACTGCATCACCGTTTTTTCCGTCATTGAGAAATAGACCCGCATTTGGCGGTTGTCGGCCACCACGGTGAGTCCGTCCTGGATGGAAGGTCCCACGAGGTCGCCCTTGCGGTAGATAATTCGCCCCACTACACCGTTGGAAGGACTGCGGATTTCAGTGTAACTGAGATCGTTGCGGGCGGAATTGAGGGCGGCCTTCGCTGCAGCGAGGTTAGCTTTCGCCACATTGAGGTCGCTTTCGGCCAGCGACAACTCGAAGTCGGAGATGACCGATTTCTGCCGCAAATTCTTCTTGCCGTTGTACTCCAACTGCGCCTTGTCCAAAGCGGCTGTCATCATCTGCACGTTGGCATTGGCCGACTCCACTGCCGCCCGACTGGGTGCATCATCGAGACGGAACAGCAGTTGACCTTCGCGAACACGCTCGCCCTCCTTCACATACACGCCCATCAGATGTCCCTCCACACGAGGAATGATCTTGATGTCTTGGGCACCCTGGATAGAAGCAGGATATTCCGCATCCAAGGTGTAATCCTGCGCCGTGACCGTGAGCAGTTCATGGATTTCGGGGTCGTTTTGCTCCTTTTGCGCTTTATTCTGGCACGACACCATCAGGAGCAACGCCGCCGCCAATATCAATAATCTATTGATTCTCATATAATTACAAAACCTCATTTCAATTCTGTTTAATAATGCAAAAATACTGCGCCGAAAGGGAACAAAGGTGTATGATAATGAACTAGTATTGTATGTTTTCGGAACTTTTGTATTTTTGCCGCATGAATATCACTATCCAAGATTATCACCATGGTGCGGAACTCGTGAAGTCCAACCTCAACGGGTTTTGGCTCTGCCGTGTGCTGAGAGGCAGCATGCGGGTGCTTTTTGAGCAAAAAACGTACAAATTAACCACCGGAACAGTGTTTGCCGTGCAAGAAGGTGCGACGTTCCGCATGCAGTCGTCCACCCAAAATATGGCCGCGGAGGTCATGGTCTTTGACGAATCGCTGATGAATGTCGTTTATGCTTTGCTCGGAGCGGAGGCCGACATCGGGACGCTGGAAACGGCCTTTTGGAGCGACACAACGCTGGAGGATCCCTTTGGCCGAATGTTTGCCGCCGATTATGAGCTGCTTCTGATGGCTGTAGGGCAGCCCGATCTCATCGCCCGCCACAAAATGATCACCGCCAGTCTTGTCCACCTGCTGCTTTCCATTTTCAATGCGGTGGGAGAAGCCACAACTTCGTCGTCTGGCGACAACAGCAAACGTTCTCGTCTGCTGTTGAACCATTTTTTCGAGCTGGTCGGCGAAAACATCCTCTCAGGACAGCGCACCATAACGTTCTATGCCGACAAACTCTGCGTTTCAGAGCGCTATCTCTTCAAAGTTTGCAAGAAGGAAACCGGCAAAACGCCCAAGGAGCTCATCAATGAGTTTCTGATCGGCCAAATCAAGAACGCTCTGCTGACTACCGAGATGACCCACCAGCAGATTGCCGACCAGTTCAACTTCCCCGACCAGTCAGCCTTCGGGCAGTTCTTCAAACGGATGGAGGGGACGTCGCCGTCGGAGTGGCGGCAAAAGTACAGGTGATTTTTCAACAAAACCGCCGCAAAGGTCACGAAAGCCCTTGCGGCAGTCAATATCTGTGTCATCCTATTCCATCACCTTCCTGAACACAAACATCTCGTCATCCTCGCTCCGGTTGCCGACTTCTTCTTCTGGAATGGCGGGACCGCGGTCGTCGGGCTGCAGGGGCGCAAGGGTGATATTGGGTTGGGCATTCATAGCTTCAATAATAGTTCGTATTGTTTGTTTATAGTCAGTGTCAATCAATGTAACATGTTCGCCATTTCTTGTGAAAGCATCAATATAAAGATGATTGTCTGCTTTGAGCGATTCAGTGGAATAATCTGTGTCGCATTGTCTTGTTTCGATGTCTGAAGCATGATGTCTTATTCCATCGAAATGCGCTTCGATATACGCATCTGTCATGGCAAGACAAATGAATCGGATTGAGGACAAATACCGTTCGTCAAAATCCGACCTCCAATCAAAGGGTATATAGCAACCCTCGACAATGAGGTTCTGCTTGTTTTCGATGGCAGTCTTGATGATCTCCCGCACGATGGGCCACAAGTATTCTGTCAGCGCATCATCATCCAAGGGCGTTAGGGTAGTGTTTCCGCTGCGGATAAGGCCCATTTTCAAGTGGTCAATTGAAAGATAGGGGTATTTGTATTCTTCCAGCATCCGCTGTGCCAGAAGAGTCTTTCCTGTATGTGATGCACCTGTTATCAGAATAATCATAGTCTTGCCCTTATTTCCATCTTTACCTTTTCCAAATCGCCACAAAATAATAACGGCATGATGCTTTCTATTTCCTCGATGCTTTTGTCCCACCATCTGAATTTAAGCAACAACTCTATCAGTTCGTCATCGAAGCGTTTCCTTACGACCCGACAAGGATTCCCAACAGCGATAGAATAAGGTGGAATATCCTTTGCCACTACCGAGTTCGCACCGATAATGGCTCCGTCGCCGATATGAACGCCAGGCATCACGGTTACGTTCTGACCTATCCAAACATCATTGCCGACAACGGTATCACCTTTTAGAGGCAACTCATCTTTGACTGGAGCAATGGCACTTCCCCAGTCACCACCCATAATGTAGAATGGATATGTTGTCACACAGTCCATCCTGTGATTGGCTCCATTCATCACGAACTCTATACCCTTGGCGATGGCGCAGAACTTCCCGATAATTAGTTTATCACCGATAAAGTCGTAAAAGTGCGTGACGTGCTTCTCAAACTGGTCCGCACCATCCACGTCATCGTAGTAAGTGTAGTCCCCGATGATGATACGAGGATTCTTCACCACATTCTTGATGAAGCAAAGTCTTGGGAGGTTCGGATTAGGGAACACCTCGTTGGCGTTGGGTCTGCTTTTTTTACTCATAAATTCTGATTAATAATGAAAACATCCCTGTTATTATTCCTGCATTAATCATAATGTTTGAATGTTTGTGCATTGGAAACATTATTTTAATTTGCTGTCTATAAATTGGCGGAAATGCAGTATTTGCGCGCTGCGCGAAGGATTGAAGAGCAGGTGCTCGAAGTCTTTCTGTTTCAAAGCAAGGTCTGTCGTGTCCAATTTTTCGTACAAGGCCCTTTTCAGTGCTTCGGGGCTTTCGATGCCGCAACGCTCGCGCAGGAAGTCGTAATCGGGCGAGGCCTGCTGCCAAAGGAAGATGGTGTCGTAGAAGTCGCGCCCCTTGGCACGGGCAAGCAATGCGGCCAGTTTCATGGAGAGCATCGTTCCTGGGGATGGGGTTGTCACTGGGAAAAAGAATCCGTTGCGACTGACCATCGCCGTCTTCGGCAGATAGAGTACGCCTTGATCCTGCGCCTCAATTTTCATCAGGAAGCGTTCTTCACGATGCCCCGTGAGGTTCATGTCAAACAGCAGTTCTGGGAAAAAGATGTTACGACGGAAGGCCGTCAGACGCGGGTTGTCCTTGTCGCGCAGCTCCACGCGCAAGCCGTTGAGACGCAGGTATTCGACCAGCGCATCGGTCATGGCGACAAACTCGTCGGCAGTCAGTTGCTTGCAGTCAAAGTCAAGGTCTTCGGAAAAGCGGTCGAGACCAAGGACAAGTCGCAGGTTGGTGCCACCGATGAACACCAGTTTGGGGGCAAACGGCGACTGCGACAGATGCTCCAGCGCCAGCAACTCGACATACTCTTTCAGAATATGCTTGTGGAACGAGGCGTTCGATGCAATCTGCGGCGGATAGTAGGCCAAAAGAGATTGTAGATCAATCATGGATATAAGATTTTAACAACAGTTTTACACGAGTTAGAACGGCTTTGCTGCCGCTTTGCAGCGCGTATGCCAACAGCCGTTCACGGTCCAGTTCTTCTTGCATCCACCACTCGTCGAAACGTACTTCCAGGAGGGCCTCTGCCGTGTTGTACTGCGGATAGAGATAGAGCAGGTCGATGATGGCTTTCTCCGGATAAGCCATCAGATAGCTGCCCTGCTGAGGCAGGGGCATTTGACGGAAGCCGAAGAAGAGCGTGGGTTTGACCGTTTGGTAGCTGAACTCGCCGAAGTCGTTGCTGTAGGCCGTGGTGCGGTTGGATGTAACGCAGGTAATAGCCGTTACGGCTTCGGGGATGATTCCGTAGAACGACAGGGCGGTGTGCAGGCTGATATAGGAAGGAGTGTAGATGCGCCCAGCTACATAGCGCGACATCTCGGGAATTCCTTTCAGATCGCTGAAGGCGTACCAATCTTGCCGCAGTTTCGTCAAATAGCCTCGCTTTACCCAGCGCGACAAGTTGCTTCGGTCGAACTCCGAATTCCACGCACGAATTTGATATACATTGAAACATCCCGCTTCGTGCCACTGCTCTCTGAACTCCAAATAGGTCATTTATCTTATTCTATTCAAAAGACGATGCAAAAATACAACTTTTCTTGAATAAAACAGTAATCGCAGAAATATTTTTTACTAAAGATTGGAGGGGCGTTCGCAAAACGTCACATGCACCGTGTCGCCGAAACTCTTGCCAATCTGTTTGCGGATGTCTTTTCGAATCCCGATGATATGGCAAGGTGTCCCCATCTTAACGATTTGCCCGTCGTAGGGCACGCCGTCGAAGGTGGCGTGGACGGGCAGACGACCTTTTCCGAACATCGCTTTGATGTCGAACGGCACCTCCACGTAGGCGGCGTCCATATTTTCGTTTTGCAGGATGACTGCGTCAAATTCCAAGAGTTCTGACAAGGCAGTAAGAAGTTCGTTTTTGTCCATTTGTGATTTTTATAAAGCGTTTATTCGGTGCAAAGATACGCATTATTTTGGAATACTGACAAAACATAAACCGCCGCAAAGGTCTCGAAAACCCTTGCGGCGGTTGGTTGTTGAAAGTAGTTCGTAAAGCCTACGCTTTATTGAACTTTTCCTTCCCCTGTCTGCATCTCGGGCATTTCCAATCTTCGGATAGGTCCTCGAAGGCGACACCGCCGTGCTCGGCGGGGTCATACACGTAGCCGCAATTCCCCCTCCGCCACCACCGCCGCGGTGCCGCCGACATAGATTGTGCCGTCAGTAGTGACACGCGTGGCGACTACCGAAGGCCGGCCCATCGCCTCGCCTTGCAGGAAGGAGAAGTCACCCGTCGGGGGAATGCACCCGTTTTGCTGGAGGTAATGGGTCAAAGAGGCGTTGGCGGTACCGGTGGCAGACTCCTCAGGAATGCCATACAGCGGCCCGAAATCGCGGACGTGGGCGGTGATTGGAAGTTGAGAGTTGAGAGTTGAAAGTTTAGAGTTGGAGGAGGTCGGGGAGGGTATTGCGAAGACGTGGAAACTGACCGCCTCGTATTTTTCAGTTATTTCACTAATGGCATTCATGTCGGGTTGAAGACGGTTGAGCGTTTCAACATCGCCGACCTGAATCATGAAGTCGGGCAAGCCGGTCGAGACAATCATCACCGGCAGGGTAGGAGTGTAGTCGCAAATGCCAATCGCACGATAGACCTCCTCGGTGTCCTCGATGGTTTTCAGGACTTCGGACGCGGTCATCTGCATCAACACCCGCGCTCCCGCTTCAACATAGATGTCGCCCGCCTTGGTGTGGCAGAGGCACTGTCCTGTGACGCCAAGCTCCTGATGCAACAGGGCAAATGAGGCTATGGTGGCATGGCCGCACAGCTCCACCTCGGCTGTCGGGGTGAAGTAGCGGAGGGTGAACTCCTTATCAGAATCTCTTCTCACAAATGCCGTCTCCGAATAGCGCAGCTCCGCGGCAATTTGCAGCATCCGTTTCTCCGGCGGGAAAACATCCCCATCGAGGAGCACCACGCCGGCAGGGTTCCCGCCGAAGGGCTGGTCGGTGAAAGCGTCAACGATGTAGTATTTCATATCTTGAACTTGTTTGTTGTCGTTTATATTCGTTAGTGAAAAGTGAAACTAATAGTCCAACAACCTACCGTAATCGTTCCATTCGCCGAACATCCTTCCCTTTTTCGTCTCTTCGATGAGATGCGCGAGGGCTTTCCGGTACATCTGATCGTCCCGTTTCTTGTAGAAGGCCACGTTATAGGCGCGGATGCGCTGATACAGGGGCGGGAAGGACTTGAACTTCGTCCACGCCCGCGCGGCCTTCAACGCCGCTTCCACGTCCTTGTCGATGCGGAAACTGCGGGCACCCATCGGGGGTAGCACCTGCCGTCCGGCGTCGGTCATCCGTCCCAACTTCTCCAACCGCCGTACCCGTTCCTTGTTCAGCTCCGACCAGGGACTGTTCCGCTTCCTTGGCGTGAAACACTGCATCAGCACCCCGTCGATGGGCTTCTGGCGGCTGTCGATCCACCCGAAGCAGAGAGCCTCCTCCACCGCATCAAGATACCAGAAGGTATCATCCTCAGTGGGGCGACCGCGCTTCACACACACCCAGCACGCTTTTTCTGTCGTGTGGTGGGTTTCCAGCCACGTGCGAAACTCGTTCCGGGTCTGTATCTGTAGGATGTTTTGTTCGTTCATAAGTGAAGGTTGGTCGTTTCATGTATTTGTCAGTTTATTTTTGGCTATATGAGCACAAAAACATCCGTTATAGCCAAAAATAATTTATTCAAGAAACAAATCAGAAAGAGTTATATTGTTTGTTATTAGACTATTATAATAAATATTTTTCTTTGGCACTTGGTTTGAAACGAGCGTGATAAGCACCTGTTTCTGTGTGGGAAAACATTGGCTTAACTCTGCGGCCCGACGACGTAGTTTATCCGCTTCTTGTTTGGTGATGGCGTAAGGATTGTTCGTGTATTTCATTTCGCACAAGGTAGTTACCTTATCCGCACGTATAATCACCATATCCATTTGTGCATTAGGTGTTTGCATAGGAAAAGTTTTGGTTGCGATTCCTGTGATACCGAGTGCTTTTTGAATCGCATAAATATGGGCGAAACAGAGCCTTTCAAAACTTAGACCGAGCCAGGTGTTATGGCGCGGAGTAGTTTGGAGGTGCAGCCAGGCATCTCGGTCAAAATGGCGTGAACCATTCAAAAACTGGAAATAGAAAAGGCTGTAGAAATCAATGAGTTGGAATATTGCTGTTCTTCCTTTGACGGGATTATAGCGACGGATAAAACTGCACTGTTCCAATTCGTCCAGTTTACGTGTCAGACCACCGCCGTTGGCCAAGCCGGTAGCTTTTACAATCTCTTCGCGAGAGTAACCACTGCGGCGTTTGCTCAAGGCGGCGATTATTTTCACGTAATCTTCCGATTTGTTGAACAACGACTTGTACAAAATATCAAACTCGTCTTTAAGCAATGCATTAGGCGCAAAGAACAGCCTGTCAATGTTTTGTGCAAGACTCATGGAACGGTCCAGCAAGTGCAGATAATAGGGTATGCCACCCATCACCATGTAGCATTCTGCAACCAGATCGTCAGTCCAATGTACTCCTTGGGAATGAAGATAAGCCTTGGTCTCCGCGAGGGTGAACGGCTCAAGGTGCAAATGGCACGTCAGACGGTTGTGCAGGCCTCCTTTATTGCGGATAATGTTCTTCACCATCCAAGAGGCTGCGCTGCCACATACCACAAACAGCAGATTTTGCTGCATGTTTCCCCAACTGTTCCAAAACAAATCAATGGCTTTCAAAAATTCCGACTTCTGTGTGTCCATCCATGGCAATTCGTCCAGAAACACCACTTTTCTACGTTGTCTGGAACGTTTAATCACATCTTTGAGCAAATCAAAAGCCTCATACCAGTCCTTAGGCTGCTGAAGAGCCGATTTGCTATAGGAACATATTGATTTGTAGAAGTTTTGGAGTTGTTCTTTTCTGTTGCCACGGGCTATGCCAGTGGTATAAAAAGTGAATTGGTCTTGAAAGTAACTCCTCACCAGCCAAGTTTTGCCCACACGCCTGCGACCATATATCGCAACAAACTCCGCTTGGTTCGACTCTTTCAATCTTTGTAGTTCTTTTATTTCTTGCTCTCTACCAATTATTTGCATGAAAAATAGTCTATTTATTTTTGGCTACAAAGGTATAAAAATTATTAGTTATAGCCAAAAATATTTTCATTCTTAACCCAACTTTTATCCCCGGCAAGGCGCACTTCCCCTGTTAGTGGGGGTTGGCGTTTCAGTCGGGAGGGCGCTGTGACCTACAGATTTTCATTTTCTTGAACGGAGCCTCCTTGTAGCCGAGCTTTCGGTAGATTTCGCGGGCCTGCTTCGACGGCTCGCTGCACTGCCGCGCCTGCTCCTCCCTGTTGTCGAAGAGGTCGATTTGCCCGTCTGTAATCATCTTCCGCCAGTACCGTTCCGCGTAGTCGCGCTCGGTCGGGTCGAGCCCCACCAGTGGGCCGCCGAAATCGTCTTTCTGGTGGCGGTGGGCGTTTTTCATTTTCCATGTGATAGCAACCATCAATCCCTTACACAACGGACCGAGTTGCCATGCGCAACGTATGTTTCTTGCTGGTATGCTGCTTCATAATCATGATTCATATAAATTTCCATTTTTGCGGTTGATGTCCAGAAGCGTGCGGAAGAGCCAGCCTCACTGAAATAGGCCCTATCATGGTTATAGTCACAATAATACCTCCCCATAGGGTACGCAGAGAACCCGGTTATGTTATTCAACTGCTGCACATTTCCTATCGCACATCCCGTAAAATGGTAATTCCAACCCCAATCTGACGAAAGTGATTTCGCTGATTTATACGAAGCACCATCACACTGGCATTCCGACTGGGAAGACACATACGCTTTCAGTGTCCCCCATTCGTCAGATGTAGGCACATGCCAGCCCTCGGGACATATTCCACGCCGGTTTCCGACAAATGTGGCCGAAAAGGCATCGGAACTGAACGGGACATAGGCCGTCTCTCCATAAAAGCCAAAGGAGTCTATGACCGCGCACCAATTGTAAAGCAAGCCTCTTCCGGCAACGTTGGTAGCCGAATCATTGTTCAAATAATAGGCCCTCTTGCCACCGAAAGAAAATTTCACCGCCGGACACTCCACGATATAGGTTCCGGTACTCGGCGACGTGGTGCAGCGCATATTCTCCCTCAACCAGCACTGGTTCCCGATTTGCACCACCCCATAACTGTTGTTCTGATGATCTCGGACAGAAACGATTCGGTTTCCGTAAGAAGTCTCATTGGTATTGGGAGAAACAACCACACAGGAGACCTTGTTGCTGGTGTCCAAGTCCAGCATTCCAGCGGACCACTGGGCATAGAGGACCAAATTTTCAGCAAGAGTGACCATCTGTCCCTCCTGATAGGATGTCCCGTTCCCGTTCGGATCCGTGTTCCAGCCTGTGAATGTGTATTCATTCCGCTGGAACAAACAAGCATCCAAAGGCTTGGATTCTGTAACAAGGACATGTTGCGGTTCCATCTTCCCGGCTCCTCCATTGGCAAGGAAATAGACCGTGTGTCGCGGGGCTTCATCCCGAACACAACGGACTGTCATGCCATAGGACTTGGAGGCTACTGCCCCTGACACCGTTGCGGAATAGTTGTTAACTTCGCGAACATTCACCGTGTTTTGTCCCGACTGGTTCGCCGTGACAAACATACAGCCTTGATTAAGTGATGGATAGGCAGAAAATCCGGAACTATTGTTTGTATGGAGATTGTTGCCCGGCAAACACCCATAATATGCAGAAGTCCAACCAATGGTGTCAGACAACGCCTTTGCGATACTTCCGCTAACACCGCTGCAATGATTGGCGGGATTGGCATTAACGGCCACAAACATCTCATCATACTCGGAAAAAGAAGGAATGTGCCATCCTTCAGGACATATTCCCCGACGGTGACCGACAAAATTCACGTTCGGTGCCGTGGAGTTTTCCGACATCTCGCCATGCGACGCATTGAAGGTGTCAACCGCAGCACACCAATTGTACAGCACACCGGCAGGTCCCATGGCGGTAACAGAATCATTATTCGGATAGAAAGCCCTCTTTCCTGACGCCACCGTATAGTATGTTTCATCCAAATCACGAATCAAATACGATCCCGTACTCGGCGACGTGGTGCAACGCATATTCTCCTTCATCCAACACTGGTTCCCTATTTGAACCACACCATAAAGGTTGTTCTGATGGTCCCTGACACCGACAATCCCATTATTGCTGATTTCTTCATTAGCGCCCGAACTCATCACCACACAACCATACTGCCATTGCGCGTAAAGAACCATGTCGGATGACAACGTCAAGGCAGAACCATTGGAATAAGGGACGCCACTACCATCAGCTTCCGTATTCCACTCTACGAAAAGAAATCCTTCCTTTGTGAAGGTGTTTTGGTGCAACGACTGAGGAAAGCCCTGGTCGAAAAGTTGGTCTGGCATCGCTCCATCACCGCCATTCGCATCAAATATGAGCGTGTAATGGACATCCTGCACACAACGCACGGAATAACCCTCAGATTTCGGGGAGTTTTCGCGTTCCACTACGGCCTTGTCAAATGACATCCTGACTATCCGGGCTTTGTGTGGGGTTTCGGGGTTGCCAGAGAGACTCCAAAAGGAAGACGCTTCCATTGCCGCGCCAAATCCAGTGCCGAAATAGCCCGAAGGGGTGGCGGAAAATCCAGAAACATTGTTTTCCGCAGGAGTAAAGCCGACAGCGCACGTGTTCGTGCTCGAAGCCCATCCTGTCTGGGCAGATAGGGCTTTAGCGATATAGTTGACCGAATCAAGACAGCGATAGACGGTTTGGCTCGACAAATACACCAGCAGCGTATCCCAATCGACATCATTCGGCACATGCCAGCCCTGTGGACACAAACCTTGACGATAAGCTGAGAAAACAGGATTCACGGTCAGCCCCGCCGCACACCCTTGCGATGTTTCGGCCATGGTCACGTTGAAGGTGTCTGCCATGGCGTTCCAATTATACAAAAGGCCCCAGCCAGACTGGACACTGGACAGGCTATCGTTGTTATACCACCGTGCCTGCTTTCCACAATAGCTGTTGGTAGAAAGTGACGGTGACGAAGATGCCACCATATAGCTTCCCGTCCGCGGGGAGGTAATCGTGCGCAAGTTCTCATTCGTCCAACACTGACTTCCTATTTGTATGGTATTGTAAGAATTGTTCTCGTGATCTACCACCACAGAGCTTCCGCAGTTGAACGGAAGGGTTTCAAAGCTAACGATTTCGCCATACGATAGACCAGCCTCGTTGATTGCGTATGCACGAACGTAATAACGGGTTGAAGGAGTCAAAGCGGGTTGGAAATGGGTGAACACGCCCAAACCATCTCCGCAAACAACGTGGCGGCCTGTAATCGCCGGCTCAGGCACCGTGTCCCAACACACACCTTTCTCTGTCACGGTCCCTCCTCCCTCAGACAAGACATTGCCACCAAACCATGCGGAAAATGAGGTTTGATTCGTAACATTCGCCGTCTGCACTTCGGGAAGCTCATATATTCCAAAAGTGAAGACGACTAAATCTGTTCCTTCCAGCTGATACTTCGTCACTTCGTGGGTGTATTCTTCCCCATTTTTCACTGCATAGCCAGTGTATCTCATCAAATCGCCGATTTGAAACGGGAGCAAACTCGAATCCTTTGCTGATTTCAGGTTCACATCGAACTTCACGTTTCTATCTTCTCCAGCAAAAACTATCTTGTCGCTTCCCGCCTGACCATTATTTACAAGTTTCAAAGTGGCAGTGCTTTCCTGGCAACGCGCAGTCAACAGGTAAACTTGAGGTTTATGCAACTGAACCTGAAACGCATGTATTCCTTCCGGCAGATGGCCCGAAAAGGAAGTGACATGCATTCCTCGCGAATCAGACACATCTATATGCAACATCCCACTCTGAGGCATCTGCAGGCTGACCGTTGTCTTTCCATCAAAAGGATTCGGCGCGCTTTGAAGCAACCCAAAAGGCATCGGTTTCTCATAATCTTCGATGTTTGTTGTGCCGAACAGCAGAATAGTGTCCGGAAACCACAACGTGTCCTCCCATTGGCGTGTCAAATTGGCGACAGCTATTTTCTGTAATGGTACATATTGATTGTTTGTTCCCCGTCCTGTAAAGGTAATCGTGGTTGTTTGTGCCTTGGAGACAACCAAAAATCCAATTAAAAGGAGAAAAAAGCAACTAATTTTGATTACATTCTTCATTGGACAAATATTTTGGGAACCTCTATATTTACCATTTTCGCGCCATACCTCCAGACCATGCGAGGTCCGTTGAACAAAATCTGAAAATATGACGCTGCAAATCTACATAATATTCTTTTAGTTCGGTCTGTTTTTTGATTTTTTCTTCTTTTTAGGGGAGGGTAGTATATTTCTGATTATCAATTAGTTATTATGTTTAATTCATTCCGAGTCGCATGACTTGCTCGTACCGGCACAGGTTGTAGACCAGGTTTGTCAGGGTGTTGTAGGCCGCGTTCCGCGCAAAACCGACCACTCGGCTGGACATTCCGTGAAGGTTCTCCTCCAGGAAAGCGTAGAATTTATCGAGCAATTGTTCAAAAAACCTTTCTTTGTCAATTTCTCCTTGAAAGCCCATATCGTTTTCTCGTCGGACAGGCACCTTGTCGCCGTTGTTGAGGCGGGCGAGGATGATGACTTCGGAGTTCATCACCGAAGCCGAGAAGTTTGGACTTGAAGCCGATGTATCGTTCTGCCAGATGATGAGATACTTGTTGCCGTACTTGTTTTGTGTCATGATTTTTCGTTACGCTAAAACGGTTATCCGAATCTGTTACGGTCGCGAAGGTTGGCAGGCCGTCAGGTCTGCCGGGCTCGGTAGCATCGGCGTGTGCGGTGCGTGTTATCGCAGGCCGTTAGGTCTGCCGTTGATAAGGAGTGCTTTCATATTTGTTTTATTCAAAATAACTCTGCAAAAATACAACTTTTCTTGAATGAAGCGGTGGCTTGTCGTTTTGATGACACAAGGGTGCGAAAATTAGTAATACAACCCAAGCTGTTCGGCGGAGCTCCATTCGATGTCTGGATATTCCTTGTAGCCAGAGGTGGAATGCGGGGCTTGGGGGCGTGCGTCAAGAAGCATTGCGTCATCCTCTTCGATGTCCCAGACGGTTCCGTCGGCCGAAAAAGCCTTGAGCAGGTCGTCGTTTCCGTTGCGGAGGTAAAGCCATCCGTCCATATTCTTCTTGAAGAGTTTAGGGCGGCACCACGCGTGAATGGATTCCGGGGCCAGGAAAGTGATGAGGTTGTCCGTGAGGGCGTACAAATGCATACGCGAAATCCCGCAGGGAAAGGTGATGGCATAGCGGTACTCGCCCACTTTCCACAACAAAGGCAAGTCCTCGCAGAGTTTGTCGCATTCCACTTCCACATAATCGAAGAGAATCATTTCCAAATCTTCAAGTTCGGTTGCCCGCTCCACGAGGATGAGGGTGTCCGTGTCGATCGGATTCTTCAGCCGTTCCTCGCGTATCAGGGCCTCTTCGCGCGGTTTCTCGGTTTTCTTGTCGTAAGTCATTTTGGCAACAAAGTCCCATCCTTTTTCCTTGGCATACTTATGGATTTCCGATTGGAAAGAATAACAAGCGAACCAGCCAAGAAGCAGGACACCTATGGCGGCCATCCCGTAATTATGGCTTTTGATAATCGAGTATCCTATCGCGAAAAGAAATATCGCGGCAAGTACGGCAAAGACAAGATGATCGAAACGACGCTGCTCCTTTTCCTGCGCCTCAAGCGGCTGTTCAATCATTCGCTTTCGTCTCTGGTAATAATTCTTTCGATGTAATCCCATAATGATTCTTCTTTATCGGCGCAAAAATAGCATAATTTATGGTCTGTGGACGATGAAAATGGTAAAAACGATGTTATGTTCTTTTTGGCATTGGGTGATGGCTGTCTTCCAAGTAGGTCATTATCTCATTTTATTCAAAAGACGCTGCGAAAATACAGCTTTTCTTGAATGAATCGGGATGTTGGTTATTTCCTGTTATCACGAAGGCTAACTAACAGCCGAAGGCTTGTCAGCACGAAGCAAACAAACTCCCACAACGGCCAACAACAGGCTTGCGACGATTACTTTCCAATCCGGCAGGATGATCACCGGCGTTTTTGCCATCTGCATTTCCCCAAGCCCAAGCCAGCAGTAAACGGCGAGGAGCGTGGACGTGAGGTTGCACCCGGCGTGGAGCGCCACGCTATACCAGATGTTTCGCGACCAGATAAACACCATCCCGTAGAACAGGGCACTGATAAAAGCCCCCGGGAAGTTGCGCACATGGAGTATTCCGAACAGGAAGGCCATCACCAAGCAGACGGCGATCTGTGCGCCGCGACGGCGGAAGGGAGATATGGCCATTTGCCTGAAACACAGCTCTTCGAGAACTGGTGCGAGCAGCACGGCGTGTACACTGGACAAAAGGTCTTCGCGCAGCTCTGCGGTGGTGTAGGTGAGCGGCTCCATCGTAACGGTATGGACCAGCGACGTGATGCCGTAAACGATATACTCTTTCGCCACGAGCCACAACGGCGCTATCAGCAACAGTCCTGCGATGATGGGGAATCGCGGCAGTTTGAGCGAAAATTGTCCGGATTCGGGAAACACTTTCGGTTCGACACGGTGCACGAGGAACAGCGTCAGGGCGATGCCCGCCAAGGTGAGCAGCCACGTCAGCAGTTCGCCCGTGAAGCCCGGATTGTCGCCCGCGACCGGCATAGCCGTCACGTAGATGACAGCTGTGCCGTAGGCTGCCGCCAGTATCGGCATCAGGGGTTTTAGAAATTTCATTGCTATTTGTGATTTGATTCCTTCCTTATTTCCCGTATCACCTTCGCCGGCACGCCGCCCACGACGGTGTTGGCGGGCACGTCCTTGCCCACCACGGCGCCGGCGGCCACGATGGCGTTCTCACCGATGGTAACGCCTGCCAATATCGTGGCGTTGGCCCCGATCCAGGCGTTGCGCTTGATGACGACGGGCTTCGTGAGCAGGGAATGCCGTTTTTCAGGGTCTTCGGGATGGAACTCTGTCGCGACGACCACGTGAGGCGCGATGAAAACGCCCTCCTCGACGGTGATGCCGCCAAGGCCTAAGAAGGTGCAGCCGAAGTTCACGAAACTGCCCTTGCCAAAGGTGGTCTTCTTGCCATAGTTGATGTTGAACGGCGGGAACACGCGCACCGTGTCGTCAATCTCCGAGCCGGTGATCTGCCGCAGGTAGTCGCGCACCTCCGCCTCCGTGTGGTAGCCCGTGTTCATCTCGGCCACCAATCGCATACAACGCTGTACGTCGGCGTAAAGCTCGTCACTGCCGACGTAGGTTTTTCCTGTAGGTTGTTCGTTCATAGAATTTTCGGATAAAATCACTCTATTCAAAAGACTTTGCAAAGGTACAACTTTTCTTGAATGAAACAGAATAATACTTCAATGGGTGGTTCGCTGATGCTATTACTTGCCACCCACCGCGCAAAGTCGTCCAGGTAAGCGTTTACTGGTTATTTCAGCCTCTTCAGTAGCGGCGACCGGCTCATGTCCGTGGGGTTGGTGCCGGGAACGCCTTCGGGGACAGGCATATTGAGCTTTTCAAAATGCCTTGTCCAGTATTCGGGCAGATTGCCGTCGGCATCGCGCCAGTTCATCGGCTGTGACGTGAAAATATCACCAAAGGCCACCTGGATGAGCTCCGAACAGTAGTAGGCGTCGTTGTCGGGCAGAAAGGCGTTGTCGTAGGGCTTCCCGATGAGACTTTTGGCGCGGACGATGACCGCAAGGGTGTCGAAAGGCACAGTGAGACGGTAGATGTCGATATTCCCTCGGAAGAATCCGAGGTTGTGATTTCTTTCAAATTGTTCGTAGGATATGCGCTGCACACCCTTCTTTGGCGAGGCTTCGACGACCCACACATCGTCAGCGCTGTCGCGTTCCACCAGTGCCACGTGTGTGTATTCACCCGTACTCGCCGTGATGGCTTTCTCCATGTCCGACCGGTTGTTGTTCAAGAATATCAAATCTCCGCTTTGCAGGGTATTTCTTGGGTGCAGGGTGCTGTTGTCGAGATACTCGCGCAGCAGCATACTGTCGGGCATCGCTTCGCGCAAAGCTTGCCACAAGACAGGTTGGTAGGTAAAAAATTCTGCCTCGTGCCATCTCACTATCATCGGCAGAAGCCACGGATAGTGCGTGCTTCCGCCAAGGTCAACGTGGGCGGAGGTTTGCCCCCAAGCCGTGAGCGTGTCGCCTGACTGGTTGACAAAGGTGACGTTGTAGCCGTACTGATTAGTGCTGCGTATGCTTCCGGCGGCATAGACCTTGTGCAAATCCAACGTGGTATCGGCCAAACCGAAATCTTGCGGGATGGGATATTGGTGGTAACGCTCGCCGAGGGTCAACAGGGCCTTTTCCATAGATGATGCCGACAGTTGACGGATAACAGAATCGCCATCAACAGCCACCGGGGTGGTCCTTTTCGTGGGTCCGTTGCGGAGGTGAGGGTCGTAGCTCTCTCTGGTTTCCGTGCGGGTATCCTCCACCAAGCGGTCGCCATCACGCCGAAAACCGATGGTCTCTTTATAGACATTGTACCCCAACGTCGAGAAAGTCATAATCTCCAAACTTTTCAATCCCGGTTTAACAAAGTCAGCTAACGGCTGTGGGTAAATGTAAGGCTCCACGCGGCCGGCAGTGTCCACGCTGAAGTTCTCCCCCGCATAGTTCAGGATGATGACGCGATCCTCGCGGTCGGGATCAGGGGTCGCACCGGCAATGTCGAGCGGACGTGCCACGCGGTACCAGCCTTTGCGGTCGCGGAGATAGACGCTTTTTTCATCGAAGCCCCACTGAAAATCCCCGTGCTTGACGATTTTTTCCGGTTTAGTGAGGGCCTTCTCAGCCGTGAGGAACGGACATTGGTCCACCACCCCGTTGGCATCCACACGCATCACCCCTTCGTTGACCCGGCAATAGAGATGGCCGTCGTGCATCCCAATGATGAACAGCGCGCTCACGCCCATCGATTTCCATTGGTCGATGTCCTCCATCAGGATGACTTCCCTGTTGTCGTCAAGCGCCCACAACATTCCGGTGGCAGTGTCCACCTCGAAGTCCCGTAGTGCCAGAGGGGTGCCTTGCCAGCGGCCATCCCCACCGATTGCGGTGTAGTAACTTTTATTGCCCTGCATCACTATCAGGTAGTTTTTCCATGGTCGAACACGTTTCACCCCTTTGCCGTATGGGGAGGCAAGGCGGTGGCAGGTACGCCAGTTGTCTGAGGTGCTGTATAGCCCTCCTTCACGGGTGGCAATCCAGCCGCTGTCGGCCGTGAGCATATAGATGTCCTGGATGTCCGTCTTGTTGTTGAAGGATGTGTTGAACAGTACGGAGAAGGTGCGTCCGCTGTCGGTGCTGAAAGCCAAATAGCCGTTCTGGGAGCCCGTCCACATCGTTCCTCCTTGGCCGCGCCAAACGGGGTGAAACCACTCATACCCCCGTTTACTGTCATACTTGATTTCATCCCACGATTGGCCTCCTGTAGTTGTCCGCCTGAAATAACCGCGCCACATGTTGCCCACGATGACCGCTGTGTTGCGATCGAAAGCCACGATATTCTCAAAGGTTTCACCTTGGTCGCCCCCAAGAGATCCTTCTTTCAGGATACGCCATGGTGAATGGATGTCGTCGGCGCGGTAGATTTCCCCACATTTGGTCGCCATCCAAAGCGTGCCGTCGGGGGCCACGGAGGTGTGGGTCACGATTTCGTTGCGGCACACCACATCAAGTTCGCCTAACCGGTCGCGCTGCTGCGCTTGCACGCTAATGACCAGCAAAAAGGTGATGAGGACAAGGAGGGGCTTTTTCATGCCTTTTGAGTATTATACTATTGTTAGTAGTTCTCCGCGTTGATCTCGAACCAGCCCTGGGCGTAGAAGCAGACGGGGCAGACCTTGGGGGCTTCGGTGCCGATGACGATGTGACCGCAGTTGCGGCACTCCCAAATGCTGACACCGCTCTTGCGGAAGACCTCTGCGGCCTCCACGTTGTGCAACAGGGCACGGTAGCGCTCCTCGTGGTGCTTCTCGATGGCCGCGACGGCCCGGAACTGCTCGGCCAGCTCGTGGAATCCCTCCTCGTCGGCCTCGCAGGCGAACTTGTCGTACATGTCCGTCCACTCGTAGTTCTCGCCTTCGGCGGCGTGCAGCAGATTCTCGGCGGTCGTGCCCACGCCGCCCAGATGGTTGAACCAGAGCTTGGCGTGTTCGCGCTCGTTGTCGGCAGTCTTCAGGAAGAGGGCGGCAATTTGCTCGTAGCCGTTCCGCTGGGCCACAGAAGCGTAGTAGGTATATTTGTTGCGGGCCATGCTCTCGCCGGCGAAAGCGGCCTCCAAGTTCTTCTCCGTGCGCGTGCCGGCATACTTGCTTGCACTTGCGGGCGCATTAGCTTCCACGACAACCTTCTCGAAATCCGAGGCGGGATGTTTGCAGATGGGACAGATGAAGTCCTCCGGGAGCTCCTCGCCCACATACTCGTAACCGCAGATGACACAACGCCAAACGGTCTTGCCCTCGGCGGTCTTGCCCACAGGTTGCGGCTTCGGCTTGATGTGCTCCATGTAGTAGCTATACGTGGCGGAAGGTACCTCGCTGAGCACTTCCGACTCGGAGATGGGTCCGATGAAGAGGACGTGGGAGCCGAGATCAACGATCTGCTCCACCTCGACGGAGATAAAAGCGTTGGTGCCGCGAGTGACGGCTAATGTGCCGTTGGCGACACGGCGGCAGTCCTTGAAGTCGGCGAACTTATCGACCTCGCGCCCGCTCTGGAAGCCGAAATGCTTGAACAGCTCGAAGTCGGCGGCCTCACTGATGATGGAGGCAGTGAACCGGCGCGAACGTTGGATGAGTTCGGTGGTCAGATTGCCCTTGTTGAGGGCCACGGAGATGCGGTCAGGCTGCATGGCCACCTGCGCAATAGTGTTGCTGATACAGCCGTTGTCGCGGCCGCCGTCACACGTGGTGATGACGAACAGGCCGTATTGGATGTTGAAAAGGGGATTGCTCATAAACTATGAATTATTGAAAATGCAAAAATACAATTTTCGTGATACATCAAGATGTCACCATTTTGTAATATCGCTTCCTTATCACCACCAGCCGCACCAGCCAAATTGCGAAGAAGGCAGTTGATGAAGAGGGTGCGGGGCGGCTTCGGCACGTACCAGTGGCGGATATGGATGGGCGATCGGCACCGTTTACAGAGTCTTGTTAAATCCCCAAAGACTGAATATATGACCCTATTTCTAGTGCGCATGTTGGCTTTTTGAATGTCACTGTTTTCATTGTTTTGCTTTTTTCATCGTATATTTTCCAGCAGCCGACACACCAGTAACCTTCTGTAATAAGGAAGTCGCTGTTCCCGTAATAGCCTACGCCCTCGCATCGAAGTGTCTTCCCGTCACGAAGATATTCCATGATATGCGCTCTATAATCAAGCTGAAATTCTTCAATCATCGTATCTACTTTGGTGATATTGGTTAAGTGCAGGCCTGGTTTCCCCTCAAAGAATATCTCCATTTCCCCGCATTCGACCCCACTGCAGTAATCCATTTCAATTCTCATTCTTTCGTTTTGATTGATCCTCTCGTCATCCGTATAGGTGGCATGTCCATCCAGCACCCCATCGGCATAATGCTCGTTTTTAACCCATCCGTATTCTTCATACGTCCAAAATCCTGTTCTTCTGCCTTGGGCATCGTATTGTTTGACCTCCTTGAGGGTATCGGAGGCATAAGAAATGGTGTCGCTTTTTGGTGAAGTGCCAGCATCAAGGCTGTTAACGTTGCTGTTTTTGCAGGCCGTTAACCCTAAGACGAGCAAAAGAATCAATATTAGTAGGTTCTTCAAAATCATAAAAGCGTCTGTTTTACAGCTGCAAAAGTAGAAAAATATTCATATCAAACTCGAGTGCGGAAACAGCATATTTTTATATAGTTTCCGCACCTGAGTTTAATTTCGTGTTATTTCCCAATCTCCTCCAACGCCCCCGTCTCCGAATCGATGATGAACCCGCGCACCACGATGTCCTTCGGCACGAGCGGGTGGGTGCGGATGGTCTCGACGGTTTTGCGGACGGAGGTCGGGGTGTCCTTGAAGCCCTCTAACCAGTGGTTCAGGTCGATGCCGCATTGGCGGATGGTGGCGAGCGTTTCGTCGGTCACGCCGCGGGCGATCATCTCGTGGTGGAAGTGATCGTAGCTCATGTGACAGGCCCCGCAGTGCGAGTGCGCCACCACCATGATCTCCTCCACCCCGAGCTCGTAGATGGCCACGATCAGACTGCGCATCGCCGAGTCGAAGGCGGAGATCACTAGTCCGCCGGCGTTCTTGATGATCTTCGCGTCGCCGTTCTTCAGCCCGAGCGCGGCGGGCAGCAGCTCCGTCAGCCGCGTGTCCATGCACGACAGCACCGCCAACTTCTTGTCGGGGTACTTGTCGGTGAGATACTTTTCGTAGCCCTTCTGCGCCACGAATGTTTTGTTGTATTCGATAATTTGGTCGATCATAGAATGTTGTTTCTTTACTTGTCTTATAAAAACAAAAATGCAATGTTGTTTACTTGCCAATATTTTCCAGCTGCCGTCTCATATCCCGTTCATTCCAATTTGTTGGCTTCTTCTTGACAGAGAAAAAGGGAAATCCGTTGTTTATCCATCGCTGCCGATATTCTGAAAATGAGAGTCCCTTGGATTCGTCGTCGAACCCGAATTCAAAACCACAGCATGAGCAAATAACGTATGTTGGATATCCCAAATCGTCACACGGCGGTTCAGACATCTTGTCGTAACCGCACACAGGGCAGATATATGTATTCGTTTTACTCATTACAAATCAATTCGTCTCAATTCAATGGTGCAAAAATAATCAAAATTGTTGCGCACAGACAACACTTTTTCAAAATAAATATGAATTATCCCCTTGAATCTTGTAAATACCTTGTCTGCGTATTTCTGCGAGTTCGGCGGGCATATAATTGTCCCGCAGACCACGCAGATTAACGCAGATTATCATACCGTTTTTTTGCAAGACTTAAAGAGATAATTCTGAATAATATTATGAGCTATCTATGCACAATCAGATTTTTTTATATCATTGCTCCCTGCGCACTATCGGAATTAAAAATGTAACTATGATATTCAAAAGAAAAATTTCAAAATGAGTTCAGGGTTACTGTTTGCACATTCGTTCAATCAATTCACCGTGCTGAGAGTACAGTTTCAGCAACTCCTCCTTCTTGGCCAACTCGAAATTCTCGAAACGGAAGGCCGGGCCGACGGCGCACCCGACAAGACAAAAACCGCGCTTGGACGGTATTTCAGCAGCAAACCACTGTTCCGGATAGATGATCACCTGCATCTCATTTTGGTCTGAAAGTTGATGGACGACCAGTGTCCCGTCCGGGTCGATTACATAGATATTGAGGGGTTCGCCTGTGTGAAAATACCAGATTTCCACCATATTGTGCAGACGGTGGAACGCCGACATATCGTTGGCGGTCAGCATATAATAGATGGTGGAGACCGCTTTGTCGCCTGTTTCGTCGTTACCGAACAGTTGTCGGTAATAGCCGCCTTCGGGATGTGGCTCAAGGCCAAGTTTCTGAATATATTCTGAAGCGTTCATATTTATTGGGTATTTGTACAACCTATCTTATAATACCGCTTCCGTATCACCACCAACCGCACCAGCCAAATTGCGAAGAAGGCATCGGAAAGAATCTTGTAGAGCGGGGGCATCGTGATGAACCACGAGACGATCCATAGGACGAGGTCAATGTCAAACAGGATGTTCCAGAGCCGTTCGCGGTCGTGGAACGTGCAGAGGACCTCTCCGTTTTGCGGAATCTCCACCTCTGTGGTGGACGACAGCGACAGGTCGATGCTCTTGCCGCTTTTCCCCAAACGCAGCGGACCGCCGAACTGCACTCGGAGGCTGTATTTTCCGGGCGGCGCTTCAATGCGCAGGTCGTGGTCTCTCATCATCCCGGCGAAATAGCTGTTGATGAAGACCGCGTGCGGCAGTTTCGGTTCGTACCAGTGGCGGATATGGCGGACAGTCAGCATAATTCCTTTTATTTGGATTGCAAAAGTAAGAAATTGTTGCGCAAATGCAGCACTTTTCAAAAAAAATTGTTGTTTGCGCGCAACAGTTTTGTTGTAACCACTATCACGGGTTGCAATACAACCCGTGATTTCGGGCGATTTCACTAATGGTTTCTTCGGCAAACGGCTGTGAAAATGAAGATTACTCTTCTTCCTGTTTCACAGCACTCTCCGGCCACACCGGCTTGCCGTCTTTTCTGTTGTGCCCCATCTTTCAGCGCATTTGAAACAATTTATGGTTTACAGCTTTTTATAGTTCGACTGCAAAGATACAACTTTTTCAAAGCTTGCAAAAAATGCGAATTTATTTTTATATGGTTTGGAGTTACGTGCAAAGGATTTTCCAAGACAATATTCAGTGCTCGCCTCCGTTGTCCATTTATCACCATCTTTCATCAATATGAGACACCTCGCTTACTTTCTTTCAAATCACGGCAAGCAGTTGAGATACAAGGTGATGCCGTTCCTTAACCTGTTTTTGGTCGTGGTTTCTGTGGTGCTGAATCATCATTTTAACGGCGGCTTCTGCGTGTTCGTGGTATGGGCCGCGATCGTGCAGATAGTGGGCTTCCTTAACATCATCCTATTCACCTGGTTGGAGCGCACACCGTTGTGGCGGCCCAATGCCTTGATGTGCGGTATCAGCACGGGCGTGTTTCTCTATTGGTTCTGTTTCACATTTCCCGACAACATCATTCTTCCCATACCGCAATGGTTTCTTTTTGTGCTGATATGGTGCAATCTGGTGCATCCCGTCAATAAGAAGGTGCGGCTTTGGTATGCGGCTGGTTTGGTGATGTGCGCCGTTTTTGTGCTATGGAGCGGACTGACCTTCCGTTCGGCGGCGAATGGGGTGCGAAACGGCGAGTATGACAAGCGCAACCCGATGACGGAACGGATTTTAGGTATGCATTTCCGCTATCATACACGGGCGTGCCCGTTCGACGGCTGGCGTCCGCCGCTGCACGACCCCGCTATGGTGATCGGAATGCGCCTCAACGGAGATCAGGACCCGCTTGCCCCGATATGTCTGGAGGACAGAGTGATACTATACCACACCGTCTTCCCCGACCGGCCGGTGATGGCCCGCTGCGCGTGCAGCGTGGAGTCTGAGGGATATGGTTATTTCACCGACAATTTGTGGAAAACCTTGTCTTTCCCGCCGGCTCCCAAAATAAGATATGTGAATTGGTTGGACTTTTCTCCTTATTATCAAGAGTATAACAATCAATATTTGCAAGAGGCCGGACTACCGTTCACTGTGTTGGATGACCGTTGCAAAATGCTGGCAGCCCATTGGGAAGGCCGTTGCGACACCATCGTTGTGCCCGACACCGCCGCCTATTTTAAAGAGGTGGCCTTAGTGGAGTTCGATGGTCGGCGGATGTACCGCTTCATTTGCGAAAAAGAGGATTGTTTAGTGGCGATGCTGATGACTCCCTCCGGCCAGCGTTTCATCACCGACACCTTTAATTTGCAGCTGGAACCCTATCTCTTTTCCAAGGAATCCCTCGGGAATGGCCAGGCGGTGGAGATTTACTACCTCGACCGTGACGTGCGCGACACGGTTAGGATCCGCGCGGTGGAATGAGACCTCACTCGCTGTAGTTGTGGTCCACCACGACCACTACATCCATTCCCGGCACTAAGGGCTGTATCTCGGCGGTGAGCTGCGCGATGAGGGCAGCATCATCGTGGACGGAGATGTCAGGGACCACATCGACGGAAAGCATCTTGTCGCGCTCCGAATAGTAGAAGCCGTGTACCTGCACAATCTCTTGGTGGGCGGACAACGTCTGTATCACCTGCGTCTGTAACTCTGACATCTTGTTTTTGCCGGTGGCGATGGCATAAACGCCGACGGTCATAATGATGCCGTGCCGCACGAACATTTGCGTGGTGATCTTGCGCGTGAGCCCGTGGATGTCGTGCGCCGACATCGTGTCATATACGCTGATGTGCAGCGAGCCGATCTTCACGTCGGGACCGTAGTTGTGGAGGATGAGGTCATACACCCCGTGCACGCCCTCGAACTCGCTGACTTCCTGCTTGATCTGGGAGGTGAGCTCCGCCGGGATGCTGGTGCCCAACAACTCGTTGACGGGCGAGGCGAGCATCTCGATACCGGCCTTGATGATGACGAGCGAGATCAGCGCGCCAAGGTAGCCGTCGATGGAGACGTTCCACAGCAGCATAATGCCTGCCGACACGAGGGTGGCTAAGGTGATGATGGCATCGAACAGCGCGTCCGAGCCGGAGGCAATCAGCGCGTCGCTCTTCAGCTGCGTGCCCTTGCGTTTCACATACAGCCCCAACACGATCTTCACCGCGATGGCCACCACGATGACCACGAGCGTCACCGTCGTATAGCTCGGCTCCGTGGGGTGGAAGATCTTCTTCACCGACTCGATGAACGAGGTGATGCCCGCCGAGAGCACGATGACGGCGATGATGATGGCGCTGAAATACTCGATGCGCCCGAATCCGAAGGGATGCTTGCGGTCAGCGGGACGCTGCGAGAGCTTCGTGCCCACGATGGTGATGACGCTCGACAGCGCGTCGCTGAGGTTGTTGACGGCGTCCATCACGATGGCCACGCTGCTGGCCAAGATGCCGACACCGGCCTTAAAAGCGGCCAAAAGCACGTTGGCGGCGATGCCGATCCAACTGGTGCGGATAATCTGTGTACTACGATCGGGTTGTTCGCTCATATCTTTCATAATGAATTCAGGGTTAATGTTTACACATTTTTAAGAGGCCTTAATATTGTTTGTCGATTTTGCTAAATCCCCAAAGAGTAAATGTGCGATTCTATCTCGAAGTTTGGCACCCAAAGGGTATAGTTTTCTTCATGACTATCTTTCCTTTGTTCGGTTAATGGAATATTAATAAGTGTGGAATGTGCTGAAACGAATATGTCCGTAATCTTGTAAAGATTTCGCTTCTTCAAGTAACGCTTCGGAAACTGGCAGTTGGTTCCACAAACGGTATTGCAAAGTGGATATGTCTTCTAATTCGACATACTCGAGATCATAATTTAAAGTGTATTCTTTAAGTAAAGAAACAAATTCATCTTTGTTATGGGCTTTTGCAATTGTTTGGGCGTATGCGCCTTCCACATCACCCAATAATTCATTATTTCTTGAACGAGTTTTAACATGAAGACAACCAAACCAAATATCCTTATATTTTGATGTCATCTGGATATTCATCAGCTCATACAGATACGCTGGGCTTTGCACATACAACTCGCCTTCCTCATCCTGCAAGATATCCATCAATGGGGAATTATAGACTTTCTCCATTGCCTGCTCAATACTGCTCCCAGTGTCCTCCATCACATATTTCACCAACTCGCTCAAGGCGTAGTCGGTAAGATATGTCGCTATTTGGTGATGATTTGGCTGAATCATACGGTTTCAACATTTATTTTATGGAGGAAACACAGAGCTCTGTCTGTTCCAAAGTAATATTGCTGGTCAAGATATTTGTCTTGTAACAACAATGCGGCCTGTTCGGGAGAATAAATACCTTCACGATAATTGGTCAGTTGCAGCACAACACCATCATTAGCAATCGGGCCAATAACGATGTCGTAATCGTGAATGGACGATGTGTTCTTTCTATCACGATTTGCATCCACAAACAAAAGCCACTCTACAGTAGCTTTTTCAGGAAATCGTTTTATCTTCAAATCT
Organism: Bacteroidales bacterium; assembly: GCA_017651425.1. Classification (GTDB taxonomy): domain Bacteria; phylum Bacteroidota; class Bacteroidia; order Bacteroidales; family WCHB1-69; genus F23-D06. The sequence goes on from JAGCCZ010000048.1 coordinate 30,731, forward strand.
GATGGCAATGTCGTTTCGTCAAATTCGTAGGTTATCAACGTGGCTTCCCCTCCAAAAAGTCGAGCTCGTTTTTGGGCCATACGTACAGCAGTTGTTCTGTCTGGTGTTGCATAGAATCCTTTGCCGAAGTCTTTGTGTCGCAAGCCTCGGGAGAGGTCTATCACCTCAATGTCAGTATTTGTACCGTGGTATAGTTTCATGCAAGCAAACCTCCGTTTTGTTGGCAAATAATGAGCAGATCGTCTATAGTTTCATCCATCGACTGAAGATGTTCCACATCGTAAAACTCAATCAGGAAGGATAGTCCTTTGTGCTTGTGCAGGTAGTTGAACGCTGCTTGTCGGGGCATCGCGAAACGTTGTCCGAAAGCCTGCACGGCAGCTGTTAAAAATGGAATCTCATATTTGCTCATAACAAGTATTAGTTTTTCCTTATCCCAAAATGCAAAGATACACTTTTTTCCGATGAACAGCCTTAACCTCACCTCATTTTTTTTCAATATACAAATTGTTTGTCAATCGTGTGGTGATGCCTCGGAGAGGTGTCACGCACAAATGCTATAACCACTCAAAACTCCCTTCCCCCGCGCCGATCTCGAAGTGGCATTTGGCGATGCCGAGGTCGAGTTTGGCATAGCCGATGAGGGAGAACTTCGCCTTGGCCTCCACACGGTTGTTATCGTGCAGGACAAACACGAACTTCTGTTGGTTCACGGCCGTGGGTGCCAACAATGCGGCCTCCGCGCCATGCACGAACCACTCGGGGAAGGGCTTCCCGTGGTCGGCGGTGCGGCGGTCGTCCGTCACATCGGCGAGAGTCCGTTTCTGTGGGTGCTGCACCCCTTGGTTGGCACCGTAACCGAGTGACACCACGCAGACGAGCGTCTCGCCGTCGTCCACCTTGTATTGGTCGGGTTGCTTGCGGAAGGAGAGTCCCACCCAGCAGGTGTTCAGCCCGAGCGTTTGCGCCAACAGGATCACCTTCTCGCCGTAGTAGCCGAGTTTCACGTCATCGCCCTTCTTGCAGATCATGGCGATGTAGTTGCGCACGCCGCGGAACTTACCGTATTTGGCCATCCCGCCGGCAAAGGCGTTGGGTTCCTCTGTCACTAACTGTATATGCAATCCACCCTCGCGGTTGCACTCGTCGATGAGGGTTTGCAATTGTTGGACTTTCTCCGCCTCGATGGGCTTTTCAATGTATTGCCGCACGCTGTGGCGGGCAACAATGGCTTCTTGCAAGGTCATTATTCTTGTTGTTTTGATTTGTGTTGTTAGAAAAACTGAAATTTCTATTCAGTAAATGAGGTATAATCTGTTAATGTGCCGCATCTTTCCCATTATTTCGCCAGCAAGCGTTGGATCTCCGCTTCCATATCTTCCGGCGATACCATCGGCTCGAAACGCAGGATGGTTTTGCCGTCCTTGGAGACCAAGAACTTACCGAAATTCCACTTGATAGCATCGCCTTTCTCGAAACCACTACCGGTTTTCTGATGAATCATAGTGAGCTGTGAGGCGAATTTCTCATATCCTTCCGGATAGCCTTTGAACGGGGCTTTGGCTTTCAGAAACGTATAGAGCGGACTCTCCTCCTTGCCGTTCACGTCAATTTTGTCGAATAAAGGGAATGTGATATTGTAGTTGACAGAACAAAAGTCCAGTATCTCCTCGTTCGTGCCGGGCTCCTGTTCGAGGAACTGGTTGCACGGGAACGCCAGGATCTCCAGTCCTTGGTCCTTGTATTTCTGATAGAGGGCTTCAAGGCCTTCGTATTGCGGGGTGAGCCCGCACTTGCTCGCCACATTGACGATCAGCAACACCTTGCCTTTGTAGTCGGCCAGCGACACGTCATTGCCTTTGATATCCTTGACCGCGATGTCGTAGATGTTTTTATACTTTTTGTTTTGTCCGAAGCAACTCACCGCCGCAAGCAGGGCGAAAGTTGCAATGATGAGGGTTTTAACTTTCATATGGGGCTGTTCTATTTTTGAGCGGCAAAGATACGACATTTTTACTCGCTTCGTTCAAACCCCATGGAGAATAATATTAAAATGTTGTTGACAATTATGTTGGCGGCCATGGCGTGCAGGCTTACATCGAACACTTAATCATCAAAAATCCATCTCAACTGACCGAAAAAAAGCGGTATTTATAGTATTTTGAGTCCGTTGATGGTTTCCTGCAGCCTGTTGAGGAAGCACGCCGCCTCGAAACCGTCCATTTGTGCGTGGTGGAATTGGAACGAGATGGGCAAGGTCGTTTTGAAGAGCCCTCGGCGGTATTTGCCCCAAGCCAAAAAGGGATTGGTGAACAGTTCGGAATAGACACTCGCCACACCGTCAATCTCGCATTCCACCAACGTCGAAGTGTCAACGGCCATATATTCGTCGCCGAGAAGATGGTCTTCGTTCGTGTCGTGCACCTGGCGGGTTAGCCGCAGATAGTCCTCGTTGAACTGATGAGTATCCTCCGAAAAAGGAATATCGCAGAGGCGGACAGTGCCGTTCACGGTCTTCACAACGGTGTTGACCGCCAGACGATCATACTGCCACAGATGCCCACCGACAGGCAGCGTATAGAACTCCTTGATAGGGCTTGCCGCATGTCCGATGCACCAGCACATCAGCATATTGGTCTTCATCCCGCTCCGTTTGGCGACCTTGATCAATCGGGTGATATCGAAGGTCTTGAAAATGGTCACCTTCGGCATCCCAGCCGTCTTCCACAGCTCAAAAGCGAATCCGCGCGGCGAGTCTTGAGGGTCAATCTCTTTCTTCATTGCTGTTGTTTTGCCGCAAAAGTACAAAAAAAACCGCAACCCAAGCCATTACCCAGATTGCGGATTCTTCATGGAACCTTGTCCAATTATTTCAATGTGTCATACTGCTCATCGCTGACCGGTTCCAGCCACTCGTTGCTTGCACCTTCCTGCACGTCCTTGTGGTAGGTGAGGTGCTGCATCCAGCTGTCCTTGGCGGCGCCGTGCCAGTGCTTCACGCCTTCGGGAATCTCGATGATCACGCCGGGTTCCAACTTGACAGCGGGTTTGCCCCATTCCTGGTACCAGCCACGGCCATACACGCACACCAGCACCTGCACCTGTTTGTGGTGGATGTGCCAATTGTTGCGGCATCCTGGCTCGAAGGTCACGTTGACCATGCCGCCGTCGTAGGGCGCAAGGTAGCTGTTGCCGATGAAGTACTGCGCGTATGCAGTGTTCGGCTCGCCTCTGCGCCAGTTCGACTTCAAGTCAACGTAGTTCTGGACGTATATGTCGCTGGCGAGGTGGTCGTTAACTGAATCGCTGATGCCCAACTGCTGTATGGCCACAGCAACACGGTGCGCCTCCATTTTACCCACACGTTCCTGCAACACTTTCGGAATGGCGAGCAGCTGGGCGTCGGTCAGACCCATGTTCCGTGCGCCGCGCACGTGGGCGGCTAACTGGGGTTCCACGCCCTCCAAGCCGGCCAAAGCACTGATGGTCACCAACTCGCGGTCGGCGTGGGTGAGCAGGTCGCGGGCGAAGATATCGCCGAAGAGGTGCGCCTTGAGGTAGTAATCCTCGGCGGGACAGAACTTGTAGTCGAAGGGCTGTCCCGACAGTTTGGTTTGCACTTCGGTGCCTTGTTTAAGGGCGTCGTAGTTGGAGGGTAGGGGAGTGGACTCGGTACCGATCTCCACCTCACCGCGATGCTCCATCACCTTCTGCAGGGTGCCTAATGCGTTGAGTGAACGCGGGAAGCCCGTGTAGGCGTAGAGTTGCGATAGGGCCTCCTTGATCTGGTTGGCGGTAAGCCCCGCGTCGAAGCCCTCGTTGATGGCGGTGGCTAACGATGTTTGGTCGCCTTGCGCCTCGTAGCAGGCGATGGCCGACATTGCCGCCGCCTGTTTCTCGTTGAATGTCAAAGTGTTCATATCTTTGTCTGTTTTTGTTGTCTTGTTGCAGCCGGCCAATAAAACGACGGCGGCGGCGAAAATCAGAAGGGTGTGTTTCATATTGATTTTGTAATGATTGTTGATACGAAAAATACGATTTGTCATTGCTCATTATTATAGTGCAATCTCATAAACTTTCCATTTGCCATCACCAGTGTATATTGCTTTTGCAGTTACGTGACAATCAGAATGGATATTGAACTTATCTAGAATTGATTTATGGACATAATAGTCACCTATAAAAGCAAAATCTGGTTCACCATCGCTGTATAAGTCCCGATATTTAAGCTCCAACGTTCCCTCGATGCTTTTAATCAGATTATTATTGACCTCTTCAGTTGCTTCCGCTCTGAGCACTTCAACTACTTTCTTCTCTTGACCAGGATTCTTTTTATCTTCAATCTTTCTCACATAGTAGTGGATCTTGATGAAATCTCCAATCGCCGGACGCAATTCCGTTTGGTTATAATGCAGGATACCAGAAATCAGTTCGGGTCCTAAAACAAAATGGAATAATTGTTTTTGTTCGTTTACGTCGTCAACGGCTACTATTCTACATTTAAACTGAGTAATACCTTCAGACCCATCACATTTCTTGATGTCCTTAAAGAAAACTTTCTTCTCCTCTTTGACCTTTTTTGTGTATTGTCGAAATTTAACGAAATTTCCTTTCTCCAATGCTTGTTCTTCAAAATGCTCGTAAACGAGGTTCGAGTCAGTCGAATAGATATGGTAGACCTTCTTCTCGCTGTTCACATGCTGGATGTATCCATACTTAACAGGAAGGGTTAACCAGTCGGCAGTTTCCGAAGGAGATACAATCAAAGGAATATATTTAATGATAGTTTCCCTTTTCGGAGGTCGCCATGAATACATATCGGGAATAGTTTTTACCGTCTCGTCCTTATACAGTTTGAATTTCCAGACTTGGCCTTCGTGGCTATTGCGCAACGTCGGAAATCTCTTTTTGCTCGTGGCAAATTCTATTGTATCTCCATCAACAAAGGTCATCATTGATTTTCCATCGTCATTTTTCCACTTGTCAACAAGAACCATCTCCGTATAAGGGATGTCGGCATAAGCATGTTCTTCAGCAATCGGGATGTTCTCCTCATAGAAGGCCACATTCATATCTTTGGCTGGTTTTGCAGAAGAGCATTGTCCCAAAAGGGCATCAACTTCTGCATCAATACGCCATCCCTTCTCTGTATAATGCTTCTTGTATTGTTCAAGTTCAACCACCGCATTATCGTGCTTCTTGGCTTTGATTAGCTGGCGGGCCAATTCCAGCCGTATCTTGCCGATGAAGTCTTCATTTTTTTCGAGACTAAGCGCCTTACATAGAAGAGCGATTTTGACTCCTGGATCTTTCCAGCAGTCTGAAAACTCGCTCCAAATGTAGTATTTCTCACCCATCTTCAGGCACAAATCCTTATAAATGCTTTTTGCTTTTTCCAGTTGCCCAGCACGCAAATGAAGCAACGCTTTTGACCGAATATTCCAGTCATCATCAGGAAACTTCTCAACAGCGGTACTATAAAGGTCAATCAACCATTGCAGGTCACCAATCTGTTCATCGGAAAGTGTTTCAACGGCCTCTCGTGCTTTTTTTAATGATTTGACAGCAAGAGGCTTGTATGTCTCCCCATTATCACCTTGTTCTTCTTTCCAGTCAGCATCCCTTAACTTTTCCGGATTCCATTGTCTAAAGAAGTCATAGAAACGCCAGGCATTGTTTTCCTTCATTACTCGCTCGGCGAGCCCTAGCACTTTAGAATGTGATGATGACGCCGGTGCGTCCGGGAAGAATGCCAGGTACTCTTCAAATAAGCTCCAAGATGATGAATCTGCACCGCCTTCTGTACTATGGTACAACTTCCAGAAATAATGCTCTTTCATCATCTCGATGAATTCCTCCTTTCTACGAGGAAGAAGTGCGACAAACTCCTGGACCTCATTAAGAGGATAGTTCACGACCGCCCTCGCAATTCTATACATCAATGAAGGAATTGATTTCCCATCGTTTCCGCGAGAATCTTCAAAATCACTGCTTCGTAGGTTATCAGGCCCCCAAAGGCGGAGGAAAGATACTAATTTGAAATTCTGATCTTGTTTTGAATAGTTAAGAGCAAAATTCAATATTTGAGAATGAAGATTGGATGGTCGTTCATTCTTGAGATTGATATAATCACGCAGATGGGTACGTACCTCTACGGAGTTCAGAGTAGAAATATGATCCCTTAAATAACGATAAATAGTCCATCCATAATTCTCGTGGGCTTCTTTCGGCAAATGACCATCTGCGGCGAGTTGATGCAGGATCTCCCAAGCTCGATCATTATTTCCATTTTGGCTCAATTCTTTTGCTTTTTGAATCTGCGTATAGAATGGATTAACCATCAGCTTCAATTGCTGTATTTTGTAGACTAATGTTTCAGCAAACTCATCACCTATTGTGTTGAATTTCAATTGAGATAAGTATTCTGAAATTTGGCGAGCACCTTCGTTGTTCCCTTGTTGCTGTTCTCTTTTACAGATGTCTATCAAAGTCCAAGCGTATGCTTTCCATACGTCCTGGTCTGTATTGTCTTGCCGCAGTAATTCTTCAGCCTTTTGTCTGGCTTCGTCTAAATGACCTTCCCGCCTGAGGTCATATATTTCAGTAGAAGAACGTGGCGTGTAATCGTTAACGTTCCAGTTATTATTCCTTGACATGATTCATTTCTCCCTGATTTTTACAGCTTATTTCCTGATTGTAACACGATGTTCTTTATTATAGTAATAATGTTGGAATCAGAAATGTCAAAAGTCTCTATTTTATTGATGAAGCCCTTAGTGTGATTATCTTGACTAGTCCCATACCAAAAACGCAGTTTAGCTTTACCTATACTAGAAAAAGCCTCATATACAACTTGATACTCCTTTGCTAAAACAAACTCAAGAGAAATGCCTTGTTCCAACATGTTTTTTTTGAATGAATCCAGAACTTCACAAATGTACTTTGGACATCCAATTGCATCCATCTTAGTAGAAGGTTTAGACATTACGTCATTAATGGCCTGGTTGATAGCATTACTATCGACCAATTCGTTTGGTTCCATCAGTATAGAGGAAACGCCAAATGAATCTTTTGCTCCTTTGTTATGAATGTCAATGACCAACTTCTTCTTATTTTCATTTGATATAGAAAAAATGGCCTTTGTCAAATATTCGCTACATGTTTTTACCTCTTCCAAATTACATCCCTCCACTTCAATGGCCTTAGCAAGTTCGCAAATTGCCGCAGCAACATTTGTGTTCTCCAATCTTACTCTCTCTACTAAACCTTGTGGAATGGTATACGAGTCATAAATGAGAAGCTGCTTTGATGCGTTGACTCCTGATTCTGTTTCGCTGACTTTACAATTCATGAACGGATCTACATGTTGCGGTTGAGCAATGTAGAAAGTGCCAGTTGAAGTGCTAATTCCGCTATATAACCATCTGAAATATGACTCATTGCAGATGCCGTCATTTTCTGTGCGTGACCCCTTAAGAATAACATTGTCGAATTCTGAACCTACCGCTTTATGGACGGTAATTGCCCAAGCATATTTGGCGTATAAAGCATTGATGAGCTGGTCATTTTCCCTCGCCTGTCGTTGAATGACACTCTCATATTTATCATAGAATCGTTTAAGCAAGGAACGCACTGTCCTGGTTGTCGAGACTTGTGTTCGCTCTTCTTTCTTGACCATTCGATTCTGAATCAAGCTCTCTATATCGGTTCTTTCTTTTTCTGATAGTACCCGATAGTCGGAATCATTCATTAATTGCCGATAATACTCGCTATCCTTGAAAGGGAATTTCTTTTTCAGTCCGACGATTCTTCTTTCTATGAAAACAATAACTGCTATCTGCTCCTCTTTTGCCAGTTCATCTATGCTAGACAAGTAGTTGTCAAGCACCCAAATTTCCGCATTATGACCGCTCAGACTAAGGCAATTCACAGCTATTTTAGTGAATGACAATAGGACCGGATGTGAGAATCCTTTGATGGAAATCTCCTCGCAAATGTGCTCCCGTATCTCTTTCACAGTGAAGTACATTCCGTTCAAGACACGTTTGGGATTACCAAATCCTGTTTCGTCTGGGATAAAGATATTGTTATTTGCAATGATTAAGTCACCAGGCGCAAGGTCTTTACCATTGTTTAAGCAATGATTCTTAATCCACATGTTTGTTTCCAGACAATCACCTTTCTTGAAAAACAAGACCGCTTTTTGTGGTTCCTGAAGGAATGGATAGCCAAACCATTCCTTCATTTTTTCTACGATTTCATCTCTTTCAATTTCGACAATAGAGCCATCTTCAAAAGAGTAACTCAACTTGTTAAACAATTGTTCGTCAATGCTTTGTGCCAAACTACATCTCAATGACTCTTTGCATGAATCTTGCGAATCTATGACAGGTTGATGGTAATAATGGATAATCCTCTCACCACAAATGTTTTTGAGATTTGTGATGCTGACAGCCGAGCAATCGGCTGAGCCGAAGGAAAGCATATATGGGTCACCAATGAAAACAACTTTCCTCTTAGATAACGGATCTGCAAAAGTAATGAAATCTTCAAGCAAGCGCCCCGAACCAAAACGAAGCAAGTCCGTTTGTGAAAGACTTCGACTGACAAGATGTGCATCATACACAATCAGTAAAGCACGCTCGTCCAAACCAGAATCGGATTTTAGAGGGATAACCTGAATAGCCCACTCATCTTTATCATCATCTTCTTGATTGTTGTCGGTCTTTTCGTTTCCTCCATAGATAAATGAGTAAAGACTCGTTGCTTCAATTCCACGGGAGCGTAACCGTCGACTAATGCGGTTTGAATGGCACAAACCTTGAACTTCCGGAATCTCGTAGTTGTCAGCAATTGAGAATAGATATTTTGCCCAATTATCACGCTCGGAAACATCCATTGAAGCAAGAACCAGAATGTCATTGCCTTCGGTTCGCATGAAGGTATCAATAGTCGTTTTTGCCTCTTCGCCAACAATGATGTCCTTCTTATGAATAATCTCAGTTTCTACAGTATACTCCTGAACGTATTCGTCAGCAGGGAATATTCTCTTTACGGCTTCCCCAATATTTTCATCATAAGCATTGTCATTGTTCAGGTCGTAAAGCAAAGCGCCAATCTCAGACTCTTGTACAATTTTATAGTAAGGGTATTTGCCTGGAACCTTATTTGTCAACACAAGTGGACCAGAAAAAATATTGGCAATACAAACTCTAGATGTGTTGATTTTCTGTTTAAGAATTAAATTGTGCTCAACGATCTCCCGAAAGGCGTTTCGATAAGATGCAAGCTGAAGAAACGGATTCAGGAAGTGAGCCCCCGCTTTAACTTCGATAGCTTGATGGTCAGATACCTTTTCTGCATACCAAGGGTAACTTTTGAATTCATCATCACCCCGGGGAAGAATCAACTGACCAGAATAATCTTTAAAATCAATGATTACAACTCCATGATTATAAAATAAAATCGCATCAGCACGAAAACGCTGGTAGTTCTCATTGAAGGGATTACCGACCAAAATACCGTCAAACCCATGCTTGATGAATACGGCATCCATAATCTTAACTACGCGCCGAAATTGCTCGTTTTCGTGTGTCTTGGCTTGATGGTGTAATACTTCTAATGCCATAATTCATTGTATAATCAAAAAAATAGCAATATCTTAGAAACAAGAAAAAATCACCCATATATTAGGGTGATTTTTTTCAATCCGCAAAAATACAACTTTTCTCCGAACAAAGAAAGAAAACAACCTTCTTTTTTCAATGTCCCAGCATCTCCATCCCCACCATCGGTTGGGTGTCGATCAGTTTCAGCGACTTCACCATTTGGGCGGTGCCTTCCTTGTACTTTTTGAAATGGGCGGTCTGGAGATGGCTCTGGTAGGCTTCTTTGTCGGCGTAGATTTCGAGGATGTAGATTTTGCAAGGGTCTTCCTTCGTCTGCATCGAAAATAATGTCAGCACGCCGGGCTCCACCTTCACTGAGGTCTCCCCGACTTCTGTTGCGTAAGCCAGATACGCTTCCAGATACTCCGGCACCACCTCGATTTCGGCGAGGCGAACGATGCGCTCGCCGTATTGTCTCAAGGGCACGTTCTCGCCGAACAGCCGACGGGCGTTGTCGGTGAAGATGTCCTGTGGGTTCAGTCCGTGCGAGGCGAGACGCTCCTCCAAGGCCTGCTTGCCGCTGATGAGCACCGGCTCGGCCACATAGGGGTAGTCGCTGCCGTAGAGGATATGGTCGGGCGTGGTG